>CAZQKE010000122.1:0-31419 GCA_964593865.1 uncultured Anaerolineaceae bacterium | reverse complement strand
TGGCCCAACTGTTGTTGGAGCGGGCGCAAAGGAATCTGATCAAATACCGCACCCAGGCCCGCCGGTTCGAGGCCAAATACGGCCAGAGCTTCGAGTCCTTCCGCCAGATGGTTTTGCACTCCGAGCCAACCTTTGAAGTAGAACAGGACTATTTTGACTGGGAGATGTCGGTCACGGGCATCGCCGATATGGAAGCCGAGATCAACCGCTTGAAACGCTTGGTGCAATCGCCGTGAATGTGCCCCAGACGCTTTTGGCCCTGCATCAAGAGAGTAAACGCCGGACTTATATCATTCGGTTGGAGGTATTGGAGCACAGCCGGCATTTGCTCAAAGCACGGCTTTACATTGCTCCCGATCTGTTTGTGCAGGTCTACCGCAATGATCGCTACGACACGACGAACCTGGTGTTGGTGCACGCCCGTCGGCGGCTCTATGCGCGGGATAAACTGGGCGGTGCCTGGCATCGTCATCCCGCTTCTGCTCCCCGGCAACATGATACCAGCGACGAAGGGCGTCGGCAGGTGAGTCTATCCGAGTTTTTGGATGAGGTTGAAGAAGTGTTGGCAATGCAGGGGCTGCCGTGAACCGGTCAGGGCCAGACCGCCCGCGGCGGAGGGCAAGCCGTATGAGAAGCAATGAGGGGACCCCGTCTCTGCGTGGATTTTGAAGGGCAATCGGCGTTTCAACGCTTGGGAAGTTGAGGAGCAGAAACGAAACCTGCCCCGGCCGAGTATTGCGCTGCGCCAAAAGCCCTAACAGGCAGCCAAGAGATACGTTTTTCGAACAACTTGGAGAAACGGAATGACCGAACCTGTCGCATTGCGGTCCTATTTGGAATTGCACTATGGCCGCCCTGAAGCCGCCGCCCTTTCCCCCTGGGAACGGGTGGAAGAAGCCCTGGCCCACCGGGAGCCGGACCGCGTGCCCTTTGATTTTTGGGCCGTGCCCGAAGTGTGGGAGATGCTCCGCACCGCCCTGGCCACCGACGAAGATGAGGAGATCTTGCGCCTGTTGGGGGTGGATTGCCGCATGGTCACGACCCGCTACGTGGGCGACAAGGCCCGCGAGCTGCCCGACGGCACGTTCATCGACGCCTGGGGAACCCACCGCCGCCGGGTGGACAACGAGTTCGGTTCCTATGACGAATACGCCGGTCACCCCCTGGCCGACGCCGAGACGGTGGGCGATGTTTTGAACTGGGATTGGCCCAGCCCCGATGATTGGGATGTTTCCGAGGTGCGGGCGCAGTGCGAGCGGTGGCAGGCCCCGGTCCGCTATCATCTGCGTTACGAGGTAGGCGGCATTTTTGAGTGGTCCTGGGGGCTGCGGGGGTTCGAACGGTTCCTCCTGGACCTGATCGAGCAGCCGGAGATCGCCTGCGCCATCATGGACCGCTTTACCGACATCTACATTGAGAACACCCTGCGCGTCATTGAAGCCGCCGGGGGGCTGCTGGACATGGTCTACACCTATGACGACGTGGGCATCCAGAGCGGGCCGCTCCTTTCGCCCCGCATGTGGCGCGAATTCATTCTGCCCCGTCACCAACGGCTGAACGCGGCCATTCGCTCGGCCGGATACCCGGTCAAGATCATGTACCATTCCTGCGGGGCGATCTATCCCTTTATCGCCGCTTTTGTGGACGAAATGGGCATTGATGTTCTAAACCCCCTCCAACCCCGGGCTGCCGGGATGGATATGGCCCGCATCAAGGCCGAATTCGGCGACCGGTTGGCCTTTCACGGGGCCGTTGACATCCAGCAGACCTTGCCCTTCGGCACGCCGGAAGAGGTTCAGGCCGAAGTGCAGGAGCGATGCTGCGTGTTGGGGCGCGGCGGAGGGTACATCTGCGCTTCGGCCCACTACATCCAGGCCGATACGCCGCTGGAGAACATTATCGCCATGTACACCGCCCCCCGCGAGATCTGAGAAATCCCCTTTCGGTCCGCAGCTGCGCCGAATGCGGTCTCGGCCCGGAGCCTCGGCGTTTTCGCGGTGGGAAGCGTCAATCCCCTGCGGTCACAATGGAGACAAAGCCGACATCACCGGGGGCGACCGTCACCGGTTTGGTGTAGGATTTTTCGCCGACCTGGACCTTGACCAGGTACTCCCCGGCGGGCACGAACCCCAGGGCAAAATTCTCCCCCAGTTGATCGTCGCCGTTGACCAAGATGGGTGTGTCGGTTTCCTTGTCGGTGTCGCCGTAAGTTTGCGTTTGCCGCCACCACTTGCCGTTGCGGAAAAAGATGACGGGGACTTCGGGCACAGGCCGACCGTCGGCATCCACCACCCGCCCGGCGATGACCCCCTGACCCGGCTCCGGTTGCAGCCAGAGGAGCGGGTTGCGGGTGTGGGCGTAATCGTTGGCCCCCAGCCGCACTTCCAGGTGCAGGTGATTGCCGATGGCTACCCCCGTCTGCCCCACCAGGCCGATGACGTCGCCCGTCTCCACATGCTCCCCCACGGAGGCCAACACCTCCGACATGTGGGCATAGAGCACATAGACCGGCTGCCCCTGGAAGCGTTGGTCCAGTTCCTGCACCACCAGGTTGCCGTAAAAATCGGGCTTTTTGCCATAGACGACTTCCCGGTCGTCCCCGGCGACGATGATCGTACCGGGAGCGACGGCCAGTATCTCGGTTCCGGCGGGGTTCATGTAATCCACGCCGTGGTGCAGGTGATAGCGTCCTTTGTTGGTCGCGCCGTAGGGGAACCAATCGCCGGGGTAGCGGTCGCCGGGCGCGTCGGGGGGGATGGGGTTTGCCAGCCACAGATGGGAGGCCGCCGGAGCGGGCGTCGGCGTGAAGGTGGGTGTCGGTGTGGGGGTGATGGTCGGCGTCGGCGTGGGGGTGGCGGTCCGGGTTGGGGTGGGTGTGGGGGAGGGAGTGAAGGTGGGTGTCGGCGTGGGAGTAGGTGTAAAGGTCGGCGTGGCGGTGGGGGTCGCCGTCGGTGTGCCCAGGATGGCGGGCTGCCCGCGCAACGGTGCGGCGGTCAGGGGCAATAGGGCCGCCAACCCTATCACCAAAACAACGGCAACGATGCCGGTCGCCCGGCCAGATCCGTTCATCGTGGCACTTCTCTTAAGCCGTCCACGAATCCGGCACAAATGCGTGCAGCCACAGGTCCGCTCGACGCGACCCGTAGCGCAAATCTGGAGATCCGCGCCACGTGGGAGTTGTGCAACACCGCGTACCAAAATCCGCGCATTTCCGCCGATCCCCGGCTCAGGGCGCCCAGGAGATGCGCTCCCTGGTCCAATCGTACTCGCCGCTGCCGTAGCCGCCGCCCAGGTCAAAGAGCTTGCGCTGGTTGCTGCCGTCGGCGTTCATCACCCAGATCGCCCAGACGCCACCCCGGTTCGAGACGAAGGCAATGGACTTGCCGTCGGGGGACCAGGTGGGCAAGCCGTCTTGGGCGTTGTTGTTGGTCAGCCGTTTCAGGCCGCTGCCGTCCATGTTGACCCGGTAGATCTCCCAGTTGCCGTCGCGGGCCGACATAAAG
Organism: uncultured Anaerolineaceae bacterium; assembly: GCA_964593865.1. Lineage (GTDB taxonomy): Bacteria > Chloroflexota > Anaerolineae > JAAYZQ01 > JAAYZQ01 > CAZQKE01. Next base: position 27,916 of record CAZQKE010000122.1, on the reverse strand, counting down.
GCCACTTTGGTCCCGTGACCGGCGGGTGCGGTATCGCTTTGGTGGGTGGTCAGCCGTTGGTAGTTGCCGCCGCCTGCACCGACCCAGTAGAGGCCGCACGCTGCCTGATCGCCCAAAAAGTCGCAGCCGTGGTAAACGACGCGCCCATCGCTCATCCAGAAGGGATAGTCGCCCCGGATCTCGGTGACGCCGATCTTGATCCAATCCTGCTGTTTGCCGAACATGTCGTGGACGATGCCGATCCGGCTTTGCCCATCCCCCCAGGAAGTGGAGGAGTAGGCCACAATGGCTCCATCGGGAGACCAGGTGGGGAAGCTATCCTCGGTGTAGTTGCTGACCTCAACCACGTTGCCACCGCCGGCGTCCATGGTGACCAGGTGCTCAAAGTTGGGTGCGCCGTCGCCGTTGACGGCCAGCAGCGCTCCATCCTGCCGGAATTGGGGTTGGCGGAAGCCCTGTCCCAGCCGATTGCGCCCGCTGCCGTCAATGAGGCTGACATACAGTTCATACTTGCCCAGCGGCCCGTTCCACACGGTGAAGGCGATCTTGCCCGAAAGGGTCGCTGCCGGGGCGGTAGGCGTGGCGGTGGGCTTGGGGGTGGCCGTCGGCTTGGCGGGGGTGGGCTTGGGCGTGGCCGTCGGTTTGGGTGTCGGCGTGGCCGTGGGGCGGGGCGTAGGGGTGGCCCTTGTCGTCGGCGTCGGGGAGGGTGTCTTGGTCGCGCCGGGGGATGCTCCGCCGAAGATGGGCGTCCAGGTGGGTGTGGGCGTGGCCGTCGGCGGCAGGCCGGTGGCGGCAGGGATGACCAGAACCTGCCCGGCGCGGATCAAGGCCGGGTTGGTGATGCCGTTGGCATCGGCCAGATCTTTCGTAGTCAGGCCAAAGCGGGCGGCGATCTCGGAAAGGGTCTCGCCCGCTTTGACGGTGTATGTCGTCGGCCCGGCGGTTGCCGTCGCCGTCGGCGGAGCAGAGGTGGGTGCTGCGCTCACCGCCGTCGCCGCGGATGTCGGCGTGGCGGAAGGGGTAGGGCTGGGCCGAGGGGTGTTGGTGGCGAGGGGGGTATCGGTCGGCGTTGGGGTGCGGCTGGGTGTCGGGGTAGGGGTGGGGGTGTAGGTGGGCGTCGCCGGGCGGGGGGTGTAGGTGGGCAGCAACGCTACGGCGGTTTCGGCGGTAGGCGTGGGTTGTTCTTCCCCCAGGTTGCGGAGCACCAACACCCAGGCCGAGGTCCCTCCTGCCGCCAAGCAGCCGAATAAGAGCAGAGCGACCAACGCCGCCGCAAGCAACCGAGGCGTGAGTGGCCGGACGGCCCACTGCTTTTTGGGCCGCTTCTTTGGTTTCTCACCGGACCGGACCGCAACGGTCTCCGCCGTCGGGGATGCAGACGGCGGAGGAGGCGATGCAACAACGGTCGGCTCCGGTTCCGGAGATGGAGGTTCGGGCGGTGGAGGAGCGGTGATGACGGTGGGTTCCATCTCGGACGGGGGAGGAGGGAAGGAAGGCGATTCCCCTTCACGGGGTGGCTCGGCAGGGACCCATTGTTGACCGTCGTGCAACATCCAGCGACCGGTTCGACCGCTGATGATCCACCGGCGGCCTCGGTCGTCGTTCAGCTGCAATGTGGCTATTTTGTCGTAAAACTCGTGTTCCGTCAGTTCGCCGGAGCGCAGTTGACGCTCAAATTCGCGGTATTTTTCTTCCGCCTCCGCAAAACGCATACTATCTCCTCAAAGCGGGCAGGTGCAATTATAGCATAGGTGATCGGGATGGTGCAAACGGGTTGCTTTACGGAGCCTGGTGCAAGGTGAGGACTTGGGCAGCCTGTGCCGCTTCTTCCCAGGGTGTGTCGATCACGGCAAAATATTTTTTGAGCGGCGCCTTGATCGCTTGGTCGGCGACGAGGGAGTCGAGCAACCGCCAATCCGCGCTGTCCAGCTTCTTTTTGACAGGGCGGCTATGGCGTAACATGCGGACGGCATAGTCGAGGTACCGGGAAGCCGAGTCGCCGTCTCCCTCCATCGCCCGGCCAATAGCGGCGAGGACGAACATGCGGCCCGTGTCCAAGAAAAACGAAAGGTTCTCTCGCAGCCAATCCAACGCTTGGCGCGAGCGCCCCAGGCGCAGCATCGCTTCAACCCAAGCATCGTGACCGGATTCAAAATCGCCGGGATCAAGGGCGGCCACTTGTTCCCAATAGGCCCGTGCCCGGGCGGGGTCACCGGTCCGTTCGGCAATGATGCCCCGCTGGAAGAGGGCCTGCATTTTGTTTTTATCCCGCTCAATGAAGCGAAGGGCTTGGTTGTAAAGCCCTGCATCGGTGAGAAAGGTGTAGAGTTCGCGCAGCTTCTCCTCGGTGGCAGGAATCGCTTTATCCGCCGCTTCCCAGGCGGCCACGGCCTGTTCCGGTTGGCCTTTGAGTTTGAACAGGAGAAAACGCTCGCCGTGGATTTCGGCCAAGATCCGGGCGTCTCCATGGCAAAGGGTCAGGGCTTTGTCCAGGACCTGTTCGCATTCGGTCAGACGGCCTGCCAGGCGCAGTTCGGTGCCGAGAATCAGCCATCCGACGGGATCTTCTGGATGTTCCTGAGCCAGAGATTCCAACTCCTTCAACCCGGCATCCACATCCCCTTTGGTACAGCGCAAAATGGCGATGTCGGTCCGCCAGACGTTTGCTTCTTCCGGATGGGTTTCCAGCAGCACCTCCTTGACTTCAATGGCCTCGGCATGACGGCCTCGGACGGCAAGCAAGGTGCTCAGCTCCATGCGGGCAACGCGGTGCAGATCGCGCAGATCGGGACGGCGTCGCAATACCCGGTCGTTCAGGCGGGCCAGGCGGTCGACCAACCGCCGGTGAAGGGCAATGGCGTCTTCTACGTTCCCTTCATAGAGGGCCTCGCGTGCTCGCTCAAACAAGGATTCGTAACTATCACGCAGTTGGACTTGCCGGTTCATGCCTCATCCTCCGTTCCCGCCGTTGCCTTGCGCTTTTTGCCTTTCTGGATATGATGGTAAACATAATAGATGAAAGCAGCCACGATGACGATGGCGATGGGGATGTCAAAGGGGCGCATCATGGCCCGCAATTCCTCCCAATGGGCACCGAAATAGTAACCACCCAGGGCCAGCGCACCGCACCAGATGAAAGAGCCGACGAAGCTGTATACGGTGAACGTCCAAAAGCGGGTGCGGACCACACCTGCCGGAAAGGAGATAAAGGTCCGCACGATGGGCAGCAGGCGCGAGATGAAGACCGCCCAGTCCCCCCAACGGTCGAACCAGCGGTCGGCCTTTTCCAGGTCTTCCTCATGGACCAGGATGTATTTGCCGTACTTTTCGGCCAGGGGGCGCCCTCCCCATGCTCCCATCCAGTAGGAGATGATGGAACCGATGGTACAGCCCAACGCCCCTAACAGGCCGCCCAGCAGGAACGCATCCCAAGCCGTGCCTCCCCGCGCCTGGACCAGCATCCAGCCGGCCAGGGGCATCGTCACCTCACTGGGGATGGGGATGTTGGCACTTTCCAGGGCCATGATGACCACAACTCCCCCCCAGCCGATGGTCTGGAAGAGGGCGGTCAGGAACTCCACCAACTGATGTTCTAGAGCTTCCATTTTTGACTCCTCACAAGGTGCAGACAGGGCAAGATGCCGTCTCGTCCCACATGGCGGCCCATTATAGCATCGGCCCTAGGGGTTGGCAAATTGCCGTCTGCAGGCGGTTTGACATCAAATGCAATTTAGAATACAATATGCGATGCGACGCGGCAGCTCAGTTTTCCCCAAAAGGCCGGGTTCCACCCAAGCACCGTCCAGGCTGCCAAAGCGCAATCCATAACGAGTTGAAACGGGTAGAATAGGTAAAATAGAACCTGAAAGGAGGATGAGAATGAGGATTCACCGTTTGCCCGGCGGCAAAGCTACCTTTGTGCTTATCACGCTCTTGGTGTTGACATCGCTCCTAATCGCTTGCGGCGGTTCGGAAACGCCCCAGGTCGTAGTCATCACGGCGACCTTTACGCCGGAGGCCATTGTCCAGGTAGTGACGGCGACCTTTACCCCCACACCCGCGGTGGTAGCCACAGATACACCACTGCCTCCGCCCCCGCCACCCTCTCCTGCATCGGGTGGCGCTCAGCCGACTCTGCCGCCCCCTCCCACGGCAACGCCCCCACCGCCGCCCACGGCGACCCTTGCTCCTGCGCAGCCGACCGATACCCCTGTGCCTCCCACGCCTACGGCCAAACCGAAACCCAAAGTGTCGCTCCGGTCCTATTTCGTGGTCTATACGGCCTATGTTGGTCCCGCCCTCCAAGACTATCGCCTGTGGGGGGTGAACGGCGACGGCAGCGATCCGTTCCAGTTCCTGGAAAATGCCAGCGAACCGGCTTTTTCCGCCGACGGCAACAAATTCGCCTTTTACCACTGGACCGATGGTCTGTACATTTGGGACCTTGAAGCCCAAACGTCTTCCCACTTTGTCCAGAACGGCAACGCCTCCTTCCCCACCTGGTCACCGGACGGCAAGAGATTGGCCTACTTTGTCGCCGATGCCCAACCCTGGATTCACATTGTCAACGCCGACGGCACGGGGGATCGCCAGTTGACGCCGGGGATGCGGCCCAATTGGAGCCTGAAAGGGGGTTTTATCGCCTACGATACCTGTGAGGCCAACAAGTGCGGTATCTTTCGCATCAATCCCGATGGCAGCGGCAAACGTCAGCTGACCAGCGACGGTGGCGGCGGTGCAGCCGTTTCTCCCAACGGCAAAAAGATCGCCTATTGGAGCCAAGCCGACGGCGATTTTGAGATCTATGTCATCAACGCCGACGGTTCCGGCAAGCGGCAGCTGACCAAGAACAAAGGTAACGACGCCCTGCCCGCCTGGTCACCCGACGGCAAGATCATCTACTATCTGAGCGACCGCAACGGCAAAGGGTGGGCGGTGATGGCGATGAACGCCGACGGCTCAAACCAGCGCAAGATCGTGGATACCAGCGCAGGTTCCGACCCTGTGCGCGGCTGGCAATACCAACGTATCACCGTGACCTGGAACGAATGAGAAAAAGACCTGCCGGATCGACTTGACCCGGCAGGTCTTTTTTGTGCTCACAACGACTACCATTCGTAGCGGACGGTGTAGGTTACGGTCGTCTCATCGTTGGCCTTGACCGGCACGCGAAATTCAACGGTCTGGGCATCCAGTTTGTCGTACTCGTGGCTCGCTTCCAGGATCTTCCATTCGCTCCAACGATATAGATGCTCCACCACGCGGACCTCTACATCCTCTTCCTTGTGGTTTCGGAGCGTGATCTCAAATGTTTCCTCCATCCACTTTTTGTTGGTGTCTACCTGGAAGTTGGTCTGCACCCGCTCGCCGACGATGTCAAAGGCGTCGCCGATGTAGAGGCGGACGGTTTCGTCCTTGGGGGTGTGGTCAATGGCATCCTCGCCGATGAGCAACGTCGAGCCGTCTACATCTTTTTTATAGATGCGCAACGTGCCTTTGGGCAAGGGAATGCCCAGCCCGGCATCTTCACTGTTGTCAAATTCAAGCATGACCATCACCTTTTTGTTGGTGGAGATGCCGTAACTCGGATCGCTCATCGGCTCATAGTAGCCCCAGAAGCGGGCCTGGGAGCCGTCGTAGACAAAGAACTTGGTAGCGGGCACACCGCCGGCCGTGGCGAATTCAATCTGCTTGGTCTGTCGATCCTTGACCGTCACCGGACGCTGGATCTCGTACAGGTGGTACTCAAAAAAGGCCCGCTCTTCAACCTGGGGCGCAGCGGCCATCTCCGCCTCTTTGTAGAGCCGGTCCTCGGCGGCATAGCCCGGCGTCGGCGCCCGGTGGATGTCCCCGGCGATCAGTTTGAGCTTGGCGTTGCGGTAACCGGTCCCGCTTTGGTTGTCCAGGGTTACCCAACCGGTCAGGTCCAGGGACTTTTCATCATCGGCCAGCAAAACGTTGTAATTGGCCCGCCAATTGACGCCCCCGGTCAAATAGGTGACCTCAATATCCTGGCTGCCACCCTGGGCCGACTCCACCTGCCAGACCAAAGTAGGCCGGGTGATCAAGCCCTCCGGCAAGGCCGGGAAGGTAAACTCTTTGATCTTATCCAGGCCGATCATCGTCACCTGGCCGTCGGGGGCCTGCAGGATGACGTTTTGGGCGCCGCTCAACAGGGTGCCGACATACTCCTGCCCGTCCTCCGTCACCAAGCTGATTTCCCGATCCACATATTTGCTGAGCAGCTTGGCCGAGCCGACGATGTCGTACTCGTAGTTTTGCTCCAACACCGTCGTTCCCGTGGGATCGGTCAGGGAACGAAAGTGGACGCTGGTGGGGTCAATCTGAGAAGCCACGTCCACAAAGCGCACCTCGTTCAGCCCCCGGTTCAGCTCCAGGGTGCGGCGGTCTTTGACCAAAGCCAGGTTCTGATTGTAGACGGCCAACTCTACCCCTTCGCCCTCCGCCACGACCGGCTGCGGGCGGCTCCCATGCCCCCATGCTCCAACGACAACCAGCGTCAAGATTGCGACAACACTCCAAACGATCCATCGTTTCTTTGCCATCAGATTCGCCTCCTTTGCAGATTTGTTTTTGTGCTATTCGTACCACCCTGTAGACGTTCATGACCGGGTTTAGGTTCCCCTTGACCATTGTACCACAACCGTCAACCGAAAGCAACGGCGACAACGTCTCTCTTTTGGGCCAAAGGCTTCTTTGCGGGATTTCACGCGGCCGAGTTGCCGGGAAACAACCGGTCGCACGCCTCTTCCCCGCGCTTGGGGTCTCCGGCACCGGCCAGATGGGAGCATTGCCGGATCTTTTGCGTTTAGGCCGTTGCGTGCTTTGCCTCTTGGGAGCAGGTGGGGTATAATCGGGGGGAGGTGCGGAGCAATGATCGTGGAAATGGACCTGGAATTGCAGGTGGCCGTAGCCAAAGTGAGCAAATATGCCGTATCGGAGAGCGGCGACACCGTAGAAGTGATCGAACGTCCTCACGGGGGACTATCGCTGGTGCTGGTGGACGGTCAACGAAGCGGTCGTTCGGCCAAATCTATCAGTAACATTGTGGCCCGCAAGGCCGTCTCTCTTTTGGCCGATGGAGTCCGCGATGGGGCCGCCGCCCGCGCCGCCCACGACTACCTGCTGACCATGCGCGGCGGCCAGGTTTCGGCCACCCTCAACATCGTCTCTGTGGACCTGGCAACGCGCACCATTGTTATCTCGCGCAACAGCCATTGCCCCGTAATCGTCGTGCGTGGTGAAGGGCGGGGGTTAGAACTGCTGGATGAACCGAGCCAGGCCATCGGCGTTCATGCCCGCACCAGGCCGGTTATCACCGAGCTGCCCATTGTACCCGATATGCACGTTGTGGTCTATACCGACGGCATCCTTTCCGCCGGGGAGCGATACGGACAACGGTTCGACGCCCCGGCCTTTGTGCAGGAGCATTTGGCCGCCTGTCAAAAAGGGTGTGCCCGCGACCTGGCCGATGCGTTGCTCAACCGGGCCGTGGAGCTGGACCGAGGGCGGCCCGGCGATGACGTGAGCGTTGTTGTGGTCTCTGTGGTCCCGCGCAGCGAACCGAGCGCGGTGCGGCGACTCTCGGTACGCTTTCCCATCTGAGCAGGGGGTTGTGTGGCGGGCAGAACCTTTCCCTGGAAACGTTACCTGTTGGCCAATTGGCGTGACGTGCGCGTCCTGGTGCGCCAGTTCTACATCCCGCTTCTCTTGTTCATCGGCAGCATCCTGTTGGGCGGCGTGTTGTTTGATCTCCTCTACCAACACGCCCAGATTGAAGACTTGACCTACATTGAGGCGGTTTATGCCATCTTTTCCATGATCTTTTTCGGCCAAAGTGTGCCCTTTCCCGAACAGTGGTACCTGCAGATCTTTTTCTTTGTCATGCCCATCATCGGCCTGGGGTTGGTCGTACAGGGCGTGATCAATTTTGGGGTGATGCTGTTCAACAAGGCAGCCAGAGAGGATGAGTGGCAGGTGGCGATTGCATCTACGTACAAGGAACACATCATTGTCGCCGGTATCGGGCGGTTGGGCTTTCGCATCGTCCAGCAGCTGCTGAGCTTTGAGGAGGATGTGGTCGGCATTGAGATTGACCCCGACGGTGAGTTTGTGCGACGGGTGATGGGCTGGCGGGTTCCCGTCATCTTTGGCAACGCGACCCATGCCGACATCCTCCGCCAGGCGGGGGCAGAGCGGGCGGCGGCCATCATCACCTGCACCCAAGACGATCTGACCAACCTGGAAATCGCCCTCGTCGCCCGCGAGATCCAAGCGGACATCCACGTCGTCCTGCGCATGTTTGACCATGACATGGCCCAGAAAGTGGCGCAGGGGTTCAATATCCCCACCGCGTTCAGCACCTCGGCTTTGGCGGCGCCGGCCTTTGCCCGCGCGGCCACCCGTGCCGATGTCACCCACGCCTTCTACGTGGGCGATCAACTCCTGAACATGAGCGAGATCAAAATCCGGCCCGGCTCGCCGCTGGATGGGCGTGTGCTGGGGGAATTGGAACACGAGTTGGATTTCTCCACCGTCTTGCACAGTCGGGGCCAGGCGATGGATATGCACCCCGATCCCCAAATCACATTGCAGGCAGGGGACCGTATCTGTGTATTTGCCTCCCTGGACGTGCTCAACCAGTTGGAAAAGATGAACCGTTGAAGTGAAGATCAAAATCGTCGGCCCTTGTGCTTCGGGCAAAAGCGTGCTGGCGGCCCGGCTGCGGCAGCTGGGCTACGATGCTTCCTCGGCGGCTCAAGATCATTCCTACGTACCCGACATGTGGCGGAGGTTGAACCCGCCCGATCTCCTGATCTACCTGGATGTGACCTTGGAAGAGGCCAGACGGCGAGGGCGACAGGGGGCGGGTTGGGATCAGGACTATTTGGACGAGCAGCACCGACGCCTAGAACATGCCCGACGCCATTGCCACCTGTACCTGCCGACGGACGGGCTAGAGGAGCAGGAGGTTTTGGAGCGGGTGCTGGATTTTCTCAACCGGTGGACGGAAGAGCATGAACCGCGAATGGGATCGCAGTCGTAGGGGGGTGATCGCCACGCTGCTTTCCACCCTCTTTGCGGGCCTGGCCCCGATCCTGGGCAAGTTCGCATACCAGGTCGGCGTGGTCCCTACGACGTTGGTCGCCTTGCGGACGGCTCTGGCCGCCGGCTTGCTGTGGTTGCTGTACCTCCTCATCTGGCGGCGGTACATCGCCATCAGCCGCAGCAACTTGCTTGGCTGCGTGGGAATGGGCATCGCCAACGGCATCGGCTCGTTGTTGTACTACAACGGCCTGGCGCGGGTAGATGCATCCCTGGCGGCCCTGCTCTACTCCATGTACCCCTTTTGGGTGTTCATCTTTTTATCGGCGGCGGGACACCCCGTCTCGCGGATGTCGCTCCTGCGCTTGGCCCTGGTGCTCCTGAGCGTGGTCCTCCTCACCTGGCACACCGAAGGCATGGCCGACCCCCTGGGTGTGACGCTGATGATCGGAGCCGGGGCATTGTACGGGTTCCACCTGGTCCTGGGCCAGTGGACATTGGTAGACGTTCCCTCTCGGACGGTAACTCTGTATGGGCTGACGACAATGGCCGTCGTGGTGGGCATCCCCTACCTCTGGCAGGGCGGCTCGCCGCAACCGATCTCGGCCCAGGGATGGCTGGTCATCCTTTTGGTGGCGATCTTTCCCACGGCTCTGGCCCGCCTGCTGGTCTTTGCCGGGCTGCAGCGGCTGGGCGGGGTACAAACGGCCTTGCTCAGCATCGCCGAGCCGGTGGTTTCGGTAGCGTTGGCCTTTATCCTCTTGGGCGAAAGTTTCACCTTGCAACAATGGATCGGCGCAGCCCTGTTCTTGGCCAGCGTCATCCTCATCCGCCGCGATACCGGCCTGCAGGTCGCCGACGAGGAGACCTGGTGGCGCAGCCTCTTTCCCGAAGACCCCGCCGACTAGCAAACCCGGTCGCCCCTGTTGGGCCTGAGGCCGGGCATCCGCCTACGCAGATAGACGGTCGGCCAGCGGCCCGGTGGATGCGGCCTGGCCGCGCTTGCTGCGCAATCTTTACGGCCCGCGCCGGGCTGCGGTCCGGCGCAACCCCTGCCCCAAGTTGGCAAGGGCCAGCCAGGCCCGCCGCATTCCTTCCCGTGCCACAAAAAGGCTGTCTGCCTGCCAGCGGTCCGCGCCTCCTGGGAGGCTAGATTCCAACTCCTCCAGGGCGTCCCAGGCGGCGGTAATCCGGCGCAGCACGGGGGCCGCCGGGCCTGCTTCCGCTTCGTCCACCGCGCCCAGAGGGTACATTTCCGCTACGCTCTTGTACGTCTTGTGTTGCATGGTTCTACCTCTGCCTGAGTTTCACAATGACGAACACACCGCCCAACAGGGCCGGGAAAAGATGAACGCCGGATAGGCGAATCCGGCCCCCACGGCCAATAGGGCAGGCAAGGCAAGCGGGCGTCGCCGGGAAGAGGGCAAGCGACGGTATGCCAAATCAAGAGCCGAAGGTCCCAAAGCCCCTTGCCGCGGACGGAAACGGTTTTCCTTGAAAATAATGCGGGCCGTCCACGAAGCAGGCGCGAATACACGAATACGCCCGGTCCCAGGCCCGAAAGGAGCGACTTGAGTCGCCACCGCCCCCGGCGGCTCGCGCCGGGGATTTTCATCCTCCGCGGTGAGCCGGAGATCGGTGAACTTCCTGGACTTGGAAATCAAGCTCCCCCGGTTACCGGCGAACTAAAAAAGCCCGACCAGGTCGGGCGCGAATGTGCGTTCACAAAAAATCCCCTGGGAAACATCGCCAGGGGAACGTTTTAGCGAATTTATTCCGCCCCCCTTTCACGCGAAGGTGGTCAAGCGGACGGCAGTGGCGGGCGGCCTGGCTTGATCGGGTCGCGGGTTGCCGCAGGTCGCCGTTACAACCTGCAAACTACAACCTACAACCTGATCTCACAGTTGCGGGACAGCGCCGGACTCGGTGGTGATTCACCCCACCGGCTTCGCCTTTAAGCCCTGGTTTCCGACCCAGAGGGCACCACTGCCGGGCTTATGGTCTGGTTGGCAAGGTACGGAGCCGATTATAGCGCAGGAGTCGGAGCCTGTCAAATCCCGGTTCCCGGATCTGCACCCCTGCCGAGCTTTGGACGGCGGTTGGGCAGCGTCTGCGGGCCGATGAGCGACCGTTTGCAAAGTCGGGGCTACGCCCAGGCACACAGGTCCAGTTTTTCCAAGAGGCGAAAGTAGGTCAGCAGCACCTCCACTTCCCGCAAGCCGATCTCCATCTCAACCAGATCGGCGATCTCCAAGATGGAGCGTTGCCCATCGGCCCAGTAAAGGGCCAGGGTGGTCAGGGTGTAATAGGCCATGTCCCGGCGGGATTTCATCAACCGCCGCCATTCCCGCCGATCCTCGGCGGGCAAGCGACGCAGGTACCGCTCCAGCGGGATCGGGCCGCGCACCAGGCGACGGGGGATCAGGTTCGCCGCTTCCTCCGGGGTGCGGCGCGCACCTTCGGTTTGCGCTACATTTTCCAGCCCCAGGGCAGCAACGTGGAGGTCTATTGCATCTTTGGCCCAGGCCATTTCCCGTTGTGCCCATCGTTCCGCCTCCGCCTGCAAGTGGGCGACGGGACAGCCGACGGGGGCCAGACGGCGCAGGGTGCGCAACGCCGCTTTGTGCCGATCCAGCAGGTAAGCCAAACGGCGGTCCAGGTCGGCGACGGCCTGGGCCAGCGATTCGCCGTCGCTCAGGCGTAGGGCCTCGGTGACGGCGGATTGCGCCGTGCGGGAAAGACGCACCTTGAACCGAGCCATCATTTCGTAGCCCAACCAGGTTGCCTCCGGCGCGCCCGCCGAGGCCAGCCACCAGGCGTAGGCAGCGGCCAGCGTCCCGGCGCGGGCCAGGCTGCGGGGGTCGGTGCGGTCGGGTGTATCGGCAGAGGTGTGGTAAAAGCGGTCGGGCCACTGAATGAGCATGGGCGTCGGCACGCCGACGGTGGGATCGGCCAAGATTATGTGATCGCTGCCGCCGGAAAAATCCACCTCCGCCTGGCGGTAGAGGGGATAGCCGCCCAGTCCGGTGTGGGTGGGGGCGATGTCGCTCATGCCCTTCAGGGCGGGGAGCTGCTCGCGCAGCCAGGTCAGCAGGGCCGGGGCAAAGGAAGCCGCAGCGTCGGGCGGTCGCTCAATGAGCCACACGGCCCCGGTCTGTTCCTGGTCCTCGCCGACCATATCCAAGTTGAGACCGGCCACGATCCGGTCCAGGCCGTCCTCCCGCCCGGCCAGGTAGGCAAAGGTCCCCGTCATCTCCGGGACCCACAAGAAGCGAATGGTCCGCCGGGGGCGGGGCAGGTCGCCCTTTGCAATGAGGGTGTGCAAGGTGCGGGCCGCTTCCAGGGCCGCCGCCGACCCGGAAGCGTTGTCGTTGGCCGAAGGGCGGGGGTGGCACAGGTGGGCGACGACGATGACCTCCTCATCGGTCGCGCCGGGGATGGTCGCCGAGACGACTTCCAACGTGCCGTCGTACAGGCGGCTGACTACCTGGGCGCGGATACGGACCGGCGTCTCACCCTCTTTGAGCAGGCGACGTAGCGTCTGACCCTGACGGGGGGTGAGGACAAAACCAAAGCAGGTGGTATCGCCGGGCTGCCACCAAAAAGAGGCGTACTGGCGCACATCGGCCAGGTCGCCGGCGGGACGCACCGGCGGCACAACGCGCATTCCGTCGAACAAGATGCCCACCGCACCCCGCTCCTGGACGGCCAACTCCCACACGCGGGGCAGGTCACCCCGGCTGAGCACGACCTTGCCTGCCACGTCCAGGCCCTCATAGTCGGCCTCCTCCTCGCCATCCTCCAGGAGGACGACCTCGGCCTCGCCGTCAAAGGGTGCGCTGCGCTGGATGAGGGAGATGGGAGCGGCCCGCCAGTCGGCCAGGAGCCGGGCTTCCTCCTCCGGGGCGATGAGGTGTAGCGTGGCCGCCGTGCAGGACCATTCGCGGAAGCTAGGCCAGCCCCAAAAGTACGTTTCCTCATCGGCGGGGTAGGAAAGGATCTCGGCTTCAACGCCTTCCTGGGTCAACTGCCGGTGGAGCCACCGGGCCGCCCGGCGGTAACCGGGACTGGCCTGGATACGGTGGAAACGGCTCAGGTCGTTGACGATTTGCCATGCCGCCTCACCCGAACAGGTCTGCCAGATACGCTCAAGATAAAGTTGAAACTGTTGCATCGGCGATCTCCTCATTCGCCAAAAGTTGACGCGATCCCCACCGGCGGGGGTTTTCTTTCCACCGCCTGCGCCGGGGCACAGCAAGCGGGTGCATTATACTGTGAAAGAGAAACGGCGTCAACTTGCTCCCTGGGGGACTTGTGGTATAATCGGGAGGATTGACACAATCCCGAATCGTCGCCGGGGATGAAATTCCGGTTGCTTGCGCCGGACCGTGGTGTGGCGCAAGGGGACGGAACCACGGCCCGCGCCGAGCAGAAGGAGCATCCTCCGGGAAATGCGGTCGTAGTGAGTGGTTGGAAGGGAGCTTGGGTATGATTGAAGTCACCATTGACAGTGTACGGGCCAGCTTACTATCCCAGCACCGCGTGATCGTACTCAAAGAAGAAGGATTGGAGCGTTACCTGGCCATTTGGATCGGCCCTTACGAAGCCGATGCCATCACCATCAAGCTACAGGGGATTGAGATCGCCCGTCCGCTGACCCACGATCTGCTCAAACAGACCATTGAGAAACTGGGGGCACAGGTTTCCCATGTGCTGGTCAACGATCTGCTCGACGATACGTTCTACGCCCGTATCGTCCTGGACCGGGACGGGGAGCGGATTGAGCTGGACGCCCGGCCCAGTGATGCCATTGCCCTGGCCGTGCGGGTGCAGGCCCCCATCTTTGTCAGCGAGTCGGTGATGGAACGGGCCGGGGTGATGCCCGACGAAGAGATTGATCTGGACGCCCTCACGCCCGAAGAGGAGGAGAAACTGGCCCCCTACAAGGATTTCATCGAAGGACTGGACCTGGGCGACTTGGGGAGCTAGAGTGCGCACAAGCAAAAGGGGAACGGATCGGGCTCCTGCCGACACCTTGCGGGCAGGGGCCTCTTTTGCGCCGGGAGAAGGGGTTGGCTGTGAGCGAACGGGTTGAACGGCTGCCGCCACAAAACATTGAAGCCGAGGAGGCGGTGTTGGGGGCGATCCTTATCGACCCTGATGCCATCATCCGCATTGCCACCATCCTGCAGCCGGAGGATTTTTACCGGGAAAAGCACGGCTGGATCTTTGAGGCAGCCTTGCACCTGCACGATAGACGCGAGCCGATTGATTTCCTGACCATTTGCGACGAGTTGGAACGCCGTGGGCAGCTTGCCGAAGTCGGCGGCCCCGCCTTTATCACCTCCCTGATCAATGCCGTGCCGACGGCCATCCACGTAGAGCATTACGCCCGCATCGTGGAGCGGACCGCCATCCGACGGCGGCTCATTGAAGCCGCCGGCCAGATCGCAGCCCTGGCCTACCGAGAAGCCGACGATGTGGAGGAAGTGGTAGACCGGGCCGAAGAGATCCTCTTTGGTGTTTCGGAACGGCGCGTCTCCCGCGAGTTGGTCCCCATCCGCCAGGTGCTGAGCGAATATTACGACCGCATTGAATACTTGACGAGCCATCGGGGGGGATTGATCGGCATCCCCACCGGCTTTGAGCGCATTGACAAACTCCTGGGTGGGTTGCAACGCTCCGACATGATCATCTTGGCCGCCCGACCCAGCGTGGGCAAAACAAGCCTAGCCCTGGGATTTGCCCACAACGCGGCCAAAAAGTACGGCCAGCGGGTAGCCTTCTTCAGCCTGGAGATGTCCAGCGAGCAGGTGGTACAACGGCTCATCGCCGCCGAAACCGGCATCAATTCCCAACGGCTGCGGCGGGGTGACATTGAAGAGCATGAATGGAGCCGCTTCATCAAAGCGACCAACGACCTGGCCCAGACCCACTTTTACATTGACGATACCCCCGGTGTTTCGGCCATGGAATTGCGGACCAAAGCCCGCCGCCTCCACGCCGAGATCGGCTTGGACTTGATCATCGTGGACTATTTGCAGCTCATGCGCGGCGATTACCGTTCCGAAAACCGAGTGCAGGAGATCTCGTCCATCTCGCGGTCGCTCAAGGCCCTGGCCCGCGAGCTGAACGTGCCGCTGCTTGCCCTCTCGCAACTCTCCCGTAGCGTCGAATCGCGCACCGACAAACGCCCGATTCTATCGGACCTGCGCGAATCCGGGGCTTTGGAACAAGACGCGGACGTGGTGATGTTCATCTACCGCGACGAAATGTACAACGAAAACACCGAATGGCCCAACATCGCCGACATCATCATCGCCAAGCACCGCAACGGACCGACCGGCACGGTGCAGCTCTACTTCAAAAAAGAGCTGGCCCAATTCCTGGAGGTTGAGGTGCACCGCACGGAGGTAGACATCTTTTGAGCCGTCTGCGTCCCTTTGCCGCGACCCTGGTCCCCCTGGCGGTGGGATTGTTGGCCCTTGCCGCTTATCGGCAGACCCTGTTGCCCGGCGTCGGCTGGGGCGATACGGCCCGTTTCCAGTACGTGGCCCATGTGTGGGGCATCCCCCACCGTTTTGGCTACCCGCTCTATATCGCCTTGAGCCGCCTGTTCGGCTACCTACCGCTGGGCACATTGGCCTACCGCATCAACCTGATGTCGGCGGTGTTTGCTGCGCTGGCAGCGGTGACGGTCTACGGCCTGGTCATGCGCCTGAGCGACGACCGAGTGGCCGCTGCCTCCGCTGCCCTTTCCTTCGCCTTTTCGCGGGCACTGTGGGGCCAGGCCGTGTTCGCCGAAGTTTATACCCTGAACGCCTTTCTCATCGGTGCGGTGCTGCTCATCCTGCTGACCTGGCAGCAAAGCCGCAAAATCGGCTGGCTCTACTTGGGCATCGGCCTCTATGCCTTGAGCTTCGGCAACCACATGACGGTGGTGACGCTGGTCCCGGCGGTGCTTTACCTCATCCTCGTCACCGATTACCGGGTCCTGCTCAGTCTGAGAAACCTGCTCATCCTGGGCGGCTTGGTGTTGCTGGGGGCAATGCAGTACCTGTACGTCATCCTTCGCGCCCATCAACAACCGCTGCTCAACGAGTTGGGGCCTTTTTCCTGGAAGGGATGGTTCCACTGGATGACGCGCAGCCGCTTTCCGGGCCAATTTTTCGGCTATTCGCTGGCCGACCAGGTGGACCGACTCCGTCTCTACCTGGAGTTGCTGGAAAAGCAATTTTTCCGCTGGGGCTACATCATCGGCTGGATCGGAGCCTGGGAACGGCTCAAGGCAGATCTCAAAAGTTTCGGTTTTCTGGCCCTGGCCGCCCTGGGCATCTATGTTTTTGGGATGAACTACGGCGGCGTGACCTTTCGTATCTATCTCATCCCCTCCTACCTGGTCTTCGCCGTCTTTGTAGGGTGCGGGCTGGGCGCGATCCGTCGCTGGCTGGCCGAGTTGCTCCGCGGTCAAGCACGGGGAATGCGATGGGTGCTGCAAGGTGGGCTGGCTGCTGCCTTCTTGCTCATGCCTCTCTACCCTCTGTGGACCAATTGGGCAGAGGTGGATCAAAGCCACAACACCCACTACGCCGAAATGGCCCACCATTTCGCCGAACAGGCCGGACCCGATTTTGTGCTGGTGGATTCGGAATCCCATTATGACGACTTGGAAGCCATCCTCTACGTAGCCTGGGGGGAAAAGGGCTGGTACAACGCCCGTTGGATCACGCCCGGCGAGGTAGACGATTGGCTGGGGCAGCGACCGGTTTATGCTTGGGATGACGGCGCGGCCTGGCATACCCGCTATGTGGAGGAACCGGTGGAGGGGTTGCCGGGGATGGTGCGCGTGGTGGACAGACGCCGATGAGCCTGATCTGCATTGCGGAGAGGGGGACTCTATGACCGATGGACAAACGTCTGCCCAATGTCCCAGTTGCGGGCGATTCGTGGGACCCTACGACAAATGCCCCTACTGCGGGGCCGACGTGGGCCGCCGGATGAGCCTTCGCGCTTTCCAATACGGCAGCCTGGCCCTGGCCGTCATCGGCCTGGCCGTGCTGCTGCTCATCGCCCGGCGCAGCCAACCGCCCACCGTCGAAATCGGCAACCTGGTGGGCACGATGAACTGGGCCTACGTCCGCATCGAAGGCACGGTCGTGCGCCAGCCGACTTATGATCCCGAAAGCCAGGCCCTCAAATTCTGGCTGTGGGACGGCACGGGCGAGATTCTGGTCACGGCCTACCGCAGCGAGGCGGAGACGCTGCTGGCCGAGGACCGCGTGCCGGTCATGGGCGACCGGGCCGCCGTGGAGGGCACGCTGCGCATCAAGGGCGATTTCCAGTACCTGATCCTCAACGCACCCCAGAACTTTGAGGTCCAACCGGCCCCGGCGACGGAGATGACCATCGCCGAGGCGTCGGCTGCCCCCCTCTACCAAAAGGTCACGGTGCGCGGCGTGGTCCGCGAGGAGCGCACCCCTTACGCCGGGCTGCATATCATCACCCTGCGCGACGAGACGGGCAAAATTGACGTGACGCTGCCCACCACCGCCACCGCCCTGGGCGGCGATCTGCCGCCGTTGCAGGTGGGCCGGACGGTGCAGGTGACGGGCGCAGTGGACCAGTACAAGGGCACGCCCCAGATCTCGGTGGGCCGGGGCCGCGACGTGACCCTGCTGGATGAAGAGATCGCCATCGCCCCGGAACGGTCCATCGCCGATCTATCGGCGGCGGATGTGGGGAGCATGGCCCAGGTTGAAGGAACTATCGCCAAAGTCAACCCCTTCTCGGCCGGCGTCAAATTTACCCTAGACGACGGCACAGGGAAGATCACGCTGTTGCTCTGGCAAGACCTGTACGATGCCCTGACGGGGCGTATCGCTTTGGAAGAAGGGGCAACGGTGCGCGCCGTGGGTGAGGTGGCCGAGTACCGGGGTGAACTGGAGATCGTACCCGAACTGCCCACCGATGTAACTCTGCTCGCCGCCGCCGAGCAGATCGTCGCCGAGCGGCGGCTGGGTGAACTATCCGCCGACGACGTGGGCCGGACGGTCCGGGTGGAAGGGGTGCTCAAATCGCTACAAACCTTCTCGGCAGGGGTCAAGGGCGCGCTGGACGACGGCACGGGGACGGTCACCCTGCTGCTGTGGCAAGACGTGTACGACGCCCTGCCCAAACCGGAGGAGGTGACACCGGGGGCGGTGCTGCGCATTGTCGGTGAGGTGGCCGAATACCGGGGCGAATTGGAGGTTGTGCCCCAGGTCGCCGCCGATGTCGCCGTGGTGGGCCGCATGGAGCTCCCGGTGGAAGAGGTGGCCATCGGACAGATCTCCGCCGCCGATGTGGGCCGGACGGTGCAGGTGGCCGGGCAGATCACCGGTTGGGAACTGTTCTCCCAAGGGGTCAAGTACACCCTGGACGACGGCACGGGGACGATCACCCTGCTGGTCTGGCAGGACCTCTACGACCGGGATGACACCTTTACCAAACTGGCCGAGGGCTTCTGGGTGCGGGTGCGGGGCGAGATCGCCGAGTATCAGGGCACGCTGGAGATCATCCCCCAGGTCCCCGCCGATGTGGAGATCACGCAGGGCGGCCCCATCGCCCAAATGACACCGACCCCCTTTCTCCCCCAACCTACCGATGTACCAACCTCCCAACCGACCGATCTCCCAACCCCCGATCTACCGATTCCAACCCCCACCCCAACTCCCCAACCTACCGATCCCCCGGCCCCCACACCTACCCCTACCGCCGAAACACGCAGCATCGGCCAGATCACCGCAGCCGACGTGGGCCGCACCGTCACCCTGGCCCAGGCCGGCGTTGCCGAAGTTGCCTACTTTTCCAAAGGGATCAAATACACCCTGACCGACGCCACGGGCAGCATCACCTTGCTCCTGTGGCAGAATGTGGTGGAAGAGCTGGCCGACCGCTACGACCTGTTCCCCGGCAGCCAAGTGCAGGTCGTGGGCCAGGTGGATGAATACCGGGGCGAGCTGGAGATCGTGCCCCAGGCCGGCACAGACGTGGTCGTGCTCCACCGGGGCGACCGTCCGCCGGTGGAGGAGCGGGCGGCGGGCGAGATCACCGCGTCGGATGAAGGGCGGGTGTTCATCGTCGAAGGGACGGCGGCCCGCATCGAGGGCGACACCTGGCGCAAAATCTGGCTCAACGACGGCACAGGCGAGATTCTGGTCTATGTGCCGGAGCGGGTGGTGGCCTACCTGCCGGCGGGCCTCGGCGTGGGGGTTCGCCTGCGCATCATCGGGGAAGTGGACATCTACAAAGGTGCGATTGAGATCATCCCCCGCGCCGGCGCAGATGTGGAGGTCAGACCGTGAGAGGGCCGGGGAATGACTATCGGGAGCGGCTGGTAGAGCTACTCTCACAAGACCTGGATTTCCACAACCAGGAGAGCGGATACGCTTCTCACAATTTTCACTCCTTTCCGGCCAAGTTTCCACCCCAATTGCCGCGCAAATTCATCGAGGCGTTGACGGGGCCTGGTGAGCTGATCCTCGACCCGATGGTCGGTTCCGGAACGACGGTGGTCGAGGCGTATCTGACCGGTCGCCGGGCGATAGGGTGTGACATTGATCCTCTGGCACTGATGCTTTCCCAGGTCAAAGTGACACCTTTGGACATCGAAAGAGCAACCCGCATCGGCCAAGAGGTACTGGCACAGGCCAGATCTGCCGTCAGGGAACGGAGAACCGATCTGGAACATGCACTGACAGTCCGTTGGGATTCCAAAACGCGGGCATTCGTGGATTACTGGTTTGCACCCCAGACACAGGTTGAATTGCTGGCACTGATCACACAGATCGCACAGGTGAAGGACGCCGACATCCGAGCCTTTTTGGAATTGGCTTTTTCCGCCATCATCATCACCAAGTCAGGCGGGGTTTCGCTGGCCCTTGATCTGGCCCACACCCGCCCCCACCGTGTCAAGACGGCTGTGGATCGGGATGGGCGGGTGATCGTAGGCCATGACTTGGAAGGAGGGCTACTGCAGCGACGCCGGTGGATGACCAAAACATTGCGCTCACCGCTGGAGGAATTTGCCAAGCGAGTGCAGCAAAACTTAAAAGGTCTGCTTTTCGCCAAACCTCTCCAACCGGCATTAGTGGGATTGGGGGGAGTGGAGTCAGTGCGGTACAAACCGCACATCATGTTGGGGAATGCTCAATCGCTACCCTTGGATGATGACTGCATAGATCTGATCGTCACTTCGCCCCCTTATGCCTCGAATGCCATCGACTACATGCGTGCTCACAAATTTTCGTTGGTGTGGCTGGGCTATCCCATTGATGATCTAGGTCGGAAGCGCAAAGAGTACATCGGCGGGGAAGCCGTGACCGGTTTCGCCTTCGAAGACTTGCCGGATCGAGTCAAGCGCATCGTGACCGATGTTGGCAAACGGGACAGGAAAAAGGGCCAAGTGCTTCACCGCTACTACTCGGAGATGTCGCGGGTCTTGCGCGAGATGTTTCGGGTGCTCAAACCGGGACGGGCGGCCATCGTCGTCGTTGGCAACTCGGTCATGCGAGGGCGAAACACCGAGACGCAAACCTGTCTGGCCGAAATCGGACAGCACATCGGTTTTCAGGTCCCCAAGATTGGGGTGCGGAATCTGGACCGCAATCGGCGGATGATGCCCGCTGGGGCCAATCTGAACTTGAAATCACAGATTCAACAACGGATGCACCGGGAATATGTTATCGGGTTCTACAAACCGGAAGGGATAAAATGAGCATTGCACAGTTACGCCGGGAGTACCATCAACGTATTTGCCAGGAAATTATCCGCCTACACCAGGACGGAGAGACGACGTACCCTAACCTGGCGGACAAGGGGAGCAAGACCAGCCGGGCCATTGCTCAGAGACTGGTCAAAAGGCTGGGTTTCCCCCTGGGAAGCCCCCGCGTTTCGGGGCAGTCAGCAGGTAGGCTCTTTGAAGCAGCGACCAGAGATTTCTTGGAAACGGCTTTTGACCTCTTGCGCCATCTGCGACCTGGGAATTGGTACTATTCCACCCAATCACCCATTTCCAAATTTGACCAATACGAGCATCTGGCGGACCTTGAAAAAATCGTGAGGGAAAATGGCGAGCTGGCATCTGCGTTGGGCCGGGATTACATCATCACGCCTGACATTGTGATCGGGCGGTGGCCTGTTTCGGATGAGGAGATCAACCAGACGGAAATTGTCATCAAGGCAGACGAGTCTTGTGCCCGTTTTACCCCACTCCGGGAGGTGAATTCCCAGTCGGCACGTCCGATTCTTCACGCCAGCGTCTCCTGCAAGTGGACCATTCGGAGCGACCGGGTGCAGAATTCCCGCACCGAAGCCCTGAACCTGATTCGGAATCGGAAGGGCCACACACCCCACATCGTGGCCGTGACCGCCGAACCGCTTCCCACACGTATTGCCTCTCTGGCTCTGGGCACCGGCGACCTGGATTGCGTTTATCATTTTGCCTTGCCGGAATTGCAGGAGGCCATTGCTGAAATTGACAACGAAGATCAGATGGAAATGCTGACTATGCTGGTCGAGGGTCGACGGCTGCGGGACATCAGCGATCTCCCTTTCGATTTGGCGATCTGAGGCGTCTCTGCTCTCCGCCAAAGCCACGGCCCAGGTGCAGGGGGATGAGGACCTGCTGATTGTGCCGATGGCCCGCGGCTTTGCGGGCCGCTCCCCGGATTGGCAACGGTGGGAAAGGGAGGAAAGGCAGGTCTACCTGGACGCCGTCGCGAAAGTGGGGGTTGCGACGGTCATTGTGAACGCGCTGGAGATCGGCGAGGAGGAGCCATCCTTTGGCGGGGCGTTGGTAGTGGGGGCCGATGGTTCCCTCTTGGCCGAATCCCCGCACGGGACGGATGAAATCTTGGTCCATGACCGGGAGTGAGGTACAATTGTCATTGCACTGACAGGAACACCCGCCGGACGCCCTGCCGATCCCGCAAGGTTACACCTTGTACAACCGACGCCCCACGACGGTTCTCCGGTAGAAAAGTCTTGCCTGCCGGGTGTGGATGTGCTATAATTTCAATCAGATAGCATCTACCATCGAACCACATGTAGGAGCGCAGGTGTAGCTATGGAAGAAGTGATCACCGTCCGTTTCCCAAGTGAGATCCGGCAGATGCTGAACCGCACACCCGAGGAACTGGCCCGCGACCTGCGATTGTATGCCGCGCTGATGCTGTTCCGACTGGGCAAGCTGTCATCTGGCGCGGCAGCCGAGATGGTTGGCCTGCCCCGCGTCGCATTCCTCGATCTATGCGCCGAGTATAACATCCCGGTATCACAGATCAGCGGTGACGACTTGCAGCGGGAGATGACAAGTGTCCAGGCCCCCCATCGTGTGTGATACGACACTGCTTCTCTATCTGGGGCGCATTGGGCGGCTTGACTTACTTCCTGCGCTCTTTGATCCGGTCCACATTCCCCAAGCAGTCGTGCTGGAACTGGACATGGGACGGCTCGTTCGCCAGGACACGATCAACCCCCGTACCCTGGAATGGGCAAGACTGGTGTCTGTACCCCCAGACCTGGTGGCAAGTTTACCGCCCAATCGCCTCGGAACCGGCGAGCGTGCAGTGATTGCTCATGCTCTTGCTTATCCCGGCTGTATCGCGGGCCTGGACGACCTTCAAGCGCGACGGTTAGCCGAATCGCTAAACCTGACCGTGGTAGGGACGATTGGCCTCCTGTTGCGCAGCAAACACGCCGGATTGATCCCAACCGTGCAACCATTGCTTGATGCCGTCGTCGCCGGCGGCTTTCACTTGCATCCGACGCTGTATCAAGTCGCGCTGGACCTGGCAGGCGAACGCCCTGCCGGCCCGGCAGAGACCTGAAGGCACGATGAAACCAGAAGAAAACACGCTGTACGAAGGCGATTGCCTCCAGATCATGCGGCAGTGGGACGACGACTGCCTGGACCACTGCATCACCGACCCGCCCTACAACATGAGCAAAGGGCGCAGCCTGGGGTGGGCCTTTTCCTCCCATGTGACCATGAACGAAGAGTGGGATACCTACTCGCGGGCCGACTATCTAAAGTTTTGTGAAGCCTGGTTGACCGAAGTATGCCGCGTCGTGCGCCCCAACGGCAACATCTTTGTTTTCGGTTCGTTCCACAACATCTACGACCTGGGCCACATCATCCACAACCTGGGGCTAAAGGTGCTGAACTCCATTGTCTGGTTCAAACCCAATGCCCAACCGAACATCACCTGCCGCATGTTCACCGAAAGCACCGAGCACATCATCTGGGCCTGCAACGCCCCGCGGGACAAGGCAACCGGCTGGGTGTTCCACTACGAAACCGCCAAGCGGCTGAACGGCGGCAAACAGATGCGCAACATGTGGTCCATCCCTTACCCTTCTGCCAAAGAGAGACAATACGGCAAGCACCCTGCCCAAAAGCCGCTGCAACTGATCACCCGCATCATCCTCACCGCCACCAACCCCGGCGACTGGGTGCTGGATTGCTTCAGCGGGAGTGGGACAACCGGCGTGGTCGCCCAGAGTTTTGGGCGCAAGTGGGTGATGATCGAAAAGGACCCGGTATACAACGAGATCGCCCGGCAACGGCTGGCGAATGTCCGCGTGCCCTTGCCGCCGGAAATCAGAAACTCGGATGAATTTGAAAGGAAAACATAATGGATTCGCTGGTTTTCACATCCAGGGAAAAAGCGTTTGATTTCCTCGACGACTATGCACGTCAGCGCAGAGAAGAAATCGAACGGCATCGGTTGGGCCGGGATCAAGGGCTGATCAAATCCTACTTGATAGAAACACTACCGGCCAACGGAGACCCCGTGACGAATGTGCCGGACATTTTGCGTGATAGCGGTTGGCGTGCCGTTCCCGTCGACGACACAGCCTTCTACCGAGTGCAAGACAACCAAGGAGAAATTGGCCTTCTGGAGTCCCTCTCATCGCGCCACTTGTTATTGCACTCCATCAAAAGGACCGACCATGCGGACAAAGCAGTGCGCAATGCCGTCTTTACTACAGCCCGCCTGGATTTTGCCTGGCTAGCTGGGAGCACATTCCAGACTATTTGGCAACATCTTATTCTGCCGCAAATGCCAAGGCGTTTTGTAACATTTAAGTTCGAGCACTTGGCCCGCTTTGAGGGCACTTTATGGAACGAGCGAGACGAGGAACTGGATGAAGGTTGGAACGTAGATGAGCTGACCGAACGGCGAGCCTCAACATTGGCGATCACCGAGCGAGCCGATCAAATCGCACGGTTTCTGGAACAACTTCAGATCTATCATCCACCCTTTAAAGCGATCAAGATGCTTCGCATTCCGGCTGCTGAAGAGCGAGGGGGATACGACTTTTGGTCATGGGGTAAAATAACCTACCGCGCCCCGTCGTTCCGCGATGGCCGTTCCCAGATACTTTCCATCACTCGTTTGTACGAACGGGCAACGCAAGAGATCGAGCGCCGCCTATGGTTTCAGGTGGAAACAACCACGCTACACGACGGAGGGGAGAGCATCACACTGACCGGGGCACCGGTTACGCTTATCTTTGAGCCGCCATTGCCGCTTTCCACGTTCCAGAACTTTGTCAACACCACCTTCGAACGAGGCCAGGGTCCGCTCCGCCTATGGGGGAACCCCATCTACCTAGGCGAACAAAAAGTTCATATCTACGGGATTGACTTGCACCTGTGGAAACGTATCTATTTAGAGATTACCCCCCGGCAGATGATTGTCGTTCTGCCTCGGGGTACTTGTGGGAACAGCGTTCACCGCCTGGTGACAAACATACAGCGATACCTAACCCCAACCGTAAAGGTGTTCATCGGTGATGTGCAATACGACGACCTGATAGAGGATGTGTTCTTGGGCCGAATCAACGCATGAAGGGGAACGGCGATGGAGCAAACTCCACTCTTTCAGCTCAATTTGATGATCTGGCTGACATGGCCTGCGCCGCCCGATGGAAGCATACATCCCATCTTCTACCAAGACGGTTTTACCTTGCGCGGAATCGGGCCGGCTTTTGAGATGCCTTTGGAGATCCGGGCCAGGGCCGGCGAAGTCAACATCCCGTTCAAAGAACGCCCCGGACCCGATCTGTTACTAGATCATTCTCACCGCCACTTGTTCTTGCCCATCGAATGCAAGATCAGCAGCTTCGGGCCGGACGTACCACCGGGCAACAAGAAACATCAAGCACGCCAGGCAGCAGCTTTGCTCTCCGCTGTCGGCCCTTACCTGGCCGATTACTTTGGCTTGCCCGAACCGGGGAGATGGTCGTCCTACTTACTCTATGCCGTTGGGGGAGGCCAAGAAGCCGCAATGCGAGAGACGTTGATCAGTCTGAGCGCACGGCTGCGGACGGCCCGCATTGAACCGGTATCGTCCGGTACATTGGGGATCTATATCAAAGACGATGGTGTCTACTTGAAACCGGACCAGACGGCGAGTGTGCCCGTTACAGATTTGCAAACATCCCCCCCGGACGGTGTGCAGGTAATGGAACTGGGGAGCGATCAGGACCCCCGCGTGCTCTATTTGCTTCCTTGGGATCCAAGCATCGGTCCGGCCGACGACTACGAACGCCGTGTTTTGGAGGAACGGGTACGCAGTGCATTGGCAGAGCTTATCGGTAGCCGCCTGGACGCTTCCTCTTTCGAGGTTTCGTTGGCCGAGATTCTGCAGATGACCGTAGAGGTGTGGGATCTATGGCACGATCGGCAAGCGGTCACCGGTTTTCGCAACGCCGTCCGCGCTTATGTCAAACAAATCCTGACCCAGTTACGCAAAAAAGTGAACATTCGGATTCACCAGAACACCTTTTCTTTCACTCAGGTTACTCCGCAGATCGCCCAGGATGTGCGTCGCTACCTGACCAGCGTAGCCTTCCGTCGAGGAAGAATTGACTTGTGGAGTGAAGCCGTGCAACTGGATTTCAGTTCTTTAGCGGAGGATTGGTGAAGGACTTGCGATCTCAAAATGCACGGTTGCGAAGAAGCGGACCGATCCCCGGCTCACCATCAAGGATGAAAATCTCGGCGGCTCGCGCCGGGGACGATGGCGACTCAAGTCACTCCCTTCGGGCCTGGGGCCGGCCGTATTCGTGCATCCGTGTATTCGCGTCCGCTTCGTGGACGGCCCGCTTTGGCGGTTCCAAGATTTGAACCGCAAAGGCGAAGAGAAGTTGAGAGTTTATTTTCGAGGAACAATGGTTGACTGGAACTGGCTCATTCCGATCGCCGCCGCCCTGGCCGGGACTTTGCTCTCCTCCCTTCTGTCCTGCATCCCGGCCCTGCACATCTACAACGTCGCCGGGTTGGTCATCATCCTGGCCCTGAGGGTCCAGGGGTTGATCCCTGCCGAGGCCCTGGCCATGTTCATGTTGGGTCTGGTGGTCGGCTATGCCGTGCTCAACACCATCCCCAGCATCTTTTTCGGCGCGCCGGACGATAGCACCATTTTCATCGTCCTGCCGGGCCAAAAGTACCTGATGCAAAAGCGCGGCTTTGAAGCCTCCGTGCTGACCGGCGTGGGCGCGCTGGGCGGCCTGGTCGTGCTGCTCGTCCTGGCCCCCTTCTTTCCCAGAGCCTTGCCCCTGGTGCGGTCCATCGTCGGCCCCCACCTGCACTGGATCTTGGCCGCCATTATCGCCTTTATGCTGATGAGCGAATGGCCCAAAGGCTCCGACCGGGGGCGCAGCGGCTGGGCCAAATTCCTGGATGCCTGGCGATCCCTGGGCGCGGGGCTGCTGACCTTCCTGCTTTCGGGCGTCTTGGGCATGATCCTGTTCTACAGCAACCTGACTCCCACCGAAATGGCCTTCCAAAACCTGCTGCCCGCCTTCATCGGCCTCTTTGCCATCCCCTGGGTGCTGCTGAACATCCTTTCCCGCACCCAGGTCCCGGCCCAACACGTCGGCCGCTCCGTGGACATTTCGCCGGGGTTGATCGCCCGCGGGGTGGGGGCGGGAGCACTGGGCGGCCTTTTTGCCGCCTTTTTCCCCGTGGTGACGGGCGGCATCGGCGGCTTTTTGGCCGGGCACGCCACCGCCCAGCGCGACGACCGCCTGTTCATCGTCAGCCAGGGGGCCAGCAAGCTGCTCTACTATGTCGGCGCGTTCATCTTTTTCTTTGTGCCAGGCCTGCACCTGACCCGAGGCGGTATGGCCTGGATGCTGAGCGTGCTCTATGCCCCCCACAGCCCGGCGGTCTATTGGGCAGCCATTGGCGCCACCCTGCTGAGCGGGGCATTGGCCTTCTTCCTGCTCCTACTCCTGAGCCGGGGAGCCATCTGGCTGGTGAGCCACGTGGACTATCGCCTGATTTCGGCGGCAACTTTGGTCGTGCTGGTGGGCATCGTCCTGGCCCTGACCGGCTGGGGCGGCCTGCTCATCGCCGCCGTCGCCACAGGGATCGGCCTCCTGCCGGTGATGTGGGGTTCGCGGCGGATGAACTGCATGGGCGTCCTGCTCCTGCCCCTGACCCTCAACATGGCCGGGCTGGGGCCGACGGTGGCCGGATGGCTGGGGCTGCTTTGACCCCCATCCCGCCGAGATGAAACCGTTTGTTGTCGGCAAACATGCCTTGTTGTATAATTGTGGGGAAGTGGGGATGGGGTGGAGGGTGGCAGGTTGCTCAAAGCGGGCTGAAATTCACCCCGTTTCGTGGCCCGAAAAATTAGGAGGAGTAGATGTCACATCCGTTTGAGGTCGGAAAGAACTACCGAAACCGCGTAGGCGAGTACACCGTCCTGGAGATTGACGGCGACCGGATCAAGATCCGCTACGTGAACGGCGGCACGCTAGAAACCAAAGTCTCCATTTTGGCCCGCATTTGGGA
>CAZQKE010000121.1:0-23683 GCA_964593865.1 uncultured Anaerolineaceae bacterium | reverse complement strand
CCAGCGGCTGCCCATCCACCCGCAGCGTCACCTCGCGCAGCGAAACCCCCGCCCGCGCCGCCACCTCAATCCGCTGGGCATCGGCGGGCAACGAAGGGTCCAGGCGATAGACGGCGTTTCGGTCCGGGCTGCTCAGAGAGAGCGGCGGATCGGAGGTCGGGATCGGTGCCTCCCCCTGGGCAAGTCGCATTTCAGGCTTGGAAACCGGATGCGGCTCCGTGCCTGCGATAAACAGTTCGGTGACGCGGTAGGGGCAATCGTCGTCGGGCGGCTCGCCGGTCAGGGCGCAGACCTCCGCCTCCACCAGACCGGGAGGCCGCGTGAAGGAACGGACGGGGCGGCCCTTGAGGGCCAGCTCCATAAAATCGTGCCAGATGGGCGCCGCGCCGTCAATGCCCGAAACGTCGCGCATCGGTTCATTGTCGGCGTTGCCGGTCCACACCCCCACCACCAGGTCGGGCGTATAGCCCACCGTCCAGTTATCGCGGAAATCGGTCGTCGTGCCGGTTTTGACCGCCGCCGGGCGGGTCAGCTTGAGGACGCTTTCCTCGCCAAAGGCGGGCGTGCGGGCCGTGTTGTCGGAGAGAATGTCGGAGATCAGGTAGGCCACCCGCTCATCCAGCACCCGTTCGCCGAGGCCGCCCTCTTGCGCCCAAAGCAGGTTCCCCTCCTCATCCTCCACGCGCAGGATGGCCACAGGCCGGACGACGCGGCCGCCGTTGGCAAAGGCGGCATAGGCCGCCGTCTCTTCCAAAAGGCGCACCTCGCCGCCGCCCAGGGTTACGGCCAAGCCCAGCCGCTCCGGGTCGTCAAAGGTGGTGATGCCCAACCGCCGGGCCAGGTCGGTCATGGTCTTGATGCCGATGGTATCCAGCACCTTGACGGCGATCAGGTTGTAGGAAGAGGCCAATGCCTCGCGCAACAGCACCGGCCCGCGCCATTGCAAATCATAATTGAGGGGCACATAGGAGGTCCCCTCTTTAGTCACAAAGGAGGTGCGCCGGTCAAGCATCATCGTCGCCGGGGTGAGCTTGCCCGTGGCAAAGGCCGCGGCGTAGGTAATCGGCTTGATGGAGGAGCCGGGCTGCCGCAGGGCCGTCGCCCCGTTCACCGCGCCGTCAATGCGGGCCGAAAAATAGTCGGGGCTGCCCACCATGGCCAGGATTTCACCCGTTTGGGGATCAAGGGCGACCAGGGCGGCGTTGCGCACATTGTGGCCGCCGGGCGGGCAATCATCCCTCCGGCCGTTGCAGGTGGCCAGACGGCTCAAGCGGTGGCGGATGATGTCACGGGCCGCCTCGTTGAGGTCCAGGTCCAATGTGGTGTACACGCGCAGGCCGCCCGCCTCCAACCGTTCCAGGCCCAGCTCCTCCTCCAAGAGGTTGCGGACGTACATCACGAAATGGGGGGCGCGGATGGCGAACGGCGCCGAAGCCAGGGCCAGGTCCTCCTCCGCCGCCCGGCGGGCCTCCGCCTCGGTGATGAACCCCTGCTCCACCATCAGCCCCAGGACGACCGCCTGCCGTTCTTTGGCCCGGTCCAGGTGCTCGAAGGGGTTGTAGTAGGGCGGCGATTGGACCAGCCCGGCCAGCAAAGCGCATTCGGCCAGGTCCAGGTCACGGACGTGCTTGCCGAAATAGGTCTGGGCCGCCGCCTCCACGCCGTAGGCCATGTTGCCGAAATAGATCTCGTTCAGGTAAAGGGCCAGGATCTCATCCTTGGAATAGCGGCGGGTGATGCGCCAGGCCAACACCGCCTCCCGCAGCTTGCGGCGGTAGGATTGCTCGTAGCGTTCGTCGGGGGAAAGCAGCAGATTGCGGGCCAACTGCTGGGTGATGGTGCTGGCCCCGGAGACGATCCGCCCGTAGCGCAGGTTGAGCCAGGCCGAACGGAGGATGGCCCAAAAGTCTACACCGGGATTTTCGTAAAAGCGGGCGTCCTCCGTGGCGATGACGGCCTGCCGCAGCGGCAGGGGGATCTCTTCCAGGGGGACGGGTGAGTGAAAGCCACCGTGGGGCGGCGGCATCTCAAAGAGCAACCTTCCCTGCCGGTCGTAGATTTTGCTGCTGGGGGCGGCGGCATAGCCGTACAACTCTGCCGGGTCGTCCAGAGCGGGTAGATCGGCAAACAGATAGCGATAGCCCGCTCCCCCGGCCAGGAAGATCAGACCGAGCAAACAAGCCATCACCGTCCACAGACGGCGCCCCGGACCGACTCTGGCAAACATCTCGCCCTCCTCACCACCGGTCATTATACACCATCTCGGCCTTTTTTGCATAGCGACGGGGGTTGCACACGGCCCACGCTTGACCGACGCTTTTCCCACGGAACGGATCGCCTTTCCGGCCACATTCTGCAACCCGGGCCATCTCCCAACGTAAAGGAATCGGCAGAGAACAACGGACAGGGCGTGTGCATTCATCGTTCCCACTCGCCGCCTTCAAAGACGCCGAGGGCACGAAGAGAAACCGTGCACAATCAATCGCTCCCCGGTGAACTCTGCGCCGCCGGGGTGCGAATCAAGCAAAGACACTTGCTCCGGAACAACGAGAAACGACGATTGCCGAATCCACAAACTTTTGGTATAATGGTGGACGTAAAAAATTTATCCTAAGGAGGCAAAAAGATGGACATTGGCAAGTCATTTACATTTGTGTTTGAGGATGAAAACTGGATCACCAACATCCTCATCGGAGCGGCCATTCTGGCCGTGGGTCTGCTGTTTTCATGGCTGATCATCCCCATATTCCTGGCATTTTTGGTGCTCAACGGCTACGCGGTCGCCATCATCCGCCGGGTGCTCAACGGCCAGGCGGATGGGCTGCCCCAGTGGGATAACTGGGGAGGGCTGCTGATGGACGGTCTCAAGATGTGGGTCATCGGCTTTGTATACGCCCTGCCCATCATCATCGCCTCTTTCTGCATGATCGTCCCTGCCGCCGCGCTGGGCGATAGCTCCGAAACCGCAGCCGCCATCCTGATGGCGATCTTTGGTTGCCTCATCATCCTCTGGAGCATCATCCTGACGATTATGCTTCCGGCAGCCATTGCCTTCTGGGTTGCCACCGACGAGTTGAGCGCGGCCTTCCGCTTCGGCGACGTCCTCGCCTTCGTGCGCGAGAATCTGTCCACCTACCTCATCACCTTCGTCATGACCTGGGTAGCCGCATTTGTCGGCCAATTGGGGAGCCTGGTCTGCGGTGTGGGGCTTTTGGCGACACTGCCCTACTCCTACATGGTCATCGGCCACCTGTTCGGCCAAGCCTACATGGTGGGCCAGGGACAACCGCTGCAGCCATCCTACGACGAGGGCGCGATCTAATCGGATGTTGAGCCGGAATCCGCCGCCGGACACCGCGGCGGTGAAGGACGACATGGAAAGGAATGGCTATGTTCTGTCCGGAATGTGGTGCTCCCAACGAAGATGATGCCGTTTTTTGCGGCAACTGCGGGGCAGTGCTGAACCAGGAGGCCCTCTCAGACGCCGACCTCCCTCCCACCAAGATCGTGGAGGGGGCGGAGCCGCCGGAGGACGTTGCTCCCCCGGAGCCGGAACGCTCCCCGGAAGAAGAACCGACGGTCCTCCCGGCCTCCGTCCCTCAACGTCGCCTGGTATCGGACGGCAGCGGCTTTCCACCACCACCGGCGGGGTATGCGACCAAGCAGACCAGCGGCATGGCCATCGCCTCCCTGATCATGGGCATCCTGGGCTGGACCTTGCTACCGTGGCTGGGCAGCGTCCTGGCCCTGATCTTCGGCTACATGGCCCGCAACGAAATCAGACAACGGCCCAATGAGCTTGAAGGGGACGGACTGGCCGTTGCCGGTTTGGTGCTCGGCTGGCTGGCAATCGGCCTGACCGCCGTTGCCCTGTGCCTGGGAGTGCTGGGCTTCTGCTTCCTGATCGGGGTCGCCGGGGTAAGCGGCGGATACTGATGAAACCATCCCCTCCCGCAGGCACGTACCTGGGGAGGGGATACTATATGGCAGGAAAACGATGGACGCCTTGCTGAACGTCTTGACCGCCTTTGGCCTGTCCACGTCGGCGGGCCTCAATGCCTATCTGCCCTTGCTGATCGTGGCGTTGCTGGCCCGTTTCACCGACCTTGTGGAACTCAACCCACCCTGGGACGCCCTGACAAGTTGGTGGGTGATCGGCTTGCTAATCATCCTGCTCCTAATCGAAATGCTGGTGGACAAAATTCCGGCGGTGGACACGGCCAACGATACCATCCAGACCTTCATCCGGCCGGCTGCGGGCGCAGTGCTCTTTGCCGCCAATTCGGGTATTATCGGCGAGATGCACCCGGTCCTGGCCCTGGCCTGCGGCCTGCTGGTAGCCGGAGGCGTCCACGCCGCCAAAGCGACGGTCCGTCCGGTCATCACCGCAACCACGGCGGGCACAATGAACCCCGTGGTCAGCTTCGCCGAGGATGTGTTGGCCTTTATCGTTGCCATCCTGTCTATCCTGGTCCCGTTGCTGCTCGTTCTGGCCCTGCTCCTGACGGCAATCTGGGTCATGCGACGTTGGCGACGGAGGAGACAGGCCGGGCAATCACCCCAGGGCTTGTAAATCGGGAAGGAGGAGAACAAACATGCAAGATCCCTACCAAACGTACCAAGAGCCGTCGTATGAGGAACCGTACTATGAGGAGCCGAAGAAAAAGATGAGCGGCTGGTTGATCGCCCTGATCATTATCTTGGTGCTGATCGCCATCTGCTGCCTGTGCTCCTGCGTATCCATGACCCTGTTCGGCCCGGCGGTGGGTAACACCTTTTCCATCATCATTGAGGAAGCAATTACGCCGATCCCCTAAACCCAACGGCCCGGCATCGTTACGGGCAGAATAACCGGGAAATTACCGCCAAGACGCCGAGGTAGGTCCCGCCGTGGCCCCTTGCGTCTTGGCGGTTTCTCTTTCACGCAAATAAGCATCCCCGGCCTGCAAAGCGCATTGCCCGATAAGAGGAACCTTTTTGCTAAATTGACACACTTTTGCCACATATTTGACACACTTTTGTCACAATCCCCTTGACACGATGTGATATAATAGAACTGTACGCTCGCAAATACCAAGTCCGCCATGAACGTTGGGGTAAGGCATGGCAAAAAAGGTTGCTCATCGGGAGGACGGAGAGATCGTCGGTACGGTTATCCGGCGGTTGCATCGGCTTGTTACCTACGGCCCTCGGGATCTGGACATCGCTACGGCCATGTCCACCTACGGATATAACGAGGCCAAATGGGCAGAAGGGCAAGGGGTACTGGCCGCATTGGTCACGTGCGACCGCCCGGAAGAAAGGTGCTTGGAAGCAGCACTAGAATGGTACCGCGAAGCAGCCCATGTTGCACACGAAGCACTAGCCGCCAAGCCCCAATTATTGGCCAAGATAGGAGTCAACTGATGTGTTGACCGAAGTTAGCCCTACCAGGCGTCATCCCCGGCGCCATTGACGGTTTCGGTCTTGCCCACAACCGAAACCGGCCCGGCGTTGTGCTATTTTCCCCTCGGAGCACAGCGCCGGGTAATTTTTTAACCGCTAATCGTCATCTTCCCCCTCCTCTTCCCGACCCGTGGGATGGCATTCCACACAGTTCTGAAAGTCGGTGATGCCCTCCTCACGGTGCTCACTCTCAACGTCGGCGGGATTGTGCTCATGACAATTATAGCAAGTATACGCAGTGAGGGTAGCGGGGTGGCAGGTCCGGCAAGGGCTAAAGCCGCTTTCACCGTGGTTGATGGGGAAGGTGTGGAGCCGGTCAAAACGGGCCGGTTGCCAGCCCGTGGTGTTGTGGCAGGCGGCGCAGTCTGTGCCAAACAACCCCCGATGGTAAACCGGATCGGCATGACAGGCCACACACACCTGCGGCGTGCCCTTATAGACGCCGCCCACGTGGCACCGCCGACAGGCCACGGTGACGTGCTGTCCCGTCAGGGGAAAGGCGGTCCGGTCATGGTCAAAGGCCACCTGCGCCCAATCCTCCGTGTTGTGGCAGGCGGCGCAATCCCGGCCAAACTCGCCTTTGTGCACATCATCGGCCCCGTGGCAGGAAAAACAATCTTGCGGCGTGCCCTCGTAGACGCCGCCCACGTGGCACTGCCGACAGGCCACGGTGACGTGCTGCCCCGTCAGGGGAAAGGCGGTCCGGTCATGGTCAAAGGCCGCCTGCGTCCAATCCTCCGTGTTGTGGCAGGCGGCGCAATCCCGGCCAAACTCGCCTTTGTGCGCATCATCGGCCCCGTGGCAGGAAAAACAATCTTGCGGCGTGTTCCTCAGATCGGTGATGGTGCGGGCCGCCGGGTGGCACTCCCGGCAGGCCGGAGAAGCATGTCCCCCCAGCAGGGGAAAAGCCAGCCGATTGTGATCAAAAGACGCGCCATAGGTATCCAGGCCATCATGGCAGGCCAAGCAATCGGTTCCGAAATCCGCCACATGGGATTGTACATAAGCCGCATCCAGATTGCGGTGACAGGTTAGACAGCTCTGCCGGTCAAAGGGAGCCATTTCAGGGCCGTGGCAATCGGCACAGTCAAAGGCATCGCCATCTGCCGTCCGCCGGTGGCCTTGCAGCGAATAACCGGTCACCTCGTGGGGGAAGGCAGGAAACGCATCAACAACGGTCAGAGGGGCTTCCGCGCCCCGATGCTCCGGGTGGCAAGCACGGCAGGGCCGGGCTTCATCTGCGGCCCGAAGCGCACCATGCAGGCTGGTCGGTTCGCCCAGCTGCTCGCGGACCGCGCCGTGGCAAACCAGGCAGCGATTGTCCATGCTCGCCCCTTCCCAGGGCGCAGGATGACAGGCGGCGCAATTCCCTCCCGTCTCGGCGTGGGAATAGACCCCCTTCAAGGGAACATCACCTGCCTGGGCATTGAGGGGACCAGGGCTAAAGATCGTTCCACCCCAGATCAGCACCACGCCAACGATGAGTAACAGCGTCAGCAAGGCGGCTACCAGGCCGCCGGTAGAAAGACAACCCAACGGTCTGGACATCAAACCCTACCTCCACAAGCCTTGCGCGCCCCGAACCGATGCCCCCACGATCCCGCTCCGCTACCGCCGACGGTCTAATTCCTCCCGCAGCAACGATTTAACGATCTGGGGATTGGCCTTTCCCCGCGTGGCACGCATCACTTGACCTACAAACCACTGCAATAAGCTCTCCTTGCCGCCCCGATAGCGGTCGGCCTCCTCAGGGTGAGCGGCGACCACTTCGGCAACGATCCGGCCCAGGGCATCCGCATCCGAAATCTGGGCCAGCCCCCTTGCCCGCACAATCTCTTCCGGCGAACCACCGTGGGCAAAAACCTCCTCCAGCACCTTGCGCCCGCTGTTGGCCGTGATGATCCCCCGTTCCACCAAATCGACCAGCTCGGCCAGGGCATCCGGCGTCACCTGCTGGGCCTCAATGTCGGCCCCGGCAGCCCGCAACAAACGGAACAGATCACCCACCACCCAGTTGCCGATCACCCTGGGGGCAATACCCCGCCGCCGTCCTGCTTTGATGGCCTCCTCCGTAAAATCGGCCACCTCCCGCTCGGTGGTCAGCACGGCAGCATCGGTAGGGGCAAGGCCGTAATCACGCACAAAGCGGGCCTGCCGTTCTTCCGGCAGCTCCGGCAAGGCCGCAGCAATCTCCTCTACCCACGCCGACGAGATATGTAAAGGCGGAAGGTCCGGTTCCGGAAAGTAACGATAATCCTCTGCGGTCTCTTTGCTACGTTGTTCTACCGTCCGTCCATGCCGCTCATCCCAGCCCATCGTCACCTGGCGCACCCGCCCGCCGGCCTCCAAGACTCTGCGTTGGCGGGCGATCTCATACTCCAACGCCTGCTTGACCGAGCGGAAAGAGTTTAGGTTCTTGACCTCCACCTTGACGCCCATCTCTTCCCGCCCCACGGGCCGCAGGGAGACGTTGGCTTCGCAACGCATGGCCCCTTTTTCCATATCCGCCGTGGAGACACCCAGGGTACGCAAAATGGCCCTCAGTTTGATCAGATATTGCCGCGCCTCCTCCGGCGTGCGGATGTCCGGCTCGGTGACGATCTCAATGAGGGGCAATCCCGCCCGATTGAAATCCACCAGGCTGTGATCGCCCCCGTGGATCAGCTTGGCCGTGTCTTCTTCCAGGTGAACCCGCCGGATGCGAATACGCCGACGCTGCCCATCCGCGCCTCCGATCTCCACATAGCCCTGCCGACACAGGGGGAAATCATACATGCTGATCTGATAGGCTTTGGGCAGATCTGGGTAGAAATAGTTTTTACGGGAAAACACGGCGGTCTCGGCGATCCGGCAGTGCAGGGCCAAACCGACCATAATCGCTTGTTCCACGGCCCGGCGGTTGATAACCGGCAATGCCCCCGGCAACGCCAAACAAACGGGGCAGGTGTGGGTGTTGGGTGCCGCACCGAATGCTTTGGCATCACAGCCACAAAACATCTTGGAACGGGTCTGCAACTGCGCATGGACCTCCATGCCGATCACAGCTTGGTACGCACTCATAGAACCTCCATGTCGGGCGTCCACTCCTGCTCAAAGCCCAGGCCACTATCTTTGAGGCTGACAAAACGCCGACGACCGATGATCAGATGATCAATGACCTCAATGCCGAGGAGTCTACCCGCCTCCACGATCCGGCGGGTGAGGGCAACATCGGCAGCACTGGGCGTCGGGTCGCCCGAAGGGTGATTGTGCAACACGATGAGGGAAGCGCAATTGGCCCGGATCGCCTCGCGAAAGATCTCGCCCACCCGGACCAAGTTGGTGTTCAGCGAACCGACGGCCACGGTTGGAGTCGCCAAGACATAGTTTTTGCTGTCCAAAAGCATCACCCGCAGGTGTTCCTGCTCCAACAGGCTCATCTCCGACATCACCAGGTTCGCCGCGTCATCGGGCAGGATAACGCGGGGCCGTTCCCGGGGCGACTCGACGAGAAGCCGCCGCCCCAATTCCAGGGCGGCTTTGAGCTGGGCCACTTTGGCCGGTCCCAGCCCTTTCTCGGCCATCAGTTCCGCCGGGCTGGCACGGGCCAACCCGGCCAAGCCGCCAAAGGAAGCCAACAACCGCTGGGCCAGGCGGACGACGTTCTCATGGCGGGCGCCGGTGCGCAAAACGACGGCCAAAAGCTCCGCGCTGGAAAGGGCATTCGCCCCGTGGCGCAACAGTCGCTCGCGAGGCCGCTCGCTGCTGGGCAGCTCCTTGATGGTGGGCCGATAGATAACCCGAGTCATGCCCCCTCCGGCGTTCACGGGGCCGAATGGGCGATCAGGGGCAGGTAGCCGGATCGGGTCAGCGTGATCTCGTACAGGCGGGGCCACCATTTACCCGTGACGAACAAGCGATCCCCCTGACCGTCATAGGCGATCCCGTTGAGCACGTCCGGATGACCCGATGGATCATCCAGCAAGCCGGTCAGGTCAATCCAAGCCGTGACCAGGCCACCGTCCGGCTCAATGATGGCGATTCGGTCGGTCTGCCAAACATTGGCATAGACCAAGCCGTCCACAAACTCCAATTCGTTGAGACGGGCCACCGGCTGCCCTGCCGCATCGTGGACCTGGACGCGCCCGATCTCGCTCAAGTCATCCGGGTCCCAAAAGTACAGGGTTGCCGAGCCGTCGCTCATGATCAGTCTCTCCCCGTCGTGCGTAATGCCCCAACCCTCCGTGGGATAGGTGAAGGTATAGAGCAGGGTCAAACCGATCTTGTCATAGACAAAACCTACATTGGGTCGGTCCACCGCCGGGGCTTGCCAGTTGAGCTGGATGATCCGGTCCTGCCAAACGGTGATACCTTCGCCAAAGGTGCCGGGCGGTGGCAAGGGGACCATCTGCAACACCTCCCCCGTCTCCAGGTCCACCTTGCGCAGCGACGATTGCGCCCAATAGCCGGTCCCCTCATACAAGATTCCGTCGGTGTAAACCAGGCCCTGGGTGAAGGCATTGGGGTCGTGGGGGTAGGAACGAACCACGCGATAGCCGTAGACGGGAGTCGTCCCGTCGGTGGCCTCCGGTACGGCAGAGGGAGACCGAGGGGAAGGCGGAGATGGAGAGGGATCGGGGGTGGGCAAGGCGGTCGGCGTAACGGCCGCCGTCGGCGTGCTGCCTCCCCCGGCCGTCGCGCAGGAAAGGACCAACAGTCCGCCGAACAGGACCGCCAACAGGAGTCCGTCTCTCATACCAAGCACCTTACAGATGCCGCTCCAGCCATGCTTCTACATCGGACAAGACCTTTTCCTTGCCCACTTCGTTGAACACCTCGTGGTAGAATCCTTTGTACTCAATACGTTCTTTATCGGCAAAGGTCACATTTTCAAAGAAACGACGGCTGGCTTCCGGCGAGCAGAGCCGGTCTGCCCCGCCGTGGACGATGAGCAACGGCAAGCGTAGGTCGGCAGCGTGGGCTTGAGTCCACTCCACCGCCTCCATCACCTCCACGCCCAGCCGGGCCGATGCCTTGCCGTGGACCAGGGGATCGGCGACGTAAGCCTCGACCACCTCCCGGTCGTGGGAAAGGGCCGTGGCATCCAGGCCGACGTTAAGGCTCATGGTAGGCCAGATTTTGGAAAACAGCTTGGAGAGTTGAAGCAGCAGAGGGGACACCCCCGGCGAACTCAAGAGCGGGCCGGAGGCCACAACACCTGCCAACCCCTCCGGATCGTGCAAGGCATAATTGAGAACGGTCAGGCCACCCTGGCTGTGGCCGATCAAAAAGGTGGGTAGGTCCTGCCCTTCCGCCCCACGCACCGCATCAAGAAAGGCACGTACATCATCCCGCACCTGGGCAAAACCGGGAATGTGCCCCCGCTGCCCCGGCGAGCGACCATGCCCTCGCTGATCCAAAGCATGAACGGCAAAGCCCTTGGGCACGAACCAATCCACCAGGTTGCCGTAGCGACCGCTGTGCTCACCAAAGCCGTGGACCACGGCCAAAACGGCACGAGGGACATCATCAGGCCGCCACCATTGCCGATAGAGTTCCAAACCGTCCGTCGCGCGGAAGGTTCCCTCGCCATGTTCCATCGGTTTTCCCCTTTCACGCCCCATAACGGGCCAAACCCTGCTCAATGGCTGCCAGCACGTTGTTCTCAACGGTCTGAACGGCAACACGGATGCCGTTGCGGACGGCCCAAGCATCGGAGCGGCCATGCCCCACGATCACAGAGCCATCCACACCCAACAGGGGAGCACCGCCGTATTCCCGATAGTCCAAGCGGGCCTTGACCGCATCAAAGGCAGGCTTGGCCAACAAAGCCCCCATCTTGGCTATGCTGCGACCGGTGATCTCCCTTTTGAGGATGTCCATCAGCAAGGAGGAAACCCCCTCCGCCGTCTTGAGGATGACGTTGCCGATGAACCCATCGGTGACGATGACATCGGCGATCCCCCAAGGGATGTCTTTGCCTTCCGCGTTGCCCACGAAATTCAAACCGCTATTTTTGAGGAGAGGGACCGTTTCCTTGACCAGGTTGTTGCCCTTGCCCTCCTCTTCACCGTTGGAGACGATGGCGACGCGAGGATCGGCAATGCCCAACACCTTCTCGGCGTAGGCCGTACCCATGATGGCAAACTGGAGCAACCATTCCGGTCGGCAATCGGTGTTGGCCCCAATATCCAGCAACAGGCAGTAACCCTGGGGAGTTTCACTGGGAAAGATGGTGGAAAGGGCAGGCCGCTTGATACCCCGCAGCCGCCCCAAGCGGAAAAGGGCCGCCGCCAACGCACCGCCCGAATTCCCCGCCGTGAAAAAGGCATCGGCCTCATGCCGCTTGAGCAACTCCATGCCGACGACCATGGAGGAATCCTTCTTGGCCTTGACCGCCGCTGCCGGGTGCTCATCCATCTCAATCACCTGATCGGCATGATGCAACGTCAAAGACAAACCGGCAACATCGTGCTTATCCAACTCCGCCCGGACGGCATCACGGCGCCCGACCAGGATGATCTCCACACCGAAATCGCGGGCAGCCCGAACCGCCCCTTCGACGACCACCGCCGGGGCGTGGTCCCCGCCCATAGCATCTACAGCGATCCTCATCTTGACCTCCTTTGCGCCTTTGCAATGAAAAGCCGTGCTCCGCAGCCGCTACCTACCCACCGAACAACCGCTCCAACTCGGCAGTGGACGGCTCGGTAGCCACATGACGGCCATCTACCAGGATGGTGGGAACCGACCGATAACCCCCGTTCAACTCCTCCACCAAGCGGGCTGCCTCCGGGTCCTTGCTGATGTCAATCTCGGTGTAGGGGATGTTCCGGCTGTCCAGCCAACGTTTGGTCCGCATCACGCTACCGCACCAGGGACGGACATACACGGTAATTTGGGGATACGATTTCGTCATTTCGCCTCCATACTCCGGGTTTGACGGTTATATCTTACCTCAAGAAGACGGGGAACGCAAACTCTCCGGGGCCGATGCATTCATCGCCTTCACCGCCGGTCCGGGACGCCGAGAGCACAGACCGTGGGACCAACCACCCCCGACGAACACGACCTCGGCAGCGGCAACCCCGGAAGTGCGCCCGGCCCACAAACTCCCGACGGAGTAGTTGACAGACCTCCTGTTTCAGGGTATACTGCCGCCGCCACCAACTTTTCAGGAGATGAACCAATGCAAGAGATCACAATCGCCGTCGTGCAGATGAACCCCCACCTGGGCAAGGTTGAAGACAACCTGCTCACCATGGCCAAATTCGTGGATCGTATTTGCAACGAGCAGAAAACCGATCTGATCGTGTTCCCCGAATTGGCAACGACCGGCTATGAGCTGGGACTGCGCTTCACCGACGTTGCCGAGCGAGTCCCCGGCCCCGCCGTCAACCTATTGGCCCAGCGGGCCGCCGACTACAGCACCCACATCGTCTTTGGCCTGGTGACAAAGGAAAAGGTAGAAAGCGTCATCTACAACGCAGCCGTCGTCCTCGGCCCTACCGGGGAGGTGCTGGGTGAATACCGCAAGCTCCATCTACCCGGCGAGGAGCGGTTGGCCTTTCGTGCCGGGTTCCGTCTGCCGGTGTTCGAAGCCACCTTCGGGCAGATCGGAGTGCTGCTGGGCTGGGATCTGGCCTTCCCGGAGACGGCCCGCAGTCTGACGCTGGACGGGGCGGAGCTGCTGTGCGTCTGCGCCAACTGGGGCCACCCCCCTGCCGAGGATGCAGCGATCCCCATGTCTGAATGGCGCACCTACGTTCATGCCCGCGCCCTAGAAAACGCCCTCTTTGTGGCGGCCAGCAACCGCGTGGGGGAAGAATACAGCTACCGCTTCATCGGCGACAGCATGGTCATCGGCCCCCAAGGGGAGGTATACGCCCACCTGGAGGAAGGGGAAGAAGAAGGATATATCGTCGCCAAGATAGACCTGGACGCCGTGCGCCAAACCCGCGAAGAATCGCAACTCATCCAGTGCCGCGTCCCGGCGGCTTACCGGGCCATCGTGCGCAAATATTAGCAAAAGGCCTCAGTCCCGGCAGGCTGTCAAGCCCTCCCCACCTGCGCAGCGATGCGGGATGTGTCCGCGCAGGCGGATGCCCGGCCCCAGGCCCAAAAGGGGTGACCGGCTGCACAGGCATCATTCGGTCTTGAGCACCAGCCAGTTTTCGGCCCCCCACCCCTCAACGCCGTCCGGAGTCCGAACCTTCCACCAGACATAGCCATCCGATTCGCGGGGACCGTCTAAGACCTGGAGCACGGTCCCCTCTTTGGCATGGCCCAAAATCTTGGCATAGGTGGTGGGTTGCTCGCGGATGTTGAGGCCCGCCCCCTTTGTCCCCTGGACGACGACCATGGCGCCGGGGGCAATGCCCTCCGGGGTGGGCGTCGCCGGGATTTCGACGGGAAGCGTCACCGTGGCGGTCGGCGCGACAACGTCGGTAGGGGTCAGGGCCAGGGGAATGGTGCCGGTAGGCGCGACCGACGGAGCAACCGTCGCCTGGGGCGTCGGCGTGCCCTTTTCGCCTCGGCCCCGCAGAGCCTGCACGATCAACACCAGGCTGACGCACAGCAAGATGATGATGCCGACCAAAAGGGCGATCAAAGCCCAGGGCGGCAAGGTCGGGCCGCGCCGCCGCCGGGCGTGGGATCGGGGCGGTCGGTCCATCACCTCCCATTCACGGTCGCTCAGGTCTCCGGGTCCGGCGTCGTATTGGGTCATTTTCCTCCTCCATGTATTCGGGTTTGGCGCCAGCGGAGCAATTCTGTCAACTCCATCGTGTTCAACACATCGTCGGCGGTGGCCCAGCCGCGTCGGGCGGTGGCCAGGCCGTAGGGCAGGTTATCCAGGCCGTCGGGGTGGTGGGCGTCGCTGCTGATGGCCAGTTTGACGCCCAACTCGCGGGCGCGGCGCACATGCACATCATCCAGGTCCAGGCGATTGGGGGTGCTGTTGACCTCCAACGCCGTCCCCGTCTCGGCGGCAGCCCGGATGACGGCTTCCAGGTCCACCGCGCTCTCTTCGCGCTGGCCCAGGATGCGTCCCGACGGGTGGCCGATGACATCCACGTAGGGGTTGCGCACCGCGTTCAGCACCCGTTGGGTGATCTGCTCACGGGGCTGGCGCAGCGAAGCATGGACCGAGGCGACGACAAAGTCCAGTTCGGCCAACACCTCGTCGGGAAAATCCAGACTGCCGTCGGCCTTGATCTCCAGCTCGCAGCCTTGCAGCAAGGTGAAATCATCCCAGCGGGCGTTGAGGGCGTCGATCTCGGCCCGCTGCGCCCGCAACCGCTCCACCGTCAAGCCGGTGGCGACGCCCAGGCTCTGGGTGTGGTCGGAGACGACCAGGTAGCGGTAGCCCCTGGCCCGCGCCGCTTCGGCCATCTGGGCCAATGTGCCCGCACCGTCGCTCCAATCGGTGTGGGCGTGCAGGTCGCCCCGGATGTCGCCCCATTCGACCAGGCGGGGCAATTGCCCCTCCGCCGCCGCCTGCACCTCGCCCCGGTCTTCGCGCAGTTCGGGCGGAATCCAGGGCAGGCCCAGCGTGGCATAGACCTCCTCCTCGGTGGAGCACAAAATTTCGCGGCCATCCTCTCCCTTGAAGCCGTATTCGCTCAGGCTCAGGCCCCGCCTGTGGGCCAACTCCCGCAGGCGGACGTTGTGGGCCTGGCTGCCGGTAAAGTATTGCAACGCCGTGCCCCATCGCTCCGGCTCCAGCACCCGCAGGTCTACTTGCAAGCCGTTGTGCAGGCGGACGCCGGTTTTGGTCTCGCCGCCGAGGAGGACCTCCGCCACG
The DNA here is from genome assembly GCA_964593865.1 of uncultured Anaerolineaceae bacterium. Taxonomy (GTDB): domain Bacteria; phylum Chloroflexota; class Anaerolineae; order JAAYZQ01; family JAAYZQ01; genus CAZQKE01. Next base: position 8,454 of record CAZQKE010000121.1, on the reverse strand, counting down.
CGAGGATGGTCGCCGAAGGCGCGCATCACCTCCGCCGGGGCGGTGGAGGCCACCAGCAGGTCAATATCGCCGACGGTGGCCCGCATCCGCCGCAGGCTTCCGGCGACGGCCGCTTGCTGCACCGCATCGCAGGCCGCTTTCAACCCTTCCAGCAGTTCCACGGCCACCGGCCAGGCCGCGCCCAGGGGGATGCGGTTTCCCCGGCGGTAGAGGGCCTCGATCCCGGCCAGGATGCGGGCCTCCGATTTCGGCCCCATGCCCTTTAGGGCGCGGATGCGGCCCGCCCGCGCCGCTTCCTCCACCTCGGCGATGCTGCGCAGGCCCAACTCCTCCCACAGACGGCGGACGGTGCGGGGGCCGACATCGGGGATGTCCAGCATGGCGACGACGCCGGGCGGGATCCGCTCCTCCAACCGTTCGTAAAACTCCAGGTGACCGGTGGTCAGCAGTTCGTCAATCTTGGCGGCGATGGCCGGGCCGATGCCGGGGATCTCTTGCAGCGTGCCCGCCTGCCAATCGGTGCGGATGTCCCGCCCCAGGTGCAGGATGCTGTCGGCGGCGCGGCGGTAGGCGAGGACCTTGAAGCGGTTCTCGCCCAAAATGTCCAGCATGTCGCCGATGCGTTTGAAAAGAGCAGCGATTTCCCGGTTGGTCATCCTATTTCAACCTGCGGTCATAGTCGGCGTGGCTGCCAATCCAAAACCAAACCATCGTGTTTTCCTCAAGAACACCAAGAACCCGGTAGCCGCCACCCACGCGCACGGAGTAGATCGGCTCGGTCTCGTCCACCCGCTTGAAATGCAGACTCGGATGCTGTGGATTTGCTTGCCAGAGCTGATACGCTTTCCGTGCTCGCCGCCGGACATTGCGGGGAAGCCGCGCATATTGCCGCCAGAAGCCCGGTGTCGCTTTTGCTTTCATCCCGGAGCCAACAGCCCTTCGTCGGTGATGATAATGTCCGTCGTCCGACCCGCATAAAAGTCATCCAATGCCTCTCCGGCCATCTCACGCAAGGACTGCCTGGCCTCAGGCCTGGCGAGCAATTCATCCCACGCTTCTTCGCCGTCATCCGTTACGGTTAATCCCTCTCGTTCCAAAAGATAGGAAACGAAATCGTACACAACAACAAGTTTTTCGCTCGGCAATTTTTGCAACTGCTCCGTGATTTGCGGCACACCAACTGTGGACATCAGTTCCTCCCTCCCATTCCCAATCTACCAATCTACCAATCCCCAACTTCCCAACTCCATACACTCTCCGGCGGGCGTTGCTTGCCATACCCCAGCAGATCGCCGAAGCGGAGGATGATCGGGTGCAGCCAGGACGCGCGTTTGATGACGGCCCGGACGGCATCGTGGAGCCGACCCGGCGGCTGGTTGAAGGGGCAAACGCGGATGCAGGTTGCGCAATCCAGGCGGTTGGCGATCCAGAATTTGTAGCACTGTTCCGGGTTGATGTACCACTTGCGCACGCCGGGATTGTTGGAGCGGCTCGGCCCTTCGGTCGTCTGCTCCCCAAAGGTGATGGCCCGCGAGGGGCAATGTTGGGCGCACTTTTTGCAGATGCGGCAAAACTCCTCCACGCCGAAAAAGTAGGGTTCGTCGGGCACAAGGGGCAGGTCGGTGAACACCTGGGCCAGGCGCACGCGGGGGCCGTACTTTTCGGTGATGAGCAGCCCGTTGCGGCCCAGCTCGCCCAGCCCGGCTTCGACGGCGATGGGGATGCTCAGGGCGGTGTCGTTGCCGCTGGGCGCGGCCCGGTAGCCAAGCCCCCGGATGAACTCGGCCAGCAGCCCGGCGACAAAGGCCATTTTGGAATAGCCCAGCCCCGTGGCCGCCCCCGCGCCGCCAGTCGGGGCCGTCTGCATGAATTCGTAATCCATTTCAACGGCCAGGGCGACGGCGTAGCGCAGATCTTCCGGCAGCGGCTGGGGCAGGTGTTCGCCGGTCACATCGTTGCTGACGCGGGCATAGAGCCAACGCCGGTCCAGCTCACAGACGCCGACCAGGGCCGCGCCGAAAAAGCGGGCCGCGCTCTTGACCATGCGCGTCATCTCCTCCGGCGGGGCCTCCACCTTTGGCCCCGGAATCGGCTCCTCCCGCAGCGATTCCCAGGCGTACAGGCCCCGGTGGTTCGACCCCAGGCAGCCTTTGGCAAAGACATCCTCCACGTACCAGGAAGCATCCACCAGGGCGTGATACTCCTGGGTGTAGCCCGGCTTGTCCCGCAGGCGGTCGTTGTAGAACGGCGCAGACCGCTTTTGCCATTCCGGTTCATACCTGCGCCGTTTGAACATCTCGTCCCGCTGGTCGAACCGCTCAATGGGACCGACCAACATGCTTTGGTAGCGTTCCTTTGGGTTCACCGGCACCTTCCACTCCAGATCCCACACCGGCGGCGGTAGACCGCGCTCGCCCTGTCAATTATCCAAAAGTTACGGCAGGAAAGACCGGTCGGCGGCTGAAACCGCGCCTTATACGATCAAATCCACCAGCTGCTGCAAAGACGTCAACTTCTTGCATCCGGCCCCGGAATTCTGCAACAAGTCGATGCGCCTCCTCCAAACAATCACCATAAGCCAGCGACGGCGGCAACCTGCCGCTGCCCGCCAACCAGGTTGTACGGAGTTCCGGCCAACGGGGACCGGGCTTCAGGCTTGCCAATGCCCAGCGCACGGCCTGGTAGCCAACCAGCGCCCGCGCCGATTCGTGAATGCGAGATTCGATTTCGTCTTTGGACAGAGGCGGCCCGTGTTGCCAGGCCGGTGTGTCTTTCCGTTCCTCCCAATACTCCCAGATTAGATCGGCATCAATGAGATAATTTTCAACTGCCGCCCGATAACTCACCCAGATCGGCTTTTCCCCCGGCAGGCGGATCGGTTGCGGATCGGGAGGCGGCTCAAAATCAAAATCCCGGTCCCGGAAGCCAAGATAACGGGGGACAGCACCCACGTATGCCCCCAAATACCCTTCTATAAAAGCCCGCATCGCCTGTTTGCCGCCTACCGGTCGGATGAACGCCCGCCCAGGAGGGATGAGATGGTGCAAGAACAGGTCATCCAGGCTACCCGGACGACCCTCGCAAAAGACGATACAGATGTGGGGATCAAGGACTTGAGGCATGATCGTCTCTACAAACGGCGGATTGACTCCTCCGGCACGATAGCCGTAACCGCGTCCGAATGGGTAGTGATGATGAATTGATTGTTCCGTCCCAAGCTACGCAGAGCTTTGAGCAACCCTTGCTGTAGCGGCGGGTGCAGGTGGAGTTCCAACTCGTCAATCAGAATGACCGAATTGTGAATGTCCCAATTGGCGAAATCAAAGATCATCGGAAAAACCGCCCGCTCTCCGCCGGACATCTCGGCCAACTCGTACTCATGATGACCATCATACAGATAGAACCACGGCTCGGCCAGAATCTCGCCCACCCCCGTCCGAGGAACCGGGCCTCCGAAACGGTGACCGGGAAAGATGGTCTGATAGGCACGCTCAATGTCGGGGAACGGATCGCGCTGACCGGGTTTGAGCCGATACTCGCCCCGACGCACCCGCTCATGAAAGAGGAACAGCTCGGACAACCGCCGACGCAGCAAGGCCATGTCATATTCGATGATCTGACCATTGTTTTCTACCGGCGTCAGGCTATTGGTGGTCCGCTGCTCCGTGTACCAAAACACAGACCCCACCCGCTCGAACAGGCGCGCTCCTCCTTCTGCATATTTGATAATCATGCGAGCATAACGCCGCCCGTGAAATTGAAAAAACTCGGCAGCGGTCGGCGCTTGCACCCGGCCATTTTCAGGGACGCACGACAGGCGGACCAGAGGACTCTGGCCGGGAGGAATTCGCTCCGCATTTTGCGCCATATCGGTCTGGGCATAGTATTCACGAGTAGCGGCGATCTCGTCCGGGCTGAACTCCACATCCAACTCGATGCCGATAGGCCGCGCCCAAGCCTGGTTCGCCAGATGCAGGTCAAAGCCGGGCCAATCCAGTTCGGCAGGGCCGGCCAATTGGCCGGTTGCCGCCCCCAACATGGCCGCAATCGCCTGCAAAATTGTGGATTTGCCCGATCCGTTCTGCCCCACCAACACAATCAGGTCCTCGGCCAGCCCGGTTTCCGGGTCCCGAAAGTCAAACTCCCGGTCGTGGAACCTTTTAAAATTTCTGAGGCGTAACTTCTGAACCTTCATTTTCCGCCCTATCCGTCGCCATTCTCTCAGGCAGCAGACCCGGCCTGTAGCCACAAGATCGTGGCCCTCCACAAACGGAACGCGCCCTCATTTTACCGCGTAATCGCGATCTGGTCAAACGGTCGGCGGACCCCCTGCGGGGTGAAACCCTGTAAATGCCCTTGCCTTGCTGCGGCCGAGGACGGCGTTTGACCAAAACGCCGGGACGCGGTACAATGGAGCGCGACCTGCCGGAGCGCCCTGCGCCGGGCAGGACCCGAAACACCCGGTCACCGACCGCCCGGATTCACAAGGAGGAGACCGACCATGACCGAAACCACCCCTTCCGGCTCCATCCACATCGGCGGCGACGTGGGGAGCAGCACCCTGGTCGCCGGTTCGCACAACATCGTCATCGGACGGGCCGAACAGGTGATGCTCCAGGCCGCGGCCCAGGCCCAGGCCCAACGGCAGGACCCGGCCCGCATGTTGCGCATCCTGGCCCTGCTGGCCGCGCCGGTCCTCGACCCCCACCGCCCCGACCATCCGCCGCCGCCCCTGGACCTGCGGCGGGAGTGGCGCAAACTGGCCGACGAGGTGCGGGGGAGCAAAGCCCCCATCCTCCTGGCCCGCCTCGCCCCGCCGACGCCGGAGGCCCTCCGCTCCGCCCTTTCCCCCCGCGCCGGGGAGCAGGGCCTCCTGCCCCACGTGCTCCACTTTAGCGGCCACGCCCGGCGCGACGGCCTGCTTTTGGAGGATGAATTCGGCCGGACCCGCTTTGTCGCCGCCGACGAACTGACCGCCGCCCTGGGCGGCTTGCCCCGCCCCCTGGACCTGGCCGTGCTCAACGGCTGCGAAAGCGCGGCGGACCTGCATTCGGCGGCCCAGGCGTTGCTGGAGGCCGGGCTGGCCCGCGCCGTCGTGGGCCACACCCGCCCCGTGCTGGATGCCGAAGCGGTGGCCTTTGCCGCCCGCCTCTACGCCGAGCTGACCGACGGCTTTCCCCTGGACGAGGCGGTGGCCCGCGCCCAACGCTGCATCACCACCCACGACGTGGTCCTGCTGGGCCAAGAGGACCTGCGCTTCACCGACCTGCGCCGGGGGGAGCCGGTGGTGGACGACGCCCGCCCGCCGGGCAACCTGCCCGCCCGCTTCGGCCTCCTCTTCCTGGGGCGGGGCCGGGAGCTGGTCCGCCTCGCCCGCCGCCTGGCCCGGCCCCCCGTGATCGCCCTCATCACCGGCCCGGCGGGCATCGGCAAGAGCAGCCTCCTGCTGGAAGCGGCCCACCGCAACGCCCACCGCTTCCCCGGCGGCGTCGCCTACGCCGAGGCCCTCTCCGGCGGCTACGACGCGCTGCTGACCCGCCTGGCCGCCGGGCTGGGCCTGGAACCGCAACCGGGCCGCATGGAAGGGGCGTTGCTGGCCCACGCCGTCCAACAACCCACCCTCCTGCTGCTGGACAACCTGGAAACCCTCCCCCCGCCCGACCTGGACCGCCTGGCCCGTTTCCTGGGCCGCCTGGGGGGTGGGAGCGCGGCCATCGCCGCCCTGCGCCCCCCTTGCCGCGCCCTGGAAGACCTGCCCACCGCCGTTTCCATCCCCCTCCACGACGGCCTTGCGCTACAGGAAGCGGCCCACTATGTCCGGGTCTTGGCCGAGGAGCGGGGCGTCCCCCTGGCGGGGGTGCATCCCCTCTCCATCGCCCGCGCCGCCGGGGGCCACCCCCGCCTGTTGGAGCTGCTCGTCGCCCAGGCCCGCCGCCGGGACCTGAACACCCTCCTGGCGGAGGTGCGGGAGCTGCGGGGGGATTTCACCGCCCAATTGGACAAGGTGTACGATTGGCACGCCGCCCGCCTGGAGGAAACGGGCCAGGGGACGGCTTGGCGGTCGCTCCTCCTCTTCCCCGCCGACAACGCGCCGGAGGCGTTGCTGTGGGCCGCCGTGGGCCGGGAAGGGGCCGAGGCGCTGCGGGCGGCGGCCCTGGCCGATTTCGACCCTCAACTTCAGCTTTGGCGCTGGCACGGGACGGTCGCCGAATACGCCCGCGCCCGCCGGCCCTGGGACGAGGAGGAGCGGCTGGCGCGGCTGGCCGAGCTGCTGCCCGCCTGGGCGGAGTGGCTGGCCGGGCTGCGGGCCGGGGAGCGGGAGGCCCGGATCGAAGCCTGCCTGCCCAACCTGGAGGCCGCCCTGGAAGCCGCCCGCCGCGCCGGAGGGGAGGCCGCCCGGCCCTTTGTGGAGGCGCTGGAGGCCGCCCTGCCCCCGCCCGACCGCACCCTGGCCCTGCGGGAGGTGCAGGAATCCCTCTACCGAACCGGGGCCGCCCTGGCCCCGGACGAGGCGGCGCGGGCGGGGAGCCTCCACAACCTGGGGAATGTCCTTTCGGAGCTGGGGCGGCGGGAGGAAGCCCTGGCCGCGACGGAGGAGGCGGTGGGGCTGTTCCGCCGCCTGGCCGAAGGGCAGCCCGCCGCCTTCCTGCCCGACCTGGCGGGGAGCCTCAACAACCTGGGGAACCGGCTTGCGGCCCTGGGGCGGCGGGAGGAAGCCCTGGCCGCCGCGGAGGAGGCGGTGGCGCTGTACCGCCGCCTGGCCGAAAAGCAGCCCGCCGCCTTCCGGCCCGAACTGGCGACGAGCCTCACCGGCCTGGGGGCAATGCTTGCGGACCTGGGGCGGCGGGAGGAAGCCCTGGCCGCGGCGGAGGAGGCGGTGGCGATCTGCCGCCGCCTGGCCGAAGGGCAGCCCGCCGCCTTCCTGCCCGACCTGGCGATGAGCCTCAACAACCTGGGGAACAGGCTTGCGGACCTGGGGCGGCGGGAGGAGGCCCTGGCCGCGGCGGAAGAGGCGGTGGGGCTGTACCGCCGCCTGGCCGAAAAGCAGCCCGCCGCCTTCCTGCCCGAACTGGCGGGGAGCCTCAACAACCTGGGGGCGATGCTCGCGGCCCTGGGGCGGCGGGAGGAAGCCCTGGCCGCGACGGAGGAGGCGGTGGGGCTGTACCGCCGCCTGGCCGAAAAGCAGCCCGCCGCCTTCCGGCCCGACCTGGCGCGGAGCCTCAACAACCTGGGGGCGAGGCTTGCGGACCTGGGGCGGCGGGAGGAAGCCCTGGCCGCGACGGAGGAGGCGGTGGCGATCCGCCGCCGCCTGGCCGCAAGGCAGCCCGCCGCCTTCCGGCCCGACCTGGCGCGGAGCCTCAACAACCTGGGGATGATGCTTGCGGCCCTGGGGCGGCGGGAGGAAGCCCTGGCCGCGACGGAGGAGGCGGTGGGGCTGTACCGCCGCCTGGCCGAAAAGCAGCCCGCCGCCTTCCTGCCCGACCTGGCGGGGAGCCTCAACAACCTGGGGGCAATGCTTGCGGACCTGGGGCGGCGGGAGGAAGCCCTGGCCGCGGCGGAGGAGGCGGTGGGGCTGTACCGCCGCCTGGCCGAGGACCGGCCCGCCGCCTTCCTGCCCGACCTGGCGATGAGCCTCAACAACCTGGGGGCGATGCTTTCAGACCTGGGGCGGCGGGAGGAAGCCCTGGCCGCCGCGGAGGAGGCGGTGGGGCTGTACCGCCGCCTGGCCGAAGGGCAGCCCGCCGCCTTCCTGCCCGACCTGGCGGCGAGCCTCACCGGCCTGGGGAACAGGCTTGCGGCCCTGGGGCGGCGGGAGGAAGCCCTGGCCGCCGCGGAGGAGGCGGTGGGGCTGTACCGCCGCCTGGCCGAAAAGCAGCCCGCCGCCTTCCTGCCCGACCTGGCGGGGAGCCTCCACAACCTGGGGGCGATGCTCGCGGACCTGGGGCGGCGGGAGGAAGCCCTGGCCGCGGCGGAGGAGGCGGTGGCGATCCGCCGCCGCCTGGCCGAAGACCGGCCCGCCGCCTTCCTGCCCGACCTGGCGGGGAGCCTCCACAACCTGGGGGCGATGCTCGCGGACCTGGGGCGGCGGGAGGAAGCCCTGGCCGCGGCGGAGGAAGCGGTGCGCACCTTGCTTCCCTTTTATCGTCAGTTCCCCGCTGCTTTCGCAGATTGGATGAAAACCATGGCCGGCAACTACCTCGCCGCTTGCTCGTCCGCGGGCCGGCAGCCGGACGAAGAATTGCTGGGGGCGTTGGGGGCCGTCCCCGAATGAGACGCGAATACGCGAATGCACGAATGGTAGGGGCGCAGCGCTGCTGCGCCCCCACCGTTGCCTGCGGGAGGCTCGCCGTGTGACGCAAGCCTCCACCTTGCGCTACCGCCGCCGGGCGCAGGCCCAAAAGGAGCGACTTGCCACCACCGGCCACCGGAATTTATCCGCCGGGGAGTTGACAT
>CAZQKE010000120.1:0-68267 GCA_964593865.1 uncultured Anaerolineaceae bacterium | reverse complement strand
GGGGAGCATTGAGTTGCCGGAGGGAGTGGAGATGGTGATGCCTGGGGACAATGCGACGTTTCGTGTCAAGTTGATTGTGCCGGTGGCGTTGGAGGCGGGGTCGCGGTTTGCCATCCGAGAGGGAGGGCGGACGGTTGGTTCCGGTGTCATCACCAAGATCATTGAATAATTAGCCGCAAGAGGAAAGCATGGCCAAGCAGAAGATCAGGATTCGCCTCAAGTCTTTCGATCACCGGGTACTCGATCAATCGGCGCGGCAGATCGTGGAGGCTGCGGAACGCACCGGTGCGCAGGTGATAGGGCCGGTCCCCTTGCCTACGCGCATTGAAAAGTTCACCGTCATCCGGTCGCCGTTCATTGACAAAGACTCCAGAGAACAGTTTGAAATCCGCACCCACAAGCGTCTGATTGACGTATTGGAGCCGGGATCCAAGACTGTTGATCAACTGGTGCACCTGCAACTGCCGGCCGGTGTGGAAATAGAAGTGAAACTGTAGACGTCGGCAGGCCGTCGGCCCAAGCCGCACGTAGACAGATCGTTGTCCGGTTTGCAAGTGCAGGGCAAAAGTAGCCCGCAAACTGCAAGCCGGGCGGGGATGATGCGGGCCTGCCTAGCCCGACAGTCCCAGGAGGATAGGGTATGAAAGGCATTCTCGGCAAGAAGGTCGGGATGACCCAGATCTTTGACGAGCGTGGTGAGGTCATCCCGGTTACGGTCATCGAAGCTGGCCCCTGTTACGTGGCCCAGGTCAAAACAAGGGATCGGGATGGATACACGGCTATTCAGCTGGGCTTTGAAGAGGTCAAGCCCAAGCGTTTGAACAAGCCGCGTCTCCAGCACCTGCGGAAAAACAACCTGCCGCCTCTTCGCTACCTGCGCGAGATCCGCATGGGCGAGGAGGACATTGCCTCTTATCAAGAGGGCCAAAAGATCACCGTGGACCTCTTTGAGGAAGGCGAGTATGTAGATGTCACCGGTATCTCCAAAGGGCGGGGGTTCGCCGGTGTCGTCAAACGTCACGGCTTTGGCGGTGGGCCGAAAACCCACGGCCAGTCGGATCGCCACCGGGCACCGGGTTCCATCGGTGCTTGCTACACACCGGGACGGGTGTTCAAGGGCAAGCGGATGGCAGGGCGCATGGGTGGAAAGCGGGTTACGATCCAGGGCCTGAAAGTGGAAATGGTGGATCCGGAGCGGAACCTTCTGGTCGTGCGGGGGGCAGTGCCGGGAGCGAAAAACGGCTTACTGATCATCCGCCAGGCTCGCAAGACAACCCTGGCCAAGAAAACACGAAAGTAAAGCCGTAGGTTGTAGCAAGCGGGTAGACGTTTCCACGTCGCTCCCACCGGCTCGCGGTCCGGTGGCCCGGAATCGGAGCGTATCCGGGCCGGGCGGGGGAGCGTCGAATCGCCTGTTGGCTACAATCATCGGCTGTAACCTGATTACGGAGTGGTGGCAAATGCAAGTGCCTGTGTATAACGTGCAAGGCGAGCAGGTGAGCGAAACCGAATTGCGGGACGACATCTTTGCCGTGCCGATCAACGAGGCGTTGATGCACCAAGCTTTGGTGCGCCAGCTGGCCAACGCCCGCTTGGGGACGCACAAAACGAAGACGCGGGGCCAGGTGCGCGGCGGCGGTCGCAAACCGTGGCGGCAGAAGGGAACAGGCCGCGCCCGACAGGGGTCCATTCGTGCGCCCCAGTGGCGTGGCGGCGGGACCGTTTTCGGGCCGCAGCCTCGCAGCTACCGGCAAAAGATGCCGCGCAAGATGCGTCGTCAGGCGTTGCGTTCCGCCCTTTCGGTCAAGGCTGCCGATGGTCAGATCATCGTGTTGGATGCGCTGGAGATGGCCGAACCCAAAACGAAGCGGATCAAAGAAATCCTTCGCAACCTGGATATTGAGACATCGGCTTTGATCCTGCTACCCCAGCCTGACGAGATCATCCTGCGCTCTGTGCGCAACCTGCCCCAGGTGCGGACGTTGGTAGCCCGGTACCTGAACGTGCGCGATCTGCTCAAATATGACCGCCTGATTGTCCCTTTGGCCTCTTTGCAGGTCATCGAAGGGTTCCTGGGGCAAGCGGCCTGAAGGGAGGGACGATGAACGTTTACCAGGTTCTCAAACGACCCATCTTGACCGAAAAATCGGACCTGCAGCGCGATAACAACCAGTATGTCTTTGAGGTGGATCGCCGGGCCAACAAACACCAGATCAAAGAGGCGGTGGAGACGATCTTTGACGTGCGGGTGGTGGCCGTCAACACGATGAACATGAAACCCCGCAAGCGCAGGGTGGGGCGCAAGGAGGTCATTACCCGACCGGCTTGGAAGCGGGCCGTGGTCACGTTGGCTCCCGGCGAGCGGATCCAGGAGTTCTTTGAGGGGATTTAGAGATGCCGATCAAAGTCTATAAGCCAACGTCGCCGGGGCGACGGGGGATGAGCGTTTCAACCTTTGAAGAGATCACCCGTTCCCGGCCGGAAAAATCGCTGTTGCGACCGCTCAAGAAAAAAGCGGGGCGGAATTTTCGGGGCAAGATTACCGTGCGTCACCGCGGCGGTGGCCACAAACGCCGCTACCGGGTGATTGATTTCAAGCGTGACAAAGTGGGCATCCCCGGCCGGGTGACATCTATTGAGTACGACCCTAACCGCTCGGCCAGGATCGCCCTGATCACCTACGCCGATGGTGAGAAACGGTATATCATTGCCCCCTTGGGCCTCATGGTCGGTGACGTGGTCATGTCCGGGCCGGAGGCCGAGATCCGGGTAGGCAACGCTCTGCCCATTGCCAACATCCCCGTCGGGACGACCATCCACAACATTGAATTGCACATCGGCAAAGGGGGGCAGTTGGTGCGGGCAGCAGGCACATCGGCCCAGTTGCTGGCAAAGGAGGGCCGCTATGCCCATGTCCGCTTGCCTTCCGGCGAAGTGCGGCTGATCAACGTCCAGTGCATGGCTACCATCGGCCAGGTGGGTAACACCGACCACGGCAACATCAAACTGGGCAAAGCCGGGCGCAAGCGCTGGTTGGGCTTTCGGCCTACGGTGCGCGGTTCGGCCATGGATCCGGCTTCCCACCCCCACGGCGGTGGTGAGGGGCGTGCGCCTATCGGGATGCCCGGCCCTAAATCGCCGTGGGGCAAGCCTACCCTGGGCAAAAAGACGCGGCGCAACAAGGCTACAGACAAGTGGATCGTCCGGCGGCGGGGCAAGAAGCGGCGTTAGGAGGTGGGGGATGTCCAGATCGTTGAAGAAGGGACCGTTTGTTGATCCCAAGCTGTTGCGACGGATTGAAGAGATGAACCGACCCGGTGTGCCCAAGCGACCGATCAAAACCTGGTCGCGGGCTTCGACCATCTTTCCCCAGATGGTGGGCCACACCATCGCCGTCCACGACGGTCGGCGTCATGTACCCATCTACATCAGCGAGAACATGGTGGGCCATAAACTGGGCGAATTTGCGCCGACCCGCACCTTCCGGGGCCACACCAAAAAGGAGCGCAAAACCCGGGCGCGGAAGAAATAGGCGAGGGGGGCGACATGGAGGATTTCGGGTTCGAGGTCCGGGCACAGAACCGGTATGTGCCGCATTCAGCCCGCAAAGTGCGCTTGGTCATTGACCTGGTGCGGGGTATGGATGCTCTGGAAGCGATGAATGTCTTGCGGCTGCTGCCCCATCGGGCGGCCAAGCCGGTCTACAAGTTGATCAAGTCGGCGGTGGCCAATGCCGAGAACAACTTTGGCATGGACCCGGAGGACCTGTACATCGCCGAAATTTCGGCGGATGAAGGGCCGACGCGCCGCTGGCGTCGCTTTGGAGCGCGGGGCCGTTTCAAACCGATCCGCAGGCGGTCGGCTCATATCAACGTGGTGCTGCGCGAACGGACACCGGCAGAATACTACTAAGGGGGAATTGCATGGGGCGAAAAGTACATCCATACGGCTTTCGGTTGGGGTACATCCGCGACTGGAAGGCTCGCTGGTATGCCGAGAAAGAAGAATACGCGGACCTGTTGGAAGAAGACCTGCGCATCCGCAAACTGATCCGTGATGACCTGGGTCATGCAGGCATCTCCAACATTGAGATTGAGCGTTTCCCCAGGGCCAAACAGGTGTCGGTCAAGATCTGGACCGCCAAACCGGGAGTCGTCATCGGGCGCAAGGGGGCCAGCGTCAACGCCTTGCGCAAGAAGCTGGAGGCCATGACCGGGAAGAAGGTCCATGTGGACGTGGAAGAGGTTGAGCGACCGGAACTGGATGCCTACTTGGTGGCCGAAAGTATCGCCCAGCAGATTGAACGGCGCATCTCCTACAAACGGGCCATGAAACAGGCGGTCCAACGGGCCATGCGTTTTGGCGCGCAGGGGGCCATGGTCACATGCGCCGGGCGGCTGCACGGGGCAGAGATGGCCCGCAAAGAAACCGACCGCCAGGGGCGGGTTCCGCGCCACACCCTGCGGGCCGACATTGATTACGCCCAGGCCGAGGCGTTGACCACCTTTGGACGCATCGGCATCAAGGTCTGGATTTACAAGGGCGACATCTTGCCCGAAAAAGAGGCCGCTGCCGCCTGACCTGCGCGGACCACGACCGAGAGGGAAGAATCATGTTAATGCCAAAACGCACGAAATACCGAAAACAGCATCGTGGGCGGATGAAGGGCAAAGCGGGACGGGGGAATACCCTGGCCTTTGGCGATTACGGTTTACAGGCGTTGGAACCGTGCTGGATGACCAGCCGTCAGATCGAAGCGGCCCGTCGGGCCATCGTGCGCCATGTCAAGCGCGGCGGGAAACTCTGGATCCGCGTCTTTCCCGATAAACCGGTGACGGCCCGTGCCGCCGAAACCCGTATGGGCAAGGGCAAAGGGTCGGTGGAATATTGGGTAGCCGTGGTCAAGCCGGGCCGCATGATCTTTGAGATCTCCGGCGTCCAGGAAGAGGCTGCGCGGGAGGCCATGCGCTTGGCTTCTCACAAATTGCCCATCAAAACCCGTTTTGTCCGCCGCCAGGATACGGTGGGAGGAGCAGGATGAAAGCACGGCAGATCTGGGAGATGTCACCCGAAGAGATCCGGGCCAGGCTGGATGATGCCTATGCGGAGATGTTCAACCTGCGCTTCCAGTTTTCCATTGGGCAGATGCAGAACAATGCCCGCCTGCGGGAAATGCGGCGGGAGATCGCCCGTCTGAACACCATCCTGCGGGCCAAGCAGTTGGAAGCCGAACAGCAACGGATGCAGGGGGCAGCATGAAAAAGCGAAGAAGGGTCTTGGTGGGCCGCGTGTTGAGCAACAAGATGGATAAAACCGTCGTCGTTGAAGTGGAACGGCGGCGGCGGCACAAACTGTACGGCAAAGTGATTGCCACGCGCAAAAAATACAAAGCCCACGACGCCGACAACGCCTGCCAGGTCGGCGACCTGGTAGCCATCACCGAATCCCGTCCCTTGAGCCGGGAAAAACGATGGGTTGTCACCGAGATCTTGAACCAGGCTTGAACGGGATCGGCATCTGAAGGCGTCTGTATCGGGAGGAAGAAATGATTCAGCAGGAGAGCCGGCTCAAGGTGGCCGATAACACCGGTGGCAAAGAGATCCTGTGTATCCGCGTTTTGGGCGGCTCGACGCGCCGCTATGGGAGCGTAGGCGATGTGATTATCGCTTCGGTCAAGAGCGCGGCGCCGGGAGGTTCGGTCAAAAAAGGGGATGTGGTGCGGGCCGTCGTCGTGCGCACCGCCAAGGAGGTCCATCGCCGCGATGGATCCTACATCAAATTTGATGACAACGCCGCCGTCATCCTGGACCAGGCCAAGAACCCCAAAGGCACTCGTATCTTTGGGCCGGTGGCCCGTGAACTGCGTGAAAAAGGATTTATGAAGATCGTATCGTTGGCGCCGGAGGTCCTGTGACGGGGCGGCGTCTGTAACGCGCCATTGGGGAGAGAAAGATGGAACGGATCAAAAAAGGCGACACCGTTGAGGTCCGAGTCGGTCGGGATGCCGCAGCCGCCCGCCGAGAGGGCAAAAAACTGCGTGGGACCGTCCACCGGGTGATCCACGGCTACAAAATTGATCGCCGCCATCGCCGTGTGGGGCGCGACCGAAACAAGGACCGGGTAGTCGTCCAGGGAGTCAACCTGATCATCAAGCACCAACGCCGGACCGGCGACATCCGTACCCAGGTGGGCCGTATTGAACGCGAGGCCCCGATTCACATCTCAAACGTGATGTTGGTCTGCCCTTCCTGCAAAGAAGCGACGCGGGTCGGCTTCCGCTTTGAGGATGGGCGCAAGGTCCGCTACTGCAAAAAGTGCGATGCCTCGATTGATTAGGTGGTGAGGGAGTCTGGAAATGCCGAGGTTGAAAGAACTGTACCGCGAACAGGTCGTACCTGCTCTGCAAAAAGAACTGGGATACCAGAACGTGATGCAGGTTCCACGTCTGGAAAAGATCGTCGTGAATATCGGCATGGGCGAGGCGTTGCAGAATGCCAAAGCGTTGGACGCGGCGGTGCGGGACATCAGCGTCATCACCGGCCAACGCCCCGTCGTCACGCGAGCACGCAAATCCATCGCCGGGTTCAAACTGCGGGCGGGCAATCCCATCGGCGTCAAGGTGACCCTGCGGGGTGATCGGATGTGGGATTTTCTGGACCGGCTGTGCAACATTGCTTTGCCGCGCCAGCGCGACTTTCGGGGTGTTTCCCCCGATTCGTTCGATGGGCGGGGGAACTATAGCCTGGGGCTGCGCGAACAGTTGGTCTTCCCCGAAGTGGATTACGACAAAATTGACAAAATCCGGGGGATGGAGATTACCATCGTAACCACGGCCCAGACCGATGAGGAGGGCTATCACCTGCTGCGTTTGTTGGGAATGCCTTTCAAGGCACGCTAGAGGATAGAGGGAGGATCCGTGGCAAAGAAATGCATGATCGTGCGAGAGAAAAGGCGCAAATACCCGACCCGGGTGCGGAATCGCTGCATCCGCTGCGGGCGACCCCGCGGCTATATGCGACGTTTCCGCTTGTGCCGGATCTGCTTCCGTGAGTTGGCGAACCAGGGGATGATCCCCGGTGTTGTCAAATCAAGTTGGTAAACTATGTGAAGGAGTGGGGGGCGTATGCCTACGACCGATCCAATTGCTGATATGCTGACCCGGATTCGCAACGGACAGATGGTGCGCAAAGCCTTTGTGCTGGTGCCCAGTTCCAAGATCAAAGTGGCGATTGCCCGTATCTTGTTGGAAGAGGGCTTCATCCAGGGCTACGAAGTGACCAATGATCGTCCACAGCCGAACATCCGCGTCTGGCTCAAATATGACGAGAACCGCAAGCCGGTGCTGACCGGCCTCAAGCGGGTGAGCAAACCGGGCCGGCGGGTATACAAAGGCAAGCGGGAACTGCCCTGGGTGCTGAGCGGCCTGGGCATCGCCATTGTGAGCACGCCCAAAGGGGTAATGACCGACCAGCAGGCCCGCCGTCTGGGCGTCGGCGGCGAAGTCCTTTGCTACGTCTGGTAAGGGCGTGTTGGCTCTGTCATTGAAGGAGGGGCAATGTCTCGCATTGGGAAACGACCGATTCCTGTGCCGGATAAGGTCCGGGTGGACATCCGGGGCAGTCACGTAACCGTCAAGGGGCCAAAGGGGGAACTCAGCCGTTCCTTCCACCCCGATATGAAGATCACTCTTGAGGATGGCCTTCTGCGCGTGGAGCGGCCTACCGACCAACGGAACCATCGGGCGTTGCACGGCCTGACCCGTTCCCTGTTGGCCAACATGGTCACGGGTGTCTCGGAAGGGTATAGCAAAGTCCTGGAACTGGTCGGCACCGGCTACCGCGCCGAGATGCAGGGAGAGAAATTGGTGCTGCACCTGGGCTATTCTCACCCCGTTGAATTCACACCGCCGCCCGACATCTCCTTTGAAGTGCCCCGTGGGGGGCGGAGCGTCATCGTGCGCGGCATTGACAAAGAACTGGTGGGCGAGATCGCTGCCCGCATCCGACGGCAACGCCCGCCGGAACCGTACAAGGGCAAAGGCATCCGCTATCAGGGCGAACGCGTCCGACGCAAAGCGGGCAAGGCGGGCAAGATCGGCTAGTAGGAGGACTCATGGATAGGGCGAAAGCAAAGCGTCTGGCACGCCAGCGCCGCCATGCGCGAATCCGCAAGCGGGTCTCCGGTACACCGGAGCGACCGCGTTTGAACGTCTTCCGCAGCCTGAAACATATTCAGGCGCAGATCATTGACGACACACGCGGCCATACCTTGGTTGCTGCTTCCACATTAGAACCGCAGGTGCGGGCTATGCTGGCCGGCAAGGACAAAACCGCACAGGCAGAGGTCGTGGGACAGGTCCTGGCCGAGCGGGCGCTGGCTGCCGGGATCAAAACCGTTGTGTTCGACCGCGGCGGCTACCGCTACCATGGCCGGGTCAAAGCCCTGGCCGAGGCGGCCCGCAAAGGCGGATTGCAATTCTAAGGGAGGAATGATGGGTCGTAGAGAACCCCGAAAGCGGCGAGAGCGCGAGGAAGAGATTGACGAACTGGACGAGCGCGTGGTGCATATCGCCCGCACGGCCAAAGTGGTCAAGGGCGGTCGGCGTTTTTCCTTCCGTGCTTTGGTCGTCGTCGGCGATAACAAAGGCAGCGTCGGTATCGGGATCGGCAAGGCGCGTCAGGTTCCCGATGCCATCCGCAAAGGGGCAGAGCGGGCGCGCAAGAATATGAAGCCTATCGCCATGGTGGGGACGACCATTCCCCATGAAGTGACGGCCCGTTACAGCGCGGCAAAGGTTCTGCTCCGCCCGGCATCGCCGGGGACGGGCGTCATTGCCGGCGGTGGGGTCCGTGCCGTCGTTGAGGCTGCCGGCATCCGCGACATTCTGACCAAATCTTTGGGCAGCTCCAACATCCTCAACGTGGTCAAGGCGACGATGAAAGCGTTGGAGGAGCTCAAGGACCCTGCCGTGGAAGCGGAACGGCGCGGCGTGCCGCTAAACCGAGTCCTGCCCTTCTGGATGAGGGAGGAGGCGCATGACTAGCACAGCGACGACGGAGCGGAAGCTACGCATCACCTGGGTCAAGAGCAGCATCGGCTACCCCCTGCGGCAGAAACGGACCATCCGTGCCCTGGGATTGCGCCAGCTGGGCGATGTAGTGGAAAAGGCCGATACACCGGCGATCCGGGGGATGGTGGACAAGGTTAGACATTTAGTGCGGGTGGAGGAGATTTAGGCAGAGCACCTCCTGCAGGCCGGGCGTGGGCATCATCTGCCCGGACCTTTACCCCTACGCCTGTAGGGAGGTAGGACGAATAGGTGGAAAAGATGAAACTGCACGAGTTACGTTCGCCAAAGGGTGCGCGGAAGCGGCGCAAGCGTGTTGGGCGCGGCATCGCTGCCGGGCAGGGCAAAACGGCAGGCCGAGGCACAAAGGGACAGAAAGCCCGTTCCGGTGGGGCAAAGGGGCCGTACTTTGAAGGCGGGCAGTTGCCGTTGGTGCGCCGTCTGCCCTTCAAACGGGGTTTTACCAACATCTTCAAGGTCCGGTATGTGCCGGTCAACCTGTATCGCCTGAACCGTTTTGAGGCCAACGCCGAGGTTTCGCCCCGAACCCTGGCCGAAGCAGGCATCATCAAATCGGCCAAACTGCCGGTTGTCATCCTGGGAGAAGGAGAAGTGGACCGCCCGTTGGTGGTCAAGGCCCACCGCTTTTCCGCCAGCGCCCAGGCCAAAATTGAGGCTGCCGGGGGCACGGTTGAGAAACTGCCCTGGCGCGTCCAGCGCGGGCGACGGATTGCGCCTGCGAACCCTGCCGACTAGAGAGGAAGCGGAATCCATCAAGGGGGTGCTGATCCATGATCCAGGCCGTCCGTAGTGCGTTCGCGCTGCCAGACCTGCGGAAAAAGATCCTGTACACATTCCTGATCCTGGCTATTTACCGCCTCTTTGCCCAAGTTCCCGTGCCGGGGGTCAACGCCGATGCGCTGGCCGAGCTATTCGGTAGTAGCCAGTTGCTGGACATCCTTGACATGCTATCGGGTGGGGCAATGGCCCGCTTTTCGGTGATGGCCATGGGGGTCTATCCCTACATCACGGCCTCCATCATCATCCAACTGCTCACGCCCATCATCCCCGCCCTGGAGAACCTGCAGAAGGAAGGAGAACAAGGTCGGACCAAACTCAACCAGTACACCTGGTATCTGACCGTCCCCCTGGCCCTTTTGCAAGCTTACGGCCAGGCGGTGATCATGACCCAACTGGCCGGAGGGCAACCGATCTTGGCGCAGTTTGGCTTCCGGGATGCACCGTTGACGACGACGGCCATCTTGGCCACCATGACGGCCGGCACCCTCTT
Organism: uncultured Anaerolineaceae bacterium; assembly: GCA_964593865.1. Lineage (GTDB taxonomy): Bacteria > Chloroflexota > Anaerolineae > JAAYZQ01 > JAAYZQ01 > CAZQKE01. Next base: position 57,909 of record CAZQKE010000120.1, on the reverse strand, counting down.
TGCCGTTTGGTTGGGTGAGCTGATCAGCGAGCAGGGCATCGGCAACGGTACATCTATCATCATCCTGGGAGGCATTGTCACCCGGTTGCCCCAGCGGATGGCCAACCTGGTCATCACCCAGCAGTGGCTCTACCTGATGCTCTTTGTGGTCATCACGACGATCACCGTAGTGGGCATTGTCTACATCCAGGAAGGCAAATTGATGATCTGGGTCCAATACAGCAGCCGCACCCTGGGGCAGCGAGGGGGACGGTTGCGGCAGACACGGTCGGTGCGCACCCATATCCCTCTGCGGGTCAACATGGCGGGCATGATCCCGCTCATCCTGGCCCAGAGCCTGATGATCTTTCCCAGCACCATCGCCGGATATTTTATGCCCGCGGCAGGACAAGACCCGGCAACCTACACCATCGTTCAGACCATTGCTTACTGGACCGACCAGATCTTCAACCCGCGTTACAACATCTACTGGCCTCTGTACTTTGTTGCCGTGGTGCTTTTTACCTATTTTTATACCAGTGTGATCTTTGAACAACAAAACATGGCCGACAACCTGCGCAAACAGGGAGCGTCCATCCCCGGCATCCGGCCGGGCAAGCGGACGGAACAGTATCTGACCCAAAAGGTCCGGCGCATTACCCTGGTGGGTGCCCTGTTCCTAGGGTTGGTCGCAGTGCTCCCCTGGTTGGTGGGCATGGTGGCTCAGCTCTTTGGCGCAGGGGTGGGCACGGCCAGCAGCACCGGTAGCAACATCATGATCATCTCTTCGACCGGTTTGCTCATCGTCGTCGGCGTAGTGTTGGATACCATGCGTCAGTTGGAGGCCCAGTTGCAGATGCGCCACTACGACAAATTCCTGCGACGGGGTATCCTGGGGTAGCAAACTGCCGGATTTGCGCAAGGAAGGTTGAGCCATGGCCGAGGATGGGTTGTTTATCGTCCTGCTGGGGGGGCCGGGAGCGGGCAAAGGAACACAGGCGGAACTGTTGTCCCAAGCCCTGGGCATCCCGCAGGTGTCCACCGGCGACCTGTTCCGTGAGAACCTGAAAAACGAGACAGAACTGGGCCTGTTGGCAAAGGGGTACATGGAGCGCGGCGAACTGGTCCCCGACGATGTGACCGTCGGTATGGTCCGCGAACGGCTCTCCCGACCCGACGCAGCCAAGGGGGCCATCTTGGATGGCTTTCCCCGTACCATTGCCCAGGCGGAAGCGTTGGAACAACTGCTGGCCGAGATGGGGCATACGCTCTCCCTCGTACCCTATATCAAAGTGCCGGAAGATGTGCTGCTGGCCCGCCTATCCGGACGTTGGACCTGTCGTCGGTGCGGGGCCATGTACCATCAACTGTTCAACCCACCCAAGACGCCGGGTGTCTGTGACAAGTGCGGTGGGGAACTGTACCAGCGGCCCGACGATACGCCGGAAACGCAAAAACGCCGCATCCAGGTCTACTTTGAGCAGACCGCACCCCTGATCGACTACTACCGGAAGAAGGGGCTGTTGGTCGAAGTGGATGGCCGTCCGGGGATTGATGAGGTCCAGGCCGAACTGCTATCCGTCATTCGGGGCCGATGATCATCCTCAAATCTGCCCACGAATTGGCCCTGATGCGCCGGGCCGGTCAAATCGTCGCCGAGGTGCTGGACCGCATACGCGCCGCGGTCAGACCGGGCATTACCACCGCCGATCTGGAGGCCATTGCCCGTGAGATCATTGTGGACAAGTACCACGCCATTCCGTCCTTCAAAGGCTATCGTGGCTTTCCGGGATTGATCTGTACCTCGGTCAACGAAGAGGTCGTCCACGGCATCCCTGGGAAGCGGGTGCTTCAGGAAGGGGATATTGTCAGCGTGGACGTGGGCGCGATTTACAAAGGATACCACGGCGACGCGGCCATCACCGTAGCCGTGGGGCGGATTGATGAAGAAAGCAAGCGGCTGATGGAAGTGACGGCCCGTTCCTTGCAGGTCGGTATTGAGGCTATCAAAACCGCCAAATGGACGACGGACATTTCCAAAGCGATCCAAGAATATGTGGAAAGCCAGGGCTATTCGGTGGTGCGCGAGTACACCGGCCACGGCATCGGCCGTCAGATGCACGAGGCCCCACAGGTCCTGAACTACTATGACCCCAAAGTGGGTGGGCGGTTTCGGGTGCGACCGGGGATGACCGTCGCCCTGGAGCCGATGGTCAACATGGGGACGTGGAAAACAAAAGTCCTGGACGACAAGTGGACGGTGGTGACGGCGGATGGAAAACGGTCGGCCCATTTTGAGCATACCGTTGCCGTCACACACAACGGCCCGGAGATTCTGACCAGGCTTTAGAGGCTCGCCGCCGGAGGCTGTGTCCTCGGCGGTGGAGAACGGGGTTTGTGAGGTGAGAGATGAAAGTCAAACCGTCTGTCAAAAAGCGTTGTGAAAAGTGCAAAATCATCAAGCGGCGGGGAGTCGTGCGGGTGATCTGCGAGAACCCCACGCATAAGCAGCGACAGGGATAAAACGGAGGGAGTCTCATGGCACGTATTGCAGGCGTGGACCTGCCCCGGGACAAGCGGGTAGAGATTTCGCTGACCTACATCTACGGTATCGGGAGGACGACCAGCCGCAAGATTTTGGAGCAGGCGGGCGTGGATCCCAATACCAAAGTGCGGGACCTGGCCGAAGCCGAGATCGCCCGTCTGCGCGAGGTCATTGATCGCAACTATCGGGTGGAGGGCGATCTGCGGCGCGAAGTGGCGATGAACATCAAACGGCTGCAGGAGATCGGCTGTTACCGGGGCATCCGTCACCGGAAGAACCTGCCGGTGCGGGGCCAGCGGACTCGGACAAACGCCCGGCAAAAGCGCGGGCCACGCAAGACCGTGGCAGGCAAACGCCGGTCGCGGGCCAAGAAGTAATCTAAGGAGGACGCATGGGCCGAAGGCGACGAGTATCCCGGCGCGGGCCGCGTCGGGAAAAGCGCAACATTCCGCGTGGACAGGCGCATATTCAGGCAACATTCAACAATACGATCATTACGATCACAGACCAACAGGGCAATACCATCGCTTGGGCCAGTGCGGGGACGGCCGGGTTCAAAGGCTCGCGCAAGAGCACGCCCTACGCCGCGCAGCTGGCAGCACAACAGGCTGCCCGTGCTGCCCAGGAAAACGGAATGCGCGAGTTGGATATTTTCGTCAAGGGGCCTGGCCCCGGACGGGAAGCGGCGATCCGCTCCCTGCAGGCGGCGGGGTTGGTGATCCGGTCTATTACCGATGTGACTCCCATTCCGCACAACGGTTGCCGTCCGCCCAAAAAACGACGGGTGTAACGGTCAGGGTTGTTGACGCAACATTGGAGGTAGAATGGCAAGATATACAGGCGCGGTGTGCAAGCTCTGTCGTCGCGAAGGAGAAAAACTGTTTCTGAAGGGGGAACGTTGCTATTCGCCCAAATGCTCCTTTGATCGACGACCTTATCCACCCGGTCTACACGGCAAGCAGGCGCAGTTCCGACGCCGCAAGGAATCGGATTACGCCTTGCAACTGCGGGCCAAACAAAAAGCCCGACGGATCTATGGGGTGATGGAACGTCAGTTCCGTCGTTACTTCCGGGAGGCAGAACGGCGTCGGGGGCTAACCGGTACAAACCTCCTGATCATGCTGGAAAGCCGCTTGGACAATGTGGTGTTCCGCTTGGGCTTTGCCAGCTCCAGACCCCAGGCGCGACAGATGGTGCGTCATGGCCATATTGAAGTCAACGGCCGCAAGGTGGACATCCCTTCCTATCTGGTAGAGCCGGGTGATGTAATTGCCGTGCGGGAAAACAGCCGCAGGAAACCCGGCTTCAAAAGGATGGCCGAGGAGATGGAGCACCGGGCGGCGCCCCCGAACTGGTTGAGCCGTGATGATCGGAGCCTATCGGGACGTGTCTTGGCCTTGCCCACCCGCGAAGACATTGACGTGGCGATTGATGAACAGTTGATCGTCGAGTACTATAGCCGCTAGCGCGGTTGCCGGGGGCGGGCAGCGTGGCCGCCTGCCCCAACGCGTGCTCCGTTGGGGCACGTCGCGGCCATCACGCTTTGCTGAGCAAGGGGGTGGCATTTGTTGAATCTGGTCTTGCCCAAGATTGAAACGGAAGCCCTGGCGCGAGACTATGGTCGCTTTCTGATCGGACCGCTGGGGAGAGGATATGGTGTGACGTTGGGGAACGCCCTGCGGCGGGTGTTGCTTTCCTCCTTGGAAGGGGCGGCCATTACCTCTGTCTTGGTGCGGGGCGTTTACCATGAATTCTCAACAATCCCCCATGTCCGCGAGGACATGACATCTTTGCTCCTCAACCTCAAACAGGTACGGCTCAAATTCCTGGATGAGGAGGAGCAGGAAGCCCGCCTGCACCTGGAGGTGCGGGGGGAGGGGATCGTGACCGCGGGGGACATCATCTGCCCGCCTTTTGTGGAGATCGTCAACCCGGACCTGTACCTCTTTACTACCGACTCGCCCGAAGCCGATGTGGAAATGGAGATGACCGTGCAGCGCGGTCAGGGCTACTCCCCGGCAGAGGAACGGGGCAAACTGCCCATCTCCGAAATCCCTACCGACGCCATCTACAGCCCGATCCGCCGGGTAAATTACAAAGTCAGCCGGGTGACGGTCGGCCAGTCAAGCAACTTTGATAACTTGATGATAGAAATCTGGACCGATGGGACGATCCCGCCGGGAGAAGCGTTGAGTACTGCCGCTCAGCTCCTAACCAAACACCTGATCGCCATTGCCGAATTCGGGGATAAGGTGGTTGAAATCAAACCGGAAGAGGAAAAGAGCCGTATCCCGGAGCGGATCGCCGGGACCAGCATCGAGGAACTGGACCTTTCGGTGCGGGCTTTTAATTGCCTGAAGCGGGCGGGTATTTCAACCGTCGGCGAGATCTTGGAAAAGCTGGAAAGGGACGAAAACGAACTACTGGCCATTCGCAATTTTGGTCAAAAATCCCTGGACGAGCTCAAGGCCAACCTGGAAGCAAAAGGCTTTTGGCCCTTGCCGACCGGCTGATTCGTGGGGGCTTGCGAACCCCGACCTGTAGAGGGCCGGAGTGCGCAACTCCGCAGGGGTTTCCACCCGCAGCGTGCGCGCCGGGAGGCCGGACGAGTGGGCGGATGGGCTGCCGGGGATGAAAACCCCGATCCGGCCCGCGCCGGATAACGGTCCGGTGCAAGGGGGTGCAGGCTGTGGCCTGCGTTGAGCGAGGGAAAAAGTCCGAGTGTGCGCGGATTTGGAGGAACAATGAGACATAGAAAAGCGGGCCGCCACCTGAAGCGGTCAAGCGGCCACCGACGAGCACTATATCGCAACCTGATGACGGAACTGTTCCGCCATGAGCGGATCAAGACAACCGAAGCCAAAGCGCGGGCCGTCCGTCCTCTGGCCGAAAAACTGGTGACAAAGGCCCGCAAAGCCCGTAGTGAGCGGTTGGTGGAGTTGGCCCGACAGCGGGACGTGGAAAAACTTTCGGCTTGGTTCAACCGCAGACGGGCAGAGCAATTGATCGCCCTGGCCGATCAGGGGGACGACGAAGCGTTGGAAAAGATGGCGAAGGAGATGGCCCTCCATGCCCGGCGGCAGGTGTTGGCCGTCCTGACCGATAAGCAGATCGCCCACAAGTTGGTCGAAGAGATCGCTCCCCGCTTTGAAGACCGACCGGGTGGTTATACCCGCATGTTCAAGTTGGGGATGCGCCAGGGCGATGCTGCCAAAATGGCGATACTGGAATTGGTGGAGTGAAGTTCTGGGCCAAGATTGAGTACGACGGGACCGATTTCTATGGTTTTCAGGTCCAAGCCCAGGCACGGACGGTCCAGGGTGAGCTGGAACGGGCCATCTATGCCGTCACCGGCCATCGGGTGCGGGTGACGGCTGCCGGGCGGACCGACCGCGGAGTCCATGCCCAGGGGCAAGTGATCGTCTTCAAGGTCCCGTGGCAGCACGGCCTGGATGATTTACAACGTGCTCTGAACGCGACCCTGGCTGCCGATGTCGTTGTTCGGGAGATAGGGGAGGCGGCGAGGGGATTCCATCCCCGCTTCAGTGCCACCGGTCGGGTATACCGCTACACCTTGCTGAATCGGCCTATCCGTTCGCCTTTGGCCCGGCGCATGGCCTGGCAGGTGTGGCCGCAGCTTGATCGGGAACGCATGATCGCAGCGACACGTTGCTTGGTGGGGGAGCATGATTTTGCTACCTTTGGCCGCCCCCCCAAGGGAAAGAATACGGTCCGCCGGGTACTGCGGGCCGAATGGAAGGAGCAGTCGCCCTTCCTCTTCTTTGAGATAGAAGCCAACGCTTTTCTGTACCGTATGGTGCGCAACATCGTCGGGGCGTTGGTGCAGGTGGGGTGGGGGCAGCTCTCGCCGGAGGAGTTTGCCGCTCTCTTACCGGCGCGGGATCGCAGCCTGATCAAGTTGGTGGCCCCGCCCCAGGGGTTGTGTCTGATACAGGTGAATTACTGAAAGACAGGCCGGTTTTGTAACCGCCGTGTGGAGGAGTCGGACAGTGAGGACTTTTACGGCTAAACCAGAGGATATTCAGCGCGAATGGTTTGTGGTAGACGCAGAAGGGCAGACGTTAGGGCGTCTGGCTTCGCGCATTGCGCCGATCTTGCGGGGCAAGCACAAACCGATCTACACGCCGCACATGGATTGCGGTGATTATGTCATTGTGATCAACGCCGAGAAGGTGCGGGTCACGGGGCGCAAGCTGGACCAGAAAATCTATTACCGCCACTCCGGCTATCCCGGTGGCTTGAAGAGCATTAGCCTGCGGGATCAGCTGGCCAAGCACCCGGAACGGGTCATTGAAGCGGCGGTTCGGGGGATGCTGCCCAAAAATAAACTGGGACGGCGTATGTTCAAAAAACTCAAAGTCTATGCCGGTGACAGCCATCCCCACCAGGCACAGCAACCCAAACCTTTGAAATTGTAGGGGGAGGATCAATGTCCGAGGATGTTCGCTACTATGAGGCGGTGGGACGACGCAAACGGGCGACGGCGCGGGTGCGCTTGTACCCCGGCGACGGTCAGGTGATTGTCAACGGCAAGGAGCTGGATGTCTATTTCGGTCGCCCCCAGGATCGGTTGAGTGTGTTGGCCCCCCTAAAACTGACCGATAACGAAAAGCGGTTCAACGTTTCGGTTCTGGTCAAAGGCGGGGGGATCACCGGCCAGGCGGAAGCGATCCGCCACGGCGTTGCCCGCGCTCTGCTGGTCGTCAATCCCGATCTGCGCCGCACCTTGCGCCGTGCCGGATACCTAACCCGCGATCCCAGGGAAAAAGAGCGCAAGAAACCGGGCCTCAAGCGGGCCAGAAAAGCACCCCAGTACACAAAACGTTGATCCGGGGTGTTGCGGAGGAATGCAGCGGGCGGATGGAAGCCGGGCTTTCACCCGCCCGTCTGTTTTTGGGATTCCGTACGCGGCGGCTCCGGTTGCCTTCGCCGCGTGCAGGCATGTTTGGCGTCCACGAATTGGGCACGGGTGCGCCGATATGTCCGGCCGCCGGTCCGAAAGGGATGACCCAGATCGCCCGTACGGCGCAAGCCGACCGGGATGTTCCTCCTCGGCGGTGCGCCGGAGTTCGGTGACTTTTAGGGTATGACGATAAAGAGAGCTTGGTAGGCTTCGTTTGCGCTCAGAGGACCTTCATGCCAACCGCCGATGGCATAGATGTAGGGGTAGACGAAGGCGGCCCCTAGCCCCCGCCATTGACCGCTGAGGGGAGTTTCGATACGCTGCCAAGCATCCAGACGAATGTCATAGGTCTCGTTGAACGCCAAGTACTCGGTCATGCCGCCGCCGATGGCGTATAACCGCTGCCGCACGGGAACCAGGGCCAGTCCCCCCCGGCCTACTTCCATCGGCGAAAGGGTGACCCAGGTGTCGGTTGTAGGATTGTAAGCGTCCAGGCGGCGGAATTCGGTCGTGCCGTCGTAGCCGCCTGCCACATAAAGCCGATCTTCCACGGCAGCGACGCTCAAGAACCCCCTGGCTTGATCCATTGAGGTCGCCTTTTCCCAGGTGTCGGTCTCCGGATCATAAACCAGGACGGAATCCACATATTGCTCCCCGTCGTTGCCGCCGAAAAGGTATAGCTTCCCTCCCAGCACGGCCAAGCCGTAAGCCCCTAAGGGCAACGGCAAAGGGGCACGCTGTGCCCAAGTGTCGGTAGCCGGGTCGTAGACTTCTAGCACGGTCTGGGGGGCGAGATCGGCAGAGATGCCACCGGGCACGTAGATCTTGCCTTCTATAACGGCTGCGGAGATGAACCCAACCGGCGTTGGTTTGGGGTGACGCGTTGTCCAGGTGTCGGTTTGGGGATCGTAGGTTTCCACTTTGGCCGTCACGCCGTCGTTGCTCACCCCGCCGATGGCATAGACCAGGCCGTCGTAGGCAACTACGGCCAGGTCGGTGCGAGGGGTGGGCATCTGGGCGCGGGTGTGCCAGCGGCCGGAGGTAGCCCCGATGGCCTCGGTGGGAAAGACACCGCCAAAGGGATCGGCGATGTCCTCTTCGCTCTGCAACACGGGGGGTAAAAAGGCGAACAGCAAGGCGATGATGATCGCCGTTGCCAATGCAACCCGCTTGGGGACCGAGACCGGAGGCCAGCGGCCCAGGTCGGGCAAGGGGGATGGAGCGGGGCGAGGTTCCGGCTCTGCCGGGGCTTGTTCCTCTTTCTCTGCTCCCGGCACGCTCACCCAACCGGCCCGCACGGCAACCATCGTTGCTTCGGTCCGTGAGCTAACATCCAACTTGGCGTAGATATTGCGCAGGTGCACCTTGACGGTATTGACACTGATGACCAGCTGCTGCGCAATCTGTTGGTTTGTGGCCCCCGTGGCCAGTAACTGTACGATTTCCAGTTCCCGCTCACTCAGCGGACATTGCTCGTTCAACGTCCCACTCCGAAGGATCTTGCAGCAGGTTGGTAACCACCGTTATTTCTTGCGCGAGACGGGAAAGAGACCCAGATCATCGGCTTCTTGGCAGAAACGGTAAGGTGCGGTGAGCCGACCGGAAGCGTGGTAGTTGTGGGCTACACAGGTGCCCAAACACAGTGCCCGATGGAGGCATTGGGCGCAGACACCCTCCAGCCGGGCCGGGATCTGCTCCCGCAAGGCGACAAGGCCCGGATTTTCACACCACACGTCGTACAGGTCGTCGTAGGCGATATGCCCGTAGATCAGCTCCGGAACGGTCTCCCCTATTCCGCATAACGAAAGTTCGCCGCTTGATAGCAGCCCCAAAATGGTCAAGATGCCGCAGTGGCTGGTATCACCCCGAAGAAGGCGGGTGAGCGGGCGGAAGGCAAGGGGAATGTCAAAATAGATGTCTATTTTGCTGCGGGGGATGACCTGACGCTCTATGCGTTCGTTCTCGGCAATGCATTCTTGAATGCTTAGCCCTTGCCGGGCGAAGAATTGCTCGCCTCTGCCCATCTCTTGGATCAGGTTGAATTTGACCGAGCCGCAACCTAGCTCTTCGGCCAGGGCGATGAGGTCGTCCACCTGATCAATGTTGCCTTTGTGCAGGCTACAAATCACCTGGGGACGGAAGCCGACCTTGACCAGGGCTTTGATGCCTTCTATGGCCCGTTGGAAACTTCCCTCGACGGAGCGCATGGTGTCGTGGGTGGTCGCGTCGGCTCCGTCCAGGCTGACCGAAACGAAGGTGAGTTGGGGCGTGTCTCTAAGAAAGGCGGCCAGGTCGTCGTCAATCAGCGTGCCGTTGGTTTCTAACAGAATTCTCAGATCGGCCTGAGCGATCAGGTTCACCAGATCGCGGAACCGGGGATGCAGGGTTGGTTCGCCCCCGGTGAGTTTGATGGCTTGCAGCCCCAGCGGCTTTCCCTGCCGAATGGCTTTGTCCACATATTCCAACGGTACGTGCTGGCCGGGGGCGACATGCTCCCCCGGCTCAAAGCCGATGTATTCGGGGGTGATCCAGCAGTGGCGGCAGGCCAGATTGCAGGAGCCGGAGGCATACAGGTAGAGGGCGGACAAAGGCGGGACGCCGGGGGGCAGGTTTAGGTGGGATGTAGAGAGATCTCGGACCGGAACGACAATTTCCTTTTCGCAAGACATGGTCGGTTATTTCGCTCCTGCAAGTGTCAGGTCCCCGGCGGCGTCAGCCAGAACTTTTCGGCGTCGGTGACTCCCGTTTCGCGTAGGAAGCGGCGGTAGCAATCTTCTGGATTGGCCCGGTTCAGCTCGCCGGTCAGCTCGTAGGCCAAGCCGGGGCAGCTACCGTTGCAATAGTCGGCCCATTCGCAACCGGTGCAGCCGGGGACTTGGCGCATGGGGATACTGCGTCGTTGGCGCATGGCCTGGATGATGGGATGGGTGTGCCAGATCTCTTCCAACGAATCGGTCGTGATATGCCCCAGGTGGAGTTGGTGGAGGACGTGGCAGGGAACGATGGTCCCGTCGTGCAGCACGCCCAGTTTGGAAAAGATGCAACCGCAGGCGGTCAGATGACCGCTCGTATAGGCCGAAACGCTTTCTCCCGTCCGGCGGGCGCGTTCCATATCGGCATACATCTTGAGCTTGCTCTGTGGCCCTGCGCTGGCCTGCAAACGACCGGGGTAGCGTTGGAGCAGGCGTTGCATGGTACGCATGGCTTCTAGCTTCTCCGCGGCCGTGAGGGTGATGCTCTTCTGGTTATCGCATCCTGCCCCCATGGGCATTGCTTCGTTGGTGCTAAAGGATGGTAACCCTACATCCTCCAGCAGCAGTTTGGCAATGTTTTCCAGGTCGTGCAGGTTGTGTTTGTTGATGGTCGTGCGCACCGTGACCGGGAACCCGGCTTCTTTGAGCAGCCGCAAACCGCGTAGGGCACGGTCGAAGCTATTGGGGCGGCTGAGGTTGTGTATCTCGGCGCGAGAGCCGTCGATGGAGATCTGGATTGAATCCAGGCGCAGCCGGCGTTTGCCCACTTGGAATCGGGCCAGCGTCTTTTCATCAATGAGCGTGCCGTTACTGAGGATGCTGTAGCGCATCTTGTTGGCAATGATGCCGTCCACCAGTTCCCAAAAATCCTGCCGGGTAAAGACTTCTCCCCCTGTGAGCGTCACCCTCCGGACGGCCAATCGGCTCAGCTCCTCAAAGAAGGCCAACCAGACATGGGTAGGTTGGTCCTGCCGGGCTACCATCTCGTCGTTGTAGAAACAGTACTGGCAGTGCAGATTACAACGCCCGGTGAGGGCGATTTCAACCTCCGTGGGCAGGGGTATCCGCGGCAGCGTAGGGAGTTGTTGCCCTGTCATCATGCGGTCTCGTCCTCCAACACCTCGCCGACAAAACCGCCCGGCAAGAGGGATTGGAGGAACGCTTCGACATCGGCGGCCACCCGGTCGGTGGGCACATCTTCGCACTGTTCTTGCAGGACGGCCACAAGGCTCTCTATCGTATGGGGTTGCCTTTCCAACGCCCGCCAGATCAGCAGCCCCACGGGGTTGATGACCAGGATAGCATCGGTATCCGGGTTGAAAAGGATGGCCCCTTCATCGGGGCCTTCTTCCCGGCATGAAACGTCGGGGTTAGCCAAGAATCGTTTGGCCTCTTGTTCGGTCACGGCATCTCTCCTTCTTCGCAGATGGCGGGTCGTCCACAGAAAGTGCCCGGCCCGCCGGCGCAAGCCTCCGGACATGCGCAAAGGAAATCGCGGTTTGTGTCGCCACCGCCCGCGGCGCAGCGCCGCGGGTCGGTCCGCCTCTTGGGATTGAAGGGTATTGTAGCACAAAGGAGGGGCGTTGCCAAGTTGCGGTCCGTTGTGATTGCAGGGCATCCCGCCGTCCGTCCATTCCGTGGGCAAAATAGACGCCTTTGAAGATCCCACCCTACAGGAGCGCGGGGATCATTGGAAAACAGGGGACTTTGAGCGGTTTCTCCCCATGCTCTCGGTGCCTCTGTCGTGGGACCGGAGTGGGAGACGGTATATGTGCTTGTCCGCATTCCGGGTGTTTGTCCTCCCGCGAACGTTCCTCCCCCTTTTACCGCTGCGCGTGGTCTGTGGTATAATGTCCTGCATCTTTTTTAGGAGAGTGTGTCATGCGTAGAACGGTATTGATGGTCTTGATCTTGCTGCTGACCGCCATCCTGGTCGGCTGCGGCGGCGAACGCGATGTGGACATTCAGATCCACATTGAGGGCCAGGGGACGGAGGATGCAGCAGCACAACCGACGGCTACACCGGTGGCAGCCGCGCCCACCCGGCCCGCCGAGCAGCCCACAGCTTTGCCTACGGAAGCAGCAGCCCCGGCAGAGCCTACGGTTGCGCCGCCTCCGACGGAAGCCCCCACGACTGCACCGCCTCCGACGGCGGAAGCCGCTCCCACCCAACCTCCGCCTCCCCCACCGCCCACCCAAGCTGCCGAAGTGCTGGAAGAATTCTACACCTTTGATCCCGGTGCATGGGAACAGAGCGTCACCACCCTGAGCAGCTTCCGCCAGCGGGTCACGCTGGATTTTGTGGGGGATACGGCAGGGGTGCACAGCAAGGTAACCTATGAAGGCGAAGTCACTACCAACCCCACGGCCCTGCATTCCATCCTGCGGGTGGAAGGCCAGGCAGCCTCCCAACTCCCCAGCAACCAAGTGGAGGTTATCCTGATCGGCAATAAGGCGTGGGTCAAGGTAGGGCGCCGTCCCTGGGTTCCGGTCCCTGCTTCCCAGCTGGAAGCCGAATACGGCGGGCAGGTGGTAGGTGTGGGGGAATTGCTGCCGTATGTCCAACAGGCCCAACGGGTAATGCCCGACGAGACGGTCAACGGCATCCCGTGCAAGCACTATGTGTATAACGTGAGCAACATGCAGGCCGAAGCGGCTATGACCGACGCCCAGGGCGACATCTGGGCTGCCAAGGACGGGGGCTACGTGGTCCGCCTGACGATGAACGGCCACGGAACCTATTACGGCGCCTATACGTCCAGCGGGACGCTAAACCTGGTTTACGACCTGTACGACGTCAACGCCCCGATTACCATCTCTCCACCCCACTAGCACTCTGGGCGTTCTTGACCAAAGAGCCTATCCTTGCCGGGACGCCCCGCCAGGGCGGGGCGTCATCTGCAGGATACTTTTGTCGGCCTCCAGGAGGTCCTGTTGGACGCCCAAATGGTCATGCGCCAAGCCCTCTCCCTGGGGTTTGACTTGGTCGGCATCATCGCGGCCCGCCCCCCGGATACCTACGACCGCTACCGCGAATGGCTTGCCCAGGGCTACCACGGGGAGATGGGCTACCTGGCCCGCCCCGATGCCGTGGCCAAACGGGCCGACCTGAACCGCATCTTACCCGGCGTCCGCACCGTAATCGTCGTGGCCGTCAACTATCTCACCGCATCGCCGGATTGCTCCGGTGACCCTTCGCGGGGTTGCATCTCCCGCTATGCCTGGGGCGACGACTATCATGACATCCTCTTGGCCCGCTTGCGCCGTCTGGCGGAACTGATTGAAGAGCAGGTGGGGCACGCCGTGGTCGGTCGCGCCTATGTGGACACCGGCCCTCTCTTGGAACGGGCGATGGCCGTGGAGGCCGGGCTGGGATTCATCGGCAAGAACACCAACCTGATCCACCCCGGCTTGGGTTCCTGGCTCTTTTTGGGGGAGCTGCTGCTTACGGTGGAGATTCCGACGTCGGTCGCCGCAGGGAGAAAGGGCGGCTGTGGGAAATGCACCCGTTGTCTGGATGCTTGCCCTACGGGGGCCTTGATCGCGCCCTACCGGCTGGACGCCCGGCGTTGCATCTCCTATCTAACCGTCGAGAACAAAGGTCCCATCCCCGATGAGATGCGGCCTTTGTTGGGCAACCGTATTTTCGGATGTGACATCTGCCAAGAGGTCTGTCCCTGGAACCGACGGTTTGCCCGCCCCACCGACGACGCGGCGTTCCGGCCCCGCGCCGAACTCTTGGCCCCTCCTTTGGTGCAGTTGATGGAGCTGGACGACGCCGGATTCCGTCGTCTCTTCCACGGCTCCCCCATCAAGCGGGCCAAGCGACGCGGCCTGTTGCGCAATGTGGCCGTAGCCCTGGGCAATTGGGGCGATCCGGCGGCGATCCCCGTCCTGCGCCGTGCCCTGCACGATCCGGAGCCGCTGATCCGGGAACATGCAGCTTGGGCGTTGGCGAGGATCGGCCTATGAGTGAAAAGGTTTGAGGTCGCAATGCAGATTCTAGCCGTAGACATCGGCACGGGAACCCAAGACATCCTGCTTTTTGACACGAAAAGGGAACCGGAAAACGCCCTCAAAATGGTGATGCCCTCTCCCACCCGCTTGCTGGCCCAAGCGATCCGTTCCGCGACCCAGAAGGGCGAGGACCTGTTGCTGACCGGCGTCACGATGGGCGGTGGGCCGTGCAGCTGGGCGGCCAAAGAACATCTGAAGGCCGGCCGACGCCTTTTTGCCACCCCCGACGCCGCACGCACCTTTGACGATGATCTGGACCGGGTGCAAAGTTGGGGCGTGATCGTCGTCGGCGAGGATGAAGCCCGTGCCATGCAGGGGATCCGACGCTTGCGGATGCGCGATTTTGACTATCATGCCCTATCCCGCGCCTTCGCCGCTTTTGGTGTAGACCTGGATGCGGTAGATGTCTTGGCCGTGGCCGTTTTTGACCACGGAGCCGCGCCTCCCGGCGTCAGCGATCGGCTCTTCCGTTTCCAATATCTGGCCGAACGCATCGGAAGCGGGGCAGGATTGGTCGCCTTCTCTTTCCTCCGCCGAGACATCCCCCCCGCCATGACCCGCCTGCAGGCCGTTGCCTCTACCGTCCCCTCCGGCCGCCCCCTGGTCGTCATGGATACCGCTCCGGCGGCCGTCTTGGGTGCGTTGGAAGACCCCAACGTGCGTCATGGACGGCAAGCGGTCATCGTCAACATAGGCAACATGCATACCCTGGCTTTCCACCTGCGCGATGGGACCGTTGCCGGACTGTTTGAGCACCACACCGGCTTGCTAGACCGGGCGAAGCTGGAGGGCTTGTTGGAGCAACTGGTTGCAGGGACGATTTCCCACGAGGAGCTCTTTGCCGACCACGGTCACGGTGCGCTGGTGATGGACCCCACCCCGGCCCCCCTTGATTTTGTGGCCGTCACCGGCCCGCGCCGAGGACTGTTGGCCGATTCGCCTTTGCATCCTTACCTTGCCGTGCCGCACGGCGATATGATGATGGCCGGTTGCTGGGGATTGGTGCGGGCTTGCGCCCACCATTTGCCTGCCGTGGCCGAGGCGATGGAGAGATGAACGGGCACGATGCGCTATGGAGAAGTGAGTCCTGGGGGAGCACCCCATGATGCGCCATCTCGGCCGTTTGTTCGGATTGCTGCTGATTGCTTCTTTTGTGCTGGCGGTGGCGGAGATTCCCGGAAGCGTTGTCATCGCCTGCGCCGTCGTCGGTCTGGTCGGGCTGCTTGTGGTGGAAAACTTGCTCACTTGGCGTCAGGCCGCCGCCTTCTACCGGGCGGTGGAGCAGCACGCCGCCCAACACGGTCTCGTCTACTACAGCCGGGATCACCTGCGCCGGCACGCCCTCCAATACGGCTTGGTCGCAATCGTGTTGCTGGCCTTTGCCGTAAGCATCGCGCTGAACGTTCTGTTCGCCACCGTTTATTTCGTCTGTGGATTCTTCATCCTGGGGGTAATTGCCCTCATCGTCATTGAGTTGCGCAACCGAGAACGGTGCAAAGAGGCGTGGCGACGGTTTGCAGCGCGGCACGATCTCGCCTTCCAAGATCGGCTCCGCATCAAAGGCATTTACCAAGATCGCCCTTTGCTCATTGAGTCGTTTACCGTACGCCTCTTTGCCTCTTCCTCCCGCGGCGGCACAGGCTCCACCCGCGCCGACCACACCCGCGTTCTGGCCGCCGTAAACAATCCCGGTGACTATGTCCTTTACTGGGAAAAGGGTCGCCTGCAGGGCCACCCCGACACCCTGGCCCAGGACATCCTAGAAATGACCGATTTGGGCCAGCGGCTGACGGCTGCCGCGCCCCAACACTTTGGGTTGGATGACGAGATAGTGTTCCTGGAAATCCCCAAGAGGATCGCAGAGGAGGCGGAGCTTCAATTTCTGGCCGACCTGGTGTGCGACACGGCCGAGGCGGTTGAGGTTCTGTACATCTGGCAACGGGAATAAGTTCCCTATCCACCGCGCCGCCGCCTCCGACGGCGTTTGCCGCCGCCCCCACCTCGGCATTCGCCGTCTTTCCGGGAGCGGGCCGATCTCTGCTCCAGCCGCCGGGCCAGGTAATCGGCCAGGACCGGGCCGATCTCGCGGGCGGTCCAAGCCAGGGCCGCGCCGACGGCGGGCAGGACCCGGCTCCGCAGAGAAAGGGTGAGGGGGGCAGGTTCGGCTTTGACGAGGCTCGGTTGGGCCTGGGCCGGGATGGGCCGCGGGGCCGACTGCTCGGCAGGCAAAGGCTGCGCTTCTGCCGGAGCTTCGGCGACGCGAATGGCGCCCTCCGGGCAGGCGGCAACGCAGACGGCACACGCGCGGCAGAGGGTCTCGTCCACCACGGCTTTGCCTTCAAACAAATAGATCGCACTCTCCGGACAGATCTCCAGACATGCGCCGCAGCCGGTACAGCGTTCCCGGTCAATCAGAATCAACCCGATCCCTCCCCTCGGTGCAGACCGCCGGAATTTCCCGGAAGCTACCGTGTTGCCCTCAGTTTTCTCAGAGCGTCGGCCAGGGCCTCGTTGGCCGCCTCCATCCGCCGGGCTGCTTCCTCAATATCCGCCGCGACATCAGAAGGTGCCGATTCCGCCCAGCGGCGGAATTCGGCGGCGTGTTCCTCGTTGTGCTCAATCCAAT
This sequence comes from uncultured Anaerolineaceae bacterium, assembly GCA_964593865.1. Lineage (GTDB taxonomy): Bacteria > Chloroflexota > Anaerolineae > JAAYZQ01 > JAAYZQ01 > CAZQKE01. The sequence goes on along the minus strand of CAZQKE010000120.1, from coordinate 41,065 downwards.
GGGGCAGCAGAGCCTGTAGTTTGTCTTGATCGCTCATGGTGGTCATCAGTTTTCCTCCAGGGGAACCAACGTAACCGTGTGTTTCAAAAAGTCAATGCGCTCGATGCTGGCCCGGACCGTGACCGGCTCTTCGAAAAAGGCTTGCAGGCGCAAGGCCCCTTCCTCCGCCGCCGGTTCCAACAGGATCACGTCGCTCATGATCTTTTCTTCTTTGCCGTTTTGCTTCATGTAAACCGTTGCCTGGCACATCTCATTTTGCCCCCTTGAGTAGATCGTTCAGGGCGTCTGCGCCCACATAGCCCACCACCTCTATTTCCTGGGCCGTCACGCCGGGGACCTGGGCCACCGCCCGTTTGATGTCCAACGCCAGGTGTACGGCGATGGGGCACACCGGCGATGAAGGCCGGAACTTGTAGCGCACGACGCCGGTTTCGTCATCCGCTTCCAGCTCCTCAATGAGCCTCATGCGGATCACATCCACGCCGGTTTCCGGGTCAATGACCTGCTTCAACCGTTCTGTGACCGCTTGTTCCAATTCCATTTTGCCCTCCTTTCCGCCCGGTTCACCGGCGTATCATCTCCTTGATCCGCTCCCACATGCTGCGTAGAGCTGCCGCCACCGCCCCGTCGGGTTGAAAGGCCGTCACCGGTTGTCCCCGAACCATAGCCTCGGTGACGACGGTATCAAAGGGCAGTTCGCCCACGATTTGGATCCCCTCCGCGGCGCAGTAGGCTTTGATGGCTTGCGTCTGGGCCGGGTTGAGGTCGGCCTTGTTGATGCAGACCAGGGGCGGCACGCCGAAATGGTCTACCGTGCTCAGGATGCGTTCCAGGTCATGGATGCCGGAGGCGGTGGGTTCCGTGACCAGGAGGGCCAGATCGGCCCCTGCGCTGGCCGAAATGACCGGGCAGCCGATGCCCGGCGGCCCATCCACGATGAGCAGCTCGCGGTCCTCATCCAGCGCCAGGAGGCGGCCCTGCTGCTTGACCAGCGTGACCAACTTGCCCGAATTTTCCTGGGCGGCGAACAGGTGGGCGTGAAAGAGCGGCCCAAACCGCGTGTCGGAGCGAAACCAGAGGCCCGCTTGTTGCTCCTCCATGCGGATCGCCTCTTCCGGGCATTGGTAAAAGCAGGAAGCGCACCCTTCACAGGCCAGCGGGTCCACCCGATAGGCATCGTCGCCGGGGATCACGGCGTCAAAGCGGCAGACCTCGTAGCAGCGATTGCAGAGGCTACACGCTTCGGGATCAATGATGGCGATCTCGCCGCCCATAAAAACATGCTCTTCCAGCTTGGTCGGCGCCAGGACCAACTCCAGGTTGGCGGCGTCCACATCGGCGTCGGCCAGGACGATGGACATTTCTTGGGAGGCCAAGTGGGCCAGGGCCGCCGCCACCGACGTTTTGCCCGTGCCCCCCTTGCCGCTGAGAATGACCAGTTGTTTCAAAATTTCACTCCTTTGACTTTTGCTGCCAGATCTTTTATAATGAACAGGCCATGACCGAAGAGATTTTAGAACGGCGCAGCCAGATCAAAGCCTATCTCCGTGCCGCCCGCCGCGCCCTGGAAGCGGCGGAATCAAACATAGAGCAAGGGTTCTACGATACGGCCATCAACCGGGCCTACTATGCCATTTTTTACGCCGCCAGCGGCCTGCTGTGGACCAAAGGCATCAGCCGCAGCAAGCACGCCGGGGTGATCGCTGCTTTTCGCCAGTATTTCATCAAACCCGGCCTCATTGAGCGCGAATACAGTGACTTGTACGGTGATGTTATGGACTCTCGCCTGGATAGCGATTACGACATCACCTGCTACGCTGACCGGGACATTGCCCAGGCTCGGTTGGATGATGCCCGTCGCTTTGTCGAGCGGAGTGCTGCTTACCTTCTGGAAGAAGAAGGAATCTGGCTATGATGGCTCCACCGTTGACAACTGGCGAACGATTGGCGTTGAACATCTTTGTCCGGCAGCTCCATGCCCGCTTTGGCGACCGGGTATCGTCGGTCGTCCTGTTCGGTTCCAAAGCGCGGGGTGATTCCGGCCCTGACTCGGATGTGGATGTGCTGGTCCGTCTGACCGATGACGACCCTCAACTCCAGTCCGAGGTGCGCCGCCTGGCCGCCCGCGTCTCGTTGGAATATGACCTGCTCCTTTCCGTCCGGGCCGTGGGCCGCTCCCAATGGGAGCGCATGGCCCGCTACCGCACGCCCCTCTTCCACGCCCTCCAGTCCGAGGGAGTTCCCCTCACCCTCCAACCGGCCTGATCCTCGGTTCTCTCCCCTCACCCAAACCGCCCGTCGGCCCGCTTGCCCGCGATCCGGTCGCGGGCCGGGGCCAACCAGCCGATGCGCTCTACGGGCGGATGGTCGAATTCGGGGACGTAAGGCTTGATGTCCAGCAACGGTGTGCCGTCCACCACGTCCACGTCCTCAATGTACAGCGTGCATCCTTCCCTGCCCACCAGCCGGACCACCGACAGGCCGATGGGGTTAGGCCGCGTCGGCGCCCGTGTGGCAAAGATGCCGTGCGGCTCCTCATCGAGAAAGGGTGTGACGGTCAATCGGGCCTGACCGACGCGGTGAAAGTGGTAAAGTAAGATGATGTGAGAAAAGCCGGTCAGGTCTTTCAGCCCGTCTTCGAATTCGGCAAACAGTTCCACCGTGCCGCCGATTCCCCGTGCCGATGCCGGTTGGATGGGCACACCCTCAACGCCCGCAAAGGGGCTATGGATAACGCCGATGGCGCGGTAAAGGAAATCCATCCTCTGCATCTTTGAGAAACGGCTGCGCCGTGCCCTGGGGGCGCGGCATCCTTATCGCTGCACCTGCTTTACGATCTCTTCATACAGCTGCCGGAAGGCAGGCCGGTATTCCGGCAACGCTTCCACCAACGCCTTGCCGTCGGAAATCGCCTCGGCGATGCGTCGGTCCAGCGGGATGCGCATCAGGATCGGGATGTTTTCTGCGGCGCAATAATCATCCACGCTGCGGTCGCCGACGCCGTCGCGGTTGATGACGACGCCCACCGGCAGGCCCAGTTCATCGCGGGCCACCTGGACGGCCAGGCGCAGGTCGTGGAGGCCAAAGGGCGTCGGCTCTGTGACCATCAGCACGAAATCGGCGTCGCGCATCGTTTCCACCACGGGGCAGGATGTGCCCGGCTGGGCGTCCAAGATGACTACACGCTCGGTCGCTGCCGCCCCTTCGGGCATCATCTTTTTCTTCAACTGGCTGATGATGGGCACGCCCATCGCTTGCCCCACGTTCATTGTGCCCTGGGCAAAGTCAATAGGCCCCGCCGATCCCCATTCCAAGCTGCCGGTGACGTTGAGCACCTCATGGATGGCTCCTTGCGGGCAGTTGAGGGTGCAGCTCCCGCAGCCGTGGCACAGTTCGGGGAAGATGAGCACCTTTTGGCCCACCACGGCAATGGCGTGCCAAACACACACCTCGGCGCAGCGACCGCAGTAGGTGCATTTGTCAAAGTCCACTTCCGGGATCAGGATACCCACCTCCTCGCGGTGGGTCAGCATCGGTTTGAGAAAGAGGGCGGCGTTGGGTTCTTCCACGTCGCAGTCCAGGAACAACAGATCGGCGGCGTCTATAGACAGCGCCAAACTGGTGGCGACGGTTGTCTTGCCCGTGCCGCCCTTGCCGCTGGCAACGGCGATAATCATAAGGGAGACTCCTTGAAGCCTTTTTTTACTTTTCTTTGCGCCCTCTGCGCCTTTGCGGTTCAGATTTTGAAACCGCCAAGACGCCAAGAGCGCGAAGGTTTTTTCCTTTTTCTTCCTTCCTTTGCGCCCTTTGCGCCTTCGCGGTTCAGATTTTGGAACCGCCAAGACGCAAAGGCCGCAAAGTTTTTTATCTTTTCTTTACGTTCTTTGCGCCTTTGCAGTTCAAGCTTCCGATACCGCTTCGGCCAGTGTTGCCGCCTGGGTCAGCCGCATTTCCACCCCGGCGTCGCCAAAGACGTAGGTTGGCCCTTTGCCTTGCAAGTCCTCGCGCAGCAGCACCACGTCCACCTTGAGGCCCACCAGCCACTCGGCGACGCGGATGCCTTTGGCCTTTTCCACCGCCAGGTAGGGGTTGGCAACCACCTCCTGCCGCTCCACCTGCCCATCGGCCAGGCGGACCGTGACCAGGCCAAAGTAGGGAGCCTCGCCAAAGTGTTCGCTCACCGTGCCGCCGGGGTCGGCCAGGGGCACGGCGTAGCGCAGATGGGTGCGCACCTGCGGCTCATAGTGGAGCAACACCCGCTCCACGTACGGGACCTGCTCGCGGATGGTCTGTTCCAGCCGCCGACCGATGGCATACGCCTTTTCCAGATCGTCCACCCGCAGGGCCACCTCCGCCTCGATGAAGCGGTAGCGACCGGCGTTGCGCCCCACCAGGGAGCGGACCTCGGTGACGGTCGGCTCGGCCTCGATCAAGGCCCGCACCTGGTTCAGCGTTTCGGCGTCTAGGGAAGCATCCAGCAGGACGCGCATCCCGTCGCGCAGCAGGTCCCAGCCGGTCTTGGCGATGAGGATGACGATGACCAGGGCGGCGTAGCGGTCCAGCGGCACACCGATCCATTGCCCCAGCAGGGCCAGCAGGACGACGCCCGATGAAAAGACATGGGCGCGATACTCCTGGGCGTCGGCCATCAGGCTGGGCGAATTGATCCGGCGGCCTGCCCGCATTTCGTAGACGCTAAAGGCCAAAGGGACCGCCGCCGAAAGGACCACGCCGCCCAGCATCCAGGCGTTGACCGTCACCGGCTGCGTTTCGGCAAAGAGGGCACTTTTGGCGATCTCGTAGCCGGTGAAAAAGATGAGCAGGGCCACCCCTACGGCCACCAGGTTTTCCACCTTGTAGAGGCCGTAGGGGAAGGCGCGGCTCTCCCGTTCCGAGATTTTGACCCCGGCCAGCACCGCCACCGAGGCCACCAGGTCCACCAGGTTGTGGACCATCTCGGCGGCCACGGCCAAACTGCCCGAAGCGGCGGCGATGGTCAGGTTCAGAACGGTCAAAAAGACATTGACGGCGATAGACGCCCAAGCGACCCTGGCAGCCATTATTCGCGGGTCATGGTCGTGCCACAGGCGGGGCACTTGATCTCATAACACGGTTTTCCCGCCTGGTGTGGCACACGGGTTCCGCAGCTGGGGCAGATGCAGTTGCCCCCCGGCCCGGCGGCTTTGGGGCCGCCCATGCGGCCCGGCCCGCGGCCTCCGCCGCGACCGGCTCCTCGACCACGTCCTAGTCCTCTACCCATGATTTTCCTCCTTTGGCACAAGCCGGGAATTTTGCAGGTCGGCAACGACGAGGGCGTTTGCTCCGGCCTGCGATCCGGTGGGGGCGGTCTTGGCCGTCGGCCCTACCGGTTTCCCAATCTGTCGCTCACTTCTTCCAGCTGGCGGCGGAGCATTTCCGCTTCTTCTTTCAGGCGGCCTAGCTCGTCTTCTTCATATTCGCCCTCGGCGGGGATGTCGCCGTGGCCGTGTTCTTCGCTCTCGCTGCACGGTTCGGCTCCTTTTAGCTCGCCGCCCAGGTAGCGTTCCACCGCCAGGCGCACCGTGCCGTAGGCCCCGGTCACGCCTTCGATGCCGAGCTGTTGGAAGAACATGATGGCCCGGCTTCCCATCCCGCCGGTGAGCATCACGTCTGCGCCCAGGCTGTGGATGAAGGCCGGGACCTGGCCCGGCTGATGGGCCGAGTAGTAGGGGTTGTCCACCTCGCGGACCTCTTTGACCTCCCGGCCTTCCAGATCCACCAGGATAAAGTGCGGGCAACGCCCGAAATGGGGGCTGACCACGCTATCCAGCCCGTTTTTGTTGTCGGCGGATACGGCGATGCGCATAGCCTAGCCCTCCTTTTCCAACGCCTCGATCCTCGCCATGACATCGGCCAGTTGCTGACGCAGGTCCTGGAGTTTCGCCCGCAGTTCGGCCAGCTCTGCCTCCCTGTTCACCTGGGGCGGCGATGGCGGCGCAGCGGCCCGGCGGCCCATCCCGCGGCCCATGCCGTGCCCCCGGCCCATCCCGGCGTGTTCGGCGACGCTGGCGCCGCTCATCGGCTCCAGCTTCCCGGCGTTGAACGCCTCCACCACCTGGCGGACCGTGCCTTCGATGGCCCGGTAGCCGGGCACGCCGGCGGCCTGCAACACGTCAAAGGCGTTCGGCCCCAGGTTGCCGGTGAGTACCGCCTGTGCTCCTCGGTTGACGACGAATTGGGCGGCCTGAATGCCCGCCCCTCCGCTCTGGCCCATGGCCGGATTGGCCACGGCCTCTGCCTGGAAGGTTTCGGTATCCACAAAGACAAAAGCCGGACAGCGGCCAAAGACGGGGCTTGCGGCAGCGTCCAGGCTTTCTCCTTGAGCAGAAACTACAACTTTCATAAGAATTCTCCTTAATCTAGTCGGCTGGTAGATTGGAGATTGGACGCGCGGTCCGCTTTGCCAACCCCCAATCTACCAACTCCCGGATGAGAGCAGGGACGCCGGTTCTACGGCTTCCATTCCTGCCAGACCTTGCCTACCAGGGCCGGGCCGGGAGTCAGGGTTTTGTCACCCGGCTGCCAGCCGGAGGGTGTGACTTCACCCGTTTCCCGCACGAGCTGGAAGGCTTTGATCTGGCGGATCAGTTCATCGGGGTTGCGCCCGACTTCGGGGGTGAGGACCTCCATGGCCCGGATGATGCCGTCCGGGTCAATGATAAAGCGGCCTCGGATGTCTACCCCGGCTTCTTCGTCGTACACTCCGTACACCGTTCCGATCCGTCCGCCGCCGTCGGAGAGCATGGGGAAGGGAACGCCGCCTTCGATCATCTTGGAAAGTTCCTCTTCCTGCCAGATTTTGTGGACGAACCGGCTATCGGTGCTGACCGACAGGACCTCGACCCCGAGTGCCTGGAGATCGGCGTACCTGGCAGCGACCGCTGCCAACTCGGTCGGTCAGACGAAGGTAAAGTCACCGGGGTAGAAGCAGAGCACTACCCACTTGCCCCGATAGTCGGAGAGTTTGATGTTCTGAAACCCTTCGCCCGGAACGTAGGCCGTCGCCTCAAAATCCGGAGCTTCCTTGCCTGTGCGTGCGATCACCATACTGACCTCCTCTTGTACCTCTGCTCCCCCTGCGGGGGAAGGCGGGGCAACCAGCGGCCCGGCTGCCGGTTTGACACAACCATCCACCTCTTGTGTCATACGCTTCTCTCCTCTCATCCCTGCTCTCTTGGGGACCTATGCTTCGCTGGGTTGCTCCTGGGGTTTGATGGAGATCTCCATGATCCGCAGGAAATGCCCCAGCTCGCGGCGAAGGCTCAGCCACTGTGTCGGGTCCTGCGCTCTTGACGGCAGGTCCTCGACGGCCCAGTAGTACATCAACCGGGGGAGGCCCCGCATCTCAACAACCACTTGGCCCTGTTCGTATTGTTGCCAGGCAGTTTTGATCGCACGGGTAAATTCGGCTTGGGCTTTCCGGATGGCGGCGGCGTCTTCTTGCTCCAGTGCCTGGCGCAAGGTTTCGGCCGATTTTTTGAGATTGCGGATAATCATGAGCACCTCGCAGCGTTTTTTTATTTTTTACCGCCGAGACGGCTTGGTTTCTAGTTTTGTGCTCCCGTCGGAATCCGGTCTTGGCGATTCCTAGTCCACCTCCACGATGGCCTCTTCCGGGCATTCGGCGGCGCAGGCTCCGCACTCAATGCACTCGTCAATGTCAATGTAGGCATGACCGTCCACCATGGAGATAGCCTCCACAGGGCATACCTCTACGCATGTCTCACAACCGGTGCACTGTTCGATGTCTACGCGATACATGATGATCCTCCTTCTTTTTTGAAATTTTATTTTGTCGGCACGTTCAGGAACATGGTCCGCCGCGCCTCCGGCGTCCGCTCGGCGAGCACCTGGGCGATGGGGCGGAAGGCAGGTGCGGCATAGTCCTCAATGCGGCCCACGTCGCACAGTTGGGCGATTTCGGGGTCCACGGGCAGCCGCCCCAAGAAGGGGACGCCGATCTGTCGGGCCGTCTCTTCGGCGTGGCTGGGGCCAAAGATGTCATAGCGTGTGCCCGTGTCGGGGCATTCAAAGTAGCTCATGTTTTCAATGAGGCCCAGGATGGGGGTTTGTAGCTGCTGGGCCATGCGGGCGGCCTTGCGGACGACCATCCCGGCCAGGCTTTGCGGTGATGTGACCAGCACGATGCCCGAAACCGGCAGCGACTGCATCACCGTCAACGCCGCATCGGATGTACCGGGGGGCAGGTCCACGACAAGGTAGTCCAATTGGCCCCAGAAGATGTCGCCCCAGAACTGTTTGATGGCCCCGCTGACCAGGGGCCCGCGCCAGATGACGGCCTGATCCTCCTGTTCCAGGAGTAGGTTGATGGACATAACCTTGATGCCGCCTTTGCTCAGGGGCGGTGTCGGCCCCAGGGGGCTTAGGCCCAGCCGTGCCCCATCGGGGAAGAACATTTTGGGGATGCTCGGCCCGGTGATGTCGGCGTCTAGGATGCCCACTTCGTACCCTTCGCGGCGCAGGGCTACGGCCAGCAGGCCGCTGACCAACGATTTGCCCACGCCGCCCTTGCCGCTCATCACGGCGATCACCCGTTTGATGTCGTTCAGGTCTTCGACGGCTCCCTTGTCTCCGCCGCCGGTGCCGATGCCGATGCGCCGTTTTTCCTCCTCGGTCATCTCGGTCAGCTGCACATCCACCGCTTTGACGCCCGCCAGTTTACCGACCTCCCGTTTGATGTCGTCCACGATCTGGTTTTTGAGGGGACAGCCCATTGTCGTCAGGGCCACGGTGATTTTGACGCGGCCCTTTTTGTCCACCTCTACCCGGCGGATCATGCCCAGTTCTATCAGGTTTTTGTGTAGCTCCGGGTCCATGACCCGTTCAAGAGCCTTGCGGATCTCTGCTTCCGTGACCAAAGTTCTCCCTCCCTATTGGTGCATTTTCATATGCGCTTTGTACGCTTCCAAAAAGTTGTGCAACGCCCGGTCGGTCTCCTGTAGGTCACCAACCCACCAAGCCAGGTAGCGGTCGCCCTCCTCGGTGATCCGGTATAAGCGGCGAGCCGGGCCGCCCCCTTCGGTATCCCAACGGGAGGTGACAAATCCCCGTTCCTCCAGATCGCGCAGGAAGCGGTATACCGTGCTGGAATCCACCGGGTTCTTTTCAAAACCAAAGGGTTTTAGCCCTTCCAGCAACTCGTAGCCGTGGGCTTCCTCATGGTGTAGCAGTAAGAGCAAGCACGGTTCCAAAAACCGATGGATGCGTCGGGGGCAAAATTCCCCGTTTCGCTTTTCCCGCCATCGCCGACGGACATACGGCATTTTGCCACTACCTCTTTCTTGCCCTTATGTGCAAATTGCAGATAGAGGATACCATACCGGGTCCTCTTTGTCAAATCGCACAAAGGGGTTGGCAGGGTGGGGGGCACAATTTTGGACCGCGGGGGAAAGGAAAGGGCAGGTCTGAGACCTGCCCTTTCCGGAGAAGCCGATTTTGCCGGGGTAGTTGGTTTACATGATTTTCCCCGTGCTCTCGGTGTCCCTGCAGTCGGGTCGGCGTCGGGAGCGAGGGGATGTTGCGGACCGGGGAAAATGCGGCCCCGGAGCCGTCACACCCTTCCGTCACTCTTTGACGTAAGGCAATCCTAACGCCTCCGGCTTGGCCGCTCCCCAGCGCAGGCGGAACCATTTGGTGGACATGACCACCAGCACGATGAGGGTGATGGCAAAGGGAACCGTCCGCCAGATGTAGCGGGAAAGGACGCCGGGCAGCACCAATTGGGGGTTGAGGGAAAGTTGCCACAACGTCCCAAAGAGCAGGGAGCCGCCCAACAGGATGATGGGGTTCCACATGGAGAAAAAGACCAGGGCCAGGGCGATGAATCCCCATCCCATGAGAAAGTTGTAGTTCCAGACCGGGTTGTAATCCAGGGCATAGATGGCCCCGGCCAGGCCCATGAGCATTCCGCTGACCGTGACGCACAGGTAGCGGGTGCGGGTGACGTTCACCCCGGAAACCTCGGCCACCGAGGGGTTTTCCCCCACCGACCGGATCCGCAAGCCCAGGCTCGTCTTGGTCAGCACGAACCAGGTCACGCCCACCAGGATCAACCCCAGGTAGAAGAAAGGGGAGATGCCGAAAATCGTGGGGATGCGCTCCATCCCCAGGGGGCCGGTGTAAGGGTTGCCGATGTAGGTCGTCAGGCCAAAGCCAAAGATCCAGATGCCCATGCCGCTCACCACTTGGTCGCCCCCCAGGGTGATGGAGAAAAAGCCGTGCAATAGGCCCAGCAACGCGCCGATGGCGATCCCCACGGCAAATCCGACCAGGTAGCTACCCGTCGTCTGGGCGGCGATGAACCCCAACGTCGCGCCGAAAAGCATCACCCCTTCCACCCCGACGTTCAAAATGCCCGAACGTTGGTCGATCAGTTCACCCAGGGCGGCAAAGGTAAAGATCGTCGAGGCTTCCAGACTCCTAATGAGAAACTCCCACATCTGCCTGCTCCTCCTCCGTTTTGATCAGCACGATTTTGTAGCGATAAAAGAATTGGAAGGCGACCAGGGTGATCATCAGCACACCCAGCAGGGCGTAATCCACGCCGAAGCTCATGTGGACCTTGCCCTGGAGGAACCTCCCGCCGATGGACAATCCTCCGAAGAGCAAGGCTACCGGGATGGCGGCCAGGGAGTTGCCCTGGGAGATCAAACCGCAGATGATGCCGTAGAAGGCCAGGTCGCCGAAGTAGCCGTAGTTCCGCGAGATTTTGTAGACGCCGGGGACGGCGGCGAAATAGTGATACCCGGCCCAACCGGCCAGCGCCCCGCCCAGGATGAAGACCAGGAAAGGGATTTTGACCGGGCTGATCCCGGCGTAGCGGGCGGCTGCCGGGCTGTGGCCGTAGGCCCGGATCTGGTAGCCTAGCTTGGTCTTGGCAAAGAGGAAGGTCAAGAGCAGGGCCAACCCCAAGGCTATCAGGATGGTGAAGGGGATTTTGCCGAATAGGGGTGCGTATACCGAAGGGGGCATTTCGAAGCTCTCGCCCCGCCCGCCGGGGTTCATAAAGATCCCCCCCTCTTTGATCATTTGGGAGACAACCCAGAAGCTGATGAAATTCAGCATCATTGTCACCACGATCTCGTTGGTGTTGAAGCGGCCCTTCAGGAACCCGGCAATGGCCCCGATGGCCGCTCCGCCCAGGGCGGCGGCCAGGAGCATGAGGGGGATGACCAGCATCGGGTTCAGTTCAATGCTGCGCGATTCTTTGGCCCCAAAGGCCAGCAGCACGGCATAGGTGCTCAACGCCCCGACGTACAGTTGCCCCGTCATGCCGATATTCCACAGGCCGGCCCGAAAGGGGATGATGAAGGCGTAGGTACACAGCAGCAAGAAGATGAAGCGGTTGATCGTCAACGGCAGGCCAAAGGGGTTCAAAAAGGCGTAGGAAAAGATCTCCCGGTAGGCTTCCAGGGGGTTGACCCCCGCCAGGAGAAAGATCAGGCTGAACAGCAGCAGGGAGAACAGAATGGCCAGCAGCGAGATAGACACCGCTTCCCAACCGGATAGCGTCACCCGCCTTTGCTTTTTGAGTTCATAGCGACCGATTCTCATGCTTTTCCCTCCACCTGGCGTGAACCGGCCATCAAGGCTCCCACATACTCCCTGTCGGCCTTTTCTCCGGGAATGATGTCCATGAATTCCCCTTCGTAGATCGGGGCAACCCAATCGCTCAGCGATAGCACTTCGTCCAGATCCTCCGAGATCAGGAGAATGGCGGCTCCTTCCTTTTTTGCTTCCATCAGCCTGGTCCGTACGAATTCAATGGCGCCCACGTCCAGTCCCTGGGTGGGTAGGTTGGCAACGACCAAACGCGGTTTGCGGGAAAGCACGCGGGCCAGGATCATCTTTTGCAGGTTTCCACCCGAAAGGTTCTTGGCTACGGTGTCCGGTCCGGGGGCCATCACGTCGTACTCGGCGATCAGCTCCTCCGTGAGCTGCCGCAGGCCCCCGTAATCCAGGATGCCATAGTGGACGAATTTGGGATCAAAGTAGTAGTTCATCGCCACATTTTCTGTTAGGGAAAAGTCGCCGATGGAGCCGACATCCACCCGCTCGCTGGGGATGTAACCCATGCCCCGCTGCCACCGCTCCAGGGTGGGTGCATAGGTGATGTCCACCCCATCCAGGAGCACTTTGCCCCCCTCCGCCCGACGCAGCCCGGCCAACACTTCGGCCAGTTCCTGCTGGCCGTTGCCGGAAACCCCGGCGATGCCGAAAATTTCGCCTTCGCGCACGGTGAAGGAGACGCCCTTGAGGGCCATGAACCCTTTGTTGCTCAGGGCAGAAAGGTTTTGCACTTCCAGGATCGGTTCGCCCGGTTCGACCTGGACCCGTTCAATTTGAAAGAGCACTTCCCGGCCCACCATTTCTTTGGCCAGGCCCTGTTCGGTGGCGTGCTTGGTTTCCAGGCGGGCCGTCACCCTGCCGCGGCGCAGGACCGTCACCCGGTCGCTGATGGCCAAGACGATGGGCAGTTTGTGGGTGATAAAAGGGACGATGGCCAGGTCATCTTGGGCCATGGCCTGGATGGAGTTCAACAGTTTTTCCGTCTCCGGGGGGGCCAGGGCCGAGGTCGGCTCATCCAGGATGAGGATTTTGGCTCCGCGATAGAGGGCCTTGAGGATTTCGACAACCTGTTTTTCCCCTTCGGAAAGCTGCCAAACTTTGGCTTTCAGGTCAATTTCAAAGCCGTAGCGGGCGCACAGTTCTTCGATTTCGCGGCTCGTTTCCTTGATGTTCAGTATCGCTCCCGCACGGGGATGGCCGAGGATGATGTTTTCCAGGACGGTGTGGGCGGAAACCAGTTTGCGGTTCTGGTGGACCATCCCGATCCCCAGGTCAATGGCATCCAGCGGGGAGCGGAGTTTGACCTCCTGGCCGCCGATAAAGATCTGGCCTTCGTCGGGTTGGTAAAGGCCAAAGAGGATGTTCATCAGCGTCGTCTTGCCCGCACCGTTTTCGCCCAGGATGGCGTGGATCTCACCCGCTTTCATTTCAAAGTCAATGCGGTCGTTGGCGACCACGCCGGGGAAGCGTTTGGTGATCCCTCGCGCTTCGAGGACCGTATCGCCATGTTTGATGTTGTCCAGGAGTCCTTTTGGCATAAATCCTCCTGCAAGCAAAATAGGAATGAGGCTCCCACGAGAATCGTCTTTGATTTGTGAGAGCCTCAGACCTTTTGTTACCGGGTTACGGTGAAGGTCATCAGTGCATCCGTGCGCCTTTATTCCAGAATGGTCGTGCCTTCCAGGTCAAAGTTGAACTTGGAGAGCAGCCATTCCGCCGTCGGCTCTTCGCCCGCAGGCTTGACCACGGTTCCCTTTTCGGGGACCGGCAGCCCTTCCAGGTCCAAGCCGGTGCCGTTGCTCACGAATTCGTGGGCGGTGAAGGGATCCCACTCACCTTTCATCATTTGCTCCCGCCGTTCCTTGACCAGGTCAATGATCTCCTGGGGGATGGAGGGCAGGGCTTTGGGGCTGATGGCATCCACACCCACTTTGTTGTCGTTCATGATGTCAATGGTGGCCTCTTCGGTCCCGTCGGCCAGGGTCATGGAGGATTCCATGCCCAGGTAGAGGACGGTGTCGGGGTTCTTGTTGCCCGCCAGCCACTCCTGAACCAGCCGGTCGTAGAGCACTTCCCAGCGGGTGTCAAAGGAGACGGCCACCGTGTCGGTGCTGGACCAGCCGTAGAAGCCGACGATGTCCATATCTTTGCCGACGAACCAGATGCCTTTTTCCTGGGCTACGTCCAGGGGCGAGCCGGAGTCGGTCTGGTGGGTCAGCACGTCCACGTTGTATTGATCAACCAGGGTGGCGGCGATGTCCCGCTCTTCCTGGGGCAGGTACCAGTCGCCGGCGTATTTGACATAGATGTTGATCTCCTTGCCCAGCAGTTCGGCGGCATCCTGGACGCCCAGGGTAAAGCCCGCCTGCCGCCGGATGACCTGGACGGAGGGGAAGGCCGAGACGACGCCGATGTTGCCGGTCTGGGTCAGTGCACCGGCGATGAGGCCTTCCAGGTAGAGTGCTTGGTACTGGCGGGGGAAGATGCGGATAAAGTTCCGCTTGGTGGTCAGGTCGCTGGCGATGATGGAGACAAAGTAGACATCGGGGTATTTGTCGGCGATGTCTTTGAGGGGCATCCCCATGAATTCGGCGTTGCCCACCACAATGTCCGCGCCGTCGGCGATCAGTTCCTCGGCGTAAGGTACGGTGGCGTCCGGGCCGACCTCTTCGCGGTAGACGTAATCCACGTTGTCGTACTTTTCGGCGATGCGCTTGCCGGCGCGGTCGTGCGCCCCGGACCAGGTTGTGCCTTCAATGATGCTAAAGTGCAGGATGGCCAAGGTCGCGTTCTCCGCCTCGGCGGGGGCCTCAGTCGGCTCCGGTTCGGCAGCCTTGGTCGGCTCCGGAGCCTTGGTCGGTTCGGGGGCCTTGGTTGGCTCTGGGGTCGGACCGCAAGCGGCCAGCACCATAGAGGTCAGGACCAACAGAACCACAACCGCTTTCAATGCCGTCATTCCTTTCTTCCTTGACATCTTTTCCTCCTTACTTTTTGTTTTTGGGGGATCAACGCCATCACCAATCTATCGCCACGCTTGGGCAAGTTTTTCAAACAAGCGGGTGCATTATACACAAAGATCGGGGCCTTGTCAAACCGCTGTGCTCTGCTCCGAAAACGAACGATGAATCTCTCTCTGCCGTGCCCTTCGGGCGGGCCGTAACCCGCGCCCCTTTGCGCCGGATCGCAGCGGCGGTTGGGATCGCTTTTTCGGGCTTGTGGCCGGGCGCCCGACCGACGGCCCACCGGGGGCGCGACGAATCTTTTGCAACACCCCCTTGGCGTTTTGACAGAGGAGCCGAAATGGGGTACAATGCCGCATTGAGGTAAGATGTCAGATGACAGACAATGGGATGCAGCCGCTCAGGGCCAACCGTGTGCCCTTGTCCACACAAGCGCAGCAGTACTTGCTCGAACAGATAGAGCAAGGTGTTTATGCTCCCGGTGAGCAGCTCCCCTCCGAAAAGGAGCTGGCCGCCCGGTTGGGCATTTCGCGCCCTACGCTGCGCGAAGCGCTACACAATTTGGAGCAGGCCGGTGTCCTCCTACGCAAGCACGGCGTGGGCACGTTCGTCGCCCCCGGCTATGGGCGTCGCCTGGAAAGCGGCCTGGAACGGCTGGAGAGCGTTTTGCAACTTACGGCGCGCCAGGGGTTTCAGGTCCGGTGCGGCGATCTGGAGATCGCATCGCTGCCGGCCGACGAAGGGTTGGCCGCGCAACTTCAGGTCCAGGTGGGTACTCCTCTCACCGAAATCCGACGCACCCTGATCGTCCAGAATCGCCCCATCGCCTACATGGTGGACCAGGTCCCTCGGTCCATTCTTTCTCCCGATGACATCGGCAAAGATTTCAACGGCTCGGTGCTTGATCTACTGCGGGCCAAGCCGGAAGTGCAGATCGCCCACGCCGTGGCCAACATAGAAGCGATCAATGCCGACGACTTTTTGGCCGAGAAGCTGGCCGTGACGCCGCAGCAGGCCCTTTTGCTGTTGGAGGAAAGGCTGTTTGACTCCGAGGGGCGGCCCGTTGAATATTCGCGCAACTATTTCTTGCCCGATTGGTTCCGCTTTCATGTGGTCCGTCGCTGAATGAATGGGAGAATGCTCTTATGGAACATGTACTTGGCTTGCGATGCATGATCTGCGGGACGGAGTACGGCCCCGATGAGGTTGAGTATGTTTGCCCCAAGCATGGCGACGATGGCATTCTCGATGTAGTCTATGACTACCGGCGCATTGCCCGGCGTATCAGTCCTGCCAAGCTGGCCGGTTCGCCCACCCGCTCCATTTGGCGATACCTGCCGCTTTTGCCGGTAGAGCCGGAAGTGGTCGAGCCGTTGATCCGGGGGACGGTACTGGGCCGCGTCGGTTGGACTCCCCTTTATCCTGCTCCGCGCCTGGCCGAGTCGTTGGGCTTGCAACACCTGTGGATCAAAGATGATGGACGGGAACCGACCGCCTCGTTCAAGGATCGGGCATCGGCGATTGCCGTGGTCAAGACCCGCGAACGGGGCTATGAGGTCGTCACCACGGCCAGCACCGGCAACGCAGCAGCGGCCCTGGCCGGGCTGTGCGCCGCCGTCGCCCAGAAAAACGTGATCTTTGTCCCCAAATCTGCGCCCCAGGCCAAGATCGCCCAGTTGCTGGTTTACGGCGCGACGGTGCTGTTGGTGGATGGGACCTATGACGATGCCTTTGAGCTATGCTTGCAGGCCGCGCCCGAATTCGGTTGGTACAACCGCAACACGGCCTACAACCCCTACATGAGCGAGGGCAAGAAGACGGTTGCCTACGAACTCTACGAGCAGCTGCACGACCGAGGACCGGGTGTTGGGGATTGGGTTGTAGTCGTGCCGGTGGGCGACGGCTGCATCATCGGCGGAGTGTACAAGGGGTTCAAAGACCTATTGGCCCTGGGTTGGATTGAGCAGATGCCCCGCATCCTCGGCGTGCAGGCCGCCGGGTCGTCACCCCTGGTGGATGCCTGGGAGCAGGGGCTGGAAGGCTGGGAGATGAAGCCGGTGGAGGCCCACTCGGTGGCCGATAGCATCGTCGCCGGGCTGCCCCGCGACCGGATCAAAGCCTTGCGAGCCGTCCGCGAGACCGGCGGCGCATTTTTGCGGGTCGGCGACGAAGAGATTGTGGCCGCCATCCCGACATTGGCCCAGGGGGTGGGTGTCTTTGCCGAACCGGCTGCCGCTGCCGCCTACGCCGGGTTGGTCAAGGCGGTGGAACAAGGGTTGGTGCGCGGCGACGACCGGGTCGTGGTCCTATCTACCGGCTCCGGCCTGAAGGACATCGCTACCGCCATGCAGTCGGTGGGCAAAGCGCAGGTCATCGCACCGGACCTGGATGCCGTGAGGAAAGCGTTGGAGTCGGGGAACATGGAGTGATTCTGGGTTCCTCACGGATGGGAGAGATCTCATGTCCGAAACGGCAAGGATCTGGATGGAGGTGGTTTTTGACATCGGCTATTTGATCGCCATCTGGTGGTTGGTGATCCAAATGCGCCGCCGCCTGCCCCAGGTGCGGGAGGAGGACCAGAGCACGGCCCATCTGGTGATGATGGCCTTCATACTCCTGGCTCTGGGGGATACAGGGCATGTTGGCTTTCGGGTGGTCGCCTATGCCCTGGGGGGCGCGGAGCCGGTTTCCTTTACCTTTGCCGGATCCACCTTCAGCCTGTTGGGCCTGGGAACCGTGATGACGGCCATCACCGTCACCCTGTTCTACGTGCTGATGGTCGCCATCTGGCGCGTCCGCTATCGCAAAGCCTATGGGCCGTTTGAGGTGATGCTGTTCGCCGCCGCATTGATCCGCTTGCTGTTCCTGGCCGTCCCGGCCAACGAATGGAACAGCCCGGTCCCGCCCCAGCCCTGGTCCATTATCCGCAACATCCCCTTGCTGATCCAGGGCTTGGGTGTGGCTTATCTCTTTTTGCGCGACTCGCGGGCCAACGACGACCGGCCCTTTTGGTGGATGGGGATCATGATCCTGCTTTCCTATGCCTGTTACACGGCTGTCGTTCTATTTGTCCGGCAAATCCCCCTCATCGGCCTGTTGATGATCCCCAAGACGGTGGCCTATCTGGTTATGGCGGTTTTGGCTTATAGGGAGATCTGGTGAGCCGCGGGTTGGGAACCGGGAGTGGTCCCGATCCGGCGGGTTGCTTCTTATCAAAACAGGAGAGAGGACGAAATGATAGATTTGACGATTAATCAGGAGAAATTGGAACGAGCCGTCCAACGGGCGCGGGAAAGAAACATCATCATCCCTACCTTCGCCCAGATGCGGGATCCATCCCTCATCCCCGATGAGATCAAAGCCAAGCTCAAAAACGTGGGCTTGTGGGATGTGAACTCGCTCAACCTGTTCCGCATCACCTGGAAGAACGAGCCGGTGGCCCATGGGGGCGGATTCGGTGGTGTGAACTATGTGGAGTTGCCGTCTTCGCTGACCGGCGTCCCGGCGCGGATCATCGCCCTGGTGGGCAAATGGTTCCCCACGGGGGCACACAAGGTCGGCGCCACCTTCGGTTGCCTGGTTCCGCGCCTGGTGACCGGGCAGTTTGACCCGACGACACAGAAGGCGGTCTGGCCTTCCACCGGCAACTATTGCCGGGGCGGGGCCTACAACTCGGCCTTGCTGGCCTGCGAATCCATCGCCATCCTGCCGGAGGAGATGAGCCGCGAGCGGTTTGAATGGCTGGCTTCCATCGCCGGCGAGGTGATCGCCACGCCCGGTTGCGAAAGCAACGTCAAGGAGATCTTTGATAAATGCTGGGAGCTAAAAGCCGAACGGGGCGACGACATTGTGATCTTTAACCAGTTTGACGAATTCGGCAACCATTTGTGGCACTATGACGTAACCGGGCACGCCATGGCCGAGGTCTTGGAGCAGGAGATGGGGCCGCTGGATACCTACCGGGGCGTGGTGCTGACCACCGGCTCGGCGGGAACCATCGGTTGCGGCGATTACATGAAGGAACTGTTCCCGGCCAGCAAAGTCGCGGCCAGCGAGGCGTTGCAGTGCCCTACCTTGCTGCTCAACGGCTTTGGCGGCCATCGCATTGAGGGCATCGGTGACAAGCACGTACCCTGGATCCACAACGTCAAAAACACCGACATGGTCATGGCCATTGACGACGAGGCGTGCATGAGCTTGGTGCGCCTCTTCAACGAGCCGGAAGGACGGGCCTACCTGGTCAAACAGGGCGTCCCGGAGTCGCTGGTGGAACGGCTGGACCTGCTGGGCATCTCCAGCATCGCCAACGTCCTTTCGGCCATCAAATTCGCCAAGTGGTACGAACTGGGCGAGCACGACATCGTCCTCACCGTTTGGACCGATTCCATGGAACTGTACCAAAGCCGCCTGCGCGAGCTGCACGAAGAGCACGGCCCCTACAGCGAGGTGGATGCCGCCGCCGACTACCACCGTTACCTCTTGGGCGCCAACATTGAGTACGTGGAGGAGTTGGGCTACTGGGACCGCCGTCGCATCCACAACCTGAAATACTACACCTGGGTCGAGCAACAGGGCAAGACCTATGAAGAGATCCAAGCCCAATGGTATCAGCCCGACTATTGGAGCAGCATCCATGCCCAGGTGGACGAAATTGATGAGCTGATCCGGGAATTCAACAAGCGCACGGGGTTGGGAAACTGGTAGACGAGAGTCGTCTCCGCTTTCTCGAAAATAATGCGGGCCGTCCACGAAGCGGACGCGAATACACGAATGCACGAATACGCCCGGCCGCAGGCCCAAAAGGAGCGACTTGAGTCGCCACGCCCCCGGCGCGAGCGACTTGAGTCTAAAAAATTTTTGTGAAGGAGAGAGAAAAATGAGAACCGACACATTCCGAGGCCGAGATTTCATCACTTTGTTGGATTGGTCAAAAGAAGAGGTGGAACAGATCCTGGACCTGGCCCTGAAGTTCAAACGGGACCGGGCCATCGGTCAGTACCACGACCACCTGCTGCGGGCCAAGACGCTGTTCATGATCTTCTACAACCAATCGCTCCGCACCCGCAATAGCTTCGAAGCGGGGATGACCCAGTTGGGCGGTCATGCCCACTACCTGGACCCCAGCAAAATCTACACCCCTGCTCTGCCCGGCAAGGAAGTGGCCTACAGCACCGAGCGCGTCTCCGACGTGGCCCGTGTCCTCTCCCGCATGGGGGATGCTATTGCCATCCGTTGCTACGGTGACCCGGTGGACTGGGTATACGGCGGGGCCAACGAAATGATCCGCAACTTTGCCTATTGGGCCGACATCCCGGTCTTGAACATGGAGGACGACAAGTACCATCCCTTCCAGGCCCTGGCCGACGTGCTGACGGTCAAAGAAAAGTTCGGGACCTTCAAGGGCATCAAGTTTGTCATGAGCTGGGCCTATTCCCCCAGCATCCACAAGCCCCGTGCCGTGCCCCAGAGCGCGATCATTGCCGCGACGATGATGGGGTGCGATACCGTGTTGGCCCATCCCCCGGAGATGGAGCTGGACCCGGAAGTGATCGCTGCTTGCAAACAGTATGCCGAAATGAACGGCAGCAGCTTTGAGATCACCCACGACTTTATGGAGGCTGCCGAAGGAGCGCACGTCCTTTACCCCAAAGCCTGGGCTGCTACCCCCATCTTCCAGCCGCCCGTCGGCGAGAACGACCCGCAAAAAACCCAGGAGATTTTTGACCGCTACAAAGATTGGAAAGCCACCCGCGAATACATGGAGCTGGCCGACAAGAATGCGATCTACATGCACTGCTTGCCCGCCGACCGCAGTTGGGAAGTGGACGACGAAGTGATCGACAACACCGATCCCAAGAGCGGCTGGCGTTCGGTGGTCTATGACGAGGCCGAAAACCGCCTGCACGTGCAAAAGGCGGTCATGGCCCTGACGATGTAACCGAGGGGAGGGCGAAAATGGACCTGTACGGCAAAGATTTCATCGTCACCCAGGAATGGTCGCTGGAGGAGCTCCAAGCCGTTCTTGACCTGGCGGCCAAGATGAAGCGAGATCGTTTCTCTCCGCGCTGGACGAGCCTTTTGCAGTACAAGACCTTCCTCATGTTCTTCTATAACCCCTCGGTGCGGACGCGCATGTCCTTCGAAGCTGCGGCCACCGAGTTGGGCGGTCATGCCCAGTTCATGACCCCCTCTGCCGGGCGGTTCAAAACGGAGAAAAAGGCGGGCGAGACCATTGAAGACGCGGCCAAAGTAATGTCCCGCTATGTGTGCGGCATCGGCATCCGCATCTTGGAGGACAAGGTCCCCTACTATGGCGCGGGCAACGAGATGCTGCGCGAATATGCCTATTGGGCCGACGTGCCGATTATCAACATGGCCGATGACAAATTCCACCCCTGCCAGGGCATGGCCGACGTGATGGGCTGGGCCGAGTGGTACGGCGAAGGGCCGGGCCGCCCCAACTATGAGAACCTGAAAGGCAAAAACTTTTTGCTGACGTGGGCTTCGGGCGCGCTGGCCCGCTCCTGGTGCAGCGTCCAGGAGGCGTTGTTGGTCGCTTCCCGCTTTGGCATGAACGTCACCATCGCCCGGCCCGATGGTTACGACCTGGACCCGGAAGTGTACGAGTGGGTCAAGCAAAACTGTGCGGAAAACGGAACCACCTTCAACATCGTCAACGACCCCGATGTCGCCTACGACGGTGCCCACATCGTCTACAGCCGCAACTGGGTAACCGCGGAGGCATACAAGGACGGCGTCTTCCAAAAACAGGCCGAGATCGAAAAGGCCATGTCCTACCAGGGCTGGACGACGACCGCCGAGCGCATGGCCCGCACCGATAACGCCATCTTTACCCACCCTATGCCCGTGGACCGGGGCAGCGAAGTCACCGATGAAGTGGCCAGCGGCCCCCGCAGCGCGATCTACGACATCGCCGAAAACCGCTTGCACGTGCAAAAAGCCGTCATGGCCCTCACCATGGGAAACTGGTAAAAAATCCGAGGAGAAGCGAACATGACCGAGAAACGAAAAACCGCCGTCGTCGCCATCGGCGGCAACTCACTCATCTTGGACAAGCAACATGAAGACGTTCCTTCCCAGTGGAACGCCGTCCGAGAGACGGCCAAACACCTCGCCGACATGATCGAGCGAGGCTGGGACCTGATCATCACCCACGGCAACGGACCACAGGTGGGCTTTATCCTGCGCCGCAACGAACTGGCCGCCCATGAGGTCCACACCACCCCCCTGGACATGATCGGCGCCGACACACAAGGCTCTATCGGCTATATGATCGCCCAGTCGCTGCACAACGAATTCAAAAAGCGCGGCATCCAAAAACAGATCGCCGCCGTCGTCACCCAGGTCTTGGTAGACCGCAACGACCCCGCCTTCCAAAACCCGACCAAGGGCATCGGCGGCTTTACCACCGAAGAGGATGCCCGCAAGTTTGAAAAAGACGGCTGGCGCGTAGTGGAGGACGCCGGGCGCGGGTGGCGGCGCGTGATCGCCTCCCCCATCCCCCTCAAGATCATTGAATTGGATGCCATCCGAACCCTGATGGAAAACGGTTTTGTCGTCATCGCCGTCGGTGGGGGAGGCATCCCCGTCATTGAGGATGAAAACGGCAATCTGGTCGGCACGCGGGCGGTCATTGACAAAGACCGGGCGACCAGCCTCCTGGCCCGGCAGCTCAAGGTAGACCTGTTCCTCATCTCCACGGCAGTACCCCAGGTTGCCATCAACTTTAACAAGCCGAATCAGAAGTGGCTGGATCACATGACCGTAGAAGAAGCCCGCGCTTACGCCGAAGAAGGGCACTTTGCGCCGGGCAGCATGGGACCTAAAATTGAAGCGGTCCTGGCCTACCTGGAAGCCCATCCCGAAGGCCAAGCCTTGATCACCGATCCGCCCAACATTGCCAGGGCGTTGGACGGTGAAACGGGAACCTGGATCCGCCGGTAACAGGGTCGGTGGATCGGGGATATTCCTCCGATCCACCAACCCCGCGATCTACCGTTGCTCTTGTCGGGCCGTATCCGCTCCTTTGGGCGCAGGATATGGCCCGCTTTGTATCTGCCGATCCTTCGCGCCGGGGGCCTGGGCATGACTGCGGCCCGGCCGCCGGCTGTTCCTCAACCGTTGAGTCGTTGCTGCTCTCGGTGCGCCGAGTCCGGTCTACCCCCGCCGGACCGCTGCCGGTGGGGGCGGATCGGGTCAAGCCTGCCCGGAACGGGAAAATTGGTCTGCCGAGACCGCCTGTTGGCCGCAACTTTTCCCGCCGAGATGTGTTCTATTGGGAGACATGATTCCCTGCCTGCCGTTAGGGGCGAATTGCCCATTCGCCCGCCCTGCGCCGGAATGCGAGGCGGCGCAGGGGCGCGCCGGTTCGGCTTGCGTTGAATCGCCCCTTGCAGCCGGTGGCCGACCTGCCCACCGGTCCGCGGGCGTGGGGTCAGCCGTCTGACGCCGGGCGAGCTACCGGCTTGCTACTTGAACAGATCAGGAGGATTTCATGCCGTACAACAGCGTCGTGCTGGTCAAACAGGTTCCCGACACGGCCAACATCACCGGCAAGGCGATGAAGGAGGACGGAACCGTCAACCGCGCCGCCCTACCGGCCATTTTCAACCCGGAGGACCTGAACGCCCTGGAAATGGCGTTACAGGTCAAGGATGCCCACGGCGGGCAGGTGACGGTGCTGACCATGGGGCCGCCCCGCGCCGCCGAGGTGCTGCGCGAGGCCCTCTACCGCGGGGCCGACCGGGTGATCCTCATCACCGACCGCAAGACCGCCGGTTCGGATACCTTGGCCACCTCTTACGTCCTGCAACACGCCGTAGAGCGGTTCGCCCGCGAATTCGGCGATTACGACCTGGTGTTCTGCGGGCGGCAGGCCATAGACGGCGACACCGCCCAGGTCGGCCCGCAGGTCGCCGAAAAGTTGGGTCTGCCCCAGATCACCTACGCCGAAGAGATTGAATCGCTGCAGGACGGCGAAATCGTCGTCCGGCGGGCCTTGCCCCTGGGCACAGAAACGGTCCGCTGCCCCTTGCCCTGCCTGCTGACCGTCGTCGCCTCGGCCAACGAACCCCGCCCTCCCTCCGTGCGGCGCGTCCTGGCCTACAAACTCGCCGCCACTCCCCTGGAATACGCCTCTTTGCTCAAACAATGGCCCGAATTCGGGGATGAAGATTCCCTGGATCGTTATCTGGCCGAGCGAGGGTTGCGGATCACCGTGTGGAACGGGGCCGATGTGGGCGTGGACTATGAGCGGGTGGGCCTTTCCGGCTCGCCGACTCAGGTCCTCAAGGTGGATTTCGTCGTCCTTGAATCGACCGATAGCAAAGAGATCACGCCCGACGCCGAGGGCCTGACCGCCCTGATGCGTGAGCTGATCGCGGAGCACATTTTGTGATTCCCTCCGGTTCCCCCGGCCCCGGATGCATCTCCGAAACGCAATGGCTCCGTATCCCATCTCCGCAGCCTCGGCGTTTCTGCGGTGGATAGATTTCAGGGATCAACAGGATGGAGAACATGAAACGAGACGTGTGGATTTTCATTGAACAGGACGAGGGCCGCATCGCCCCCGTCAGCCTGGAACTGCTGGGCAAAGGGCGGGAGCTGGCCGACCGTCTGGGCGGTCAGCTGGTTGCCCTCTTGCTGGGTCACGGCGTCGCCGACCTGAGCCAAACCCTCATCCGGCACGGCGCGGACCGGGTGCTCCTGGCCGATCACCCCGAACTGGCCGTCTACCGCACCCTGCCCTACGCCCGCGTCGCCGCCGATCTGATGCGTCAACGGCAGCCCTACATCGTCCTCTACGGCGCGACGCCCGTAGGCCGCGACCTGGCCCCCCGTCTGGCCAGCAGCCTCACGGCGGGCCTGACCGCCGATTGCACCGACCTGCAAATCGGCGATTTTGAACGGCGGGGGCAGGTCTACCGCGACCTGCTGTACCAGATCCGACCGGCCTTTGGCGGCAACATCATCGCCACCATCGTCAACCCCAAAATGCACCCCCAAATGGCTACGGTCCGCGAGGGAGTGATGCGGCTGCCCCAACCGGACCCGACCCGCACCGGCGTCGTCGAGCGGATCGAACCCCGCTTTGACGATGCCGACCTGGTGGTGCAGGTGCTCCACCGGGAAACCCGCCCCCCCGGCGTGGACCTCAAAAGCGCGCAGATCATCGTCGCCGGGGGGATGGGTGTGGGCAGCAAGGAGAACTTTCGGCTGATCTACGACCTGGCCGAAACGTTGGGCGGTGAAGTGGGCGCCTCGCGGGCGGCGGTGGACGCCGGGTTCATTTCCCACGAACACCAGATAGGGCAGACGGGCGTCACCGTGCGCCCCCGGCTCTACATCGCCTGCGGCATTTCGGGCGCGGTCCAGCACCGGGCCGGGATGGACCAATCGGCCAAGATCATCGCCATCAACACCGACCCCCACGCGCCCATCTTTGACATTGCCCACTACAAGATCGTCGGCGACCTGCGGACCGTCATCCCCCTGATGATCCGCGCTTACCGTTCCTTGTGAGGAGATGCCCCATGGCTGATAACTTTTTCACCGATAACCCCGACCTACAGTTCCGTCTGGACCACCTGGAGATCGGGCCGGTGGTCGAAATGCTGGAAGATGACTACCGTTTCCATGACCGATTCCCCGGCGCGCCGCGCAACTATGCCGACGCCCTGGACAACTACCGACGGCTGCTGACGGTGCTGGGCGACATCTGCGCCAACCGCATTGCCCCCCGCGCCGCCGAAGCCGATGAAGAAGGCGTCCACCTGGAAGGGGGCAAGGTCCGTTACGCCGCGCCTACCCAGGAGGGATTGACCCTGCTGCGTCAGGCCGGGCTGATGGGGGCCATGCTCTCCTGGGAGCACGGCGGGCTGAACCTGCCCACTACCATCCATCAGATGATGATAGAGATCCTTTCCCGCGCCGATCCGGCCCTGATGACCATCTTTGCCCTGCAGGAGGTGGCGGCCATCGTCGCCGAATATGGCGACGAAGAGACCAAAGCCCGCATCCTGCCCCGTTTCGCCAACGGCGAAGCGACGGGAGCCATGGTCCTCACCGAGCCAGACGCCGGTTCCGACCTGGGGGCGGTCCAGACCCGCGCCTGGTGGGATGAGGAAGCGGGGACCTGGCGGCTCAACGGCGTCAAGCGGTTCATTACCAACGGCAACGCCGACGTGCTCCTGGTCCTGGCCCGCTCCGAAGAAGGCTCCACCGACGCCCGTGGCCTCTCCCTATTTGCCGTGGAGGCCGACGACACCATCCGCATCCGTCGCACGGAAAACAAGATGGGCCTACACGCCTCCCCGACCTGCGAATTGCAGTTCAACGACACGCCGGCCCGGCTGGTGGGCAAACGCCGCTTTGGGCTGATCCGCTACACCTGGGCGCTGATGAACGGCGCGCGGGCCGCCGTCGCCGCCCAGGCGGTGGGCATCGCCGAAGCCGCCTACCGCGAGGCGTTGGCCTATGCCCGCAAGCGCGTCCAGTTCGGCCAGACCATTGACCGCATCCCGGCGGTGACCCGCATGTTGCTCACCATGCAAGGCGAAATAGAGGCGACGCGGGCGTTGGTCTATGAAACGGGCCGCTGGGTGGACATGAAAAAGGCGTTGGAGCAGCGCAAGGCGCGGCGCGGGCTGGATGCCCAGGAGCGCAAACGCCTCAAAGAGGCGGACCGCCTGGCCAATGTGCTGACACCCCTGGCCAAGTACCATGCGACCGAAATGGGCAACCGGGTTTGCTTCCTGGCCATGCAGGTCCACGGCGGAACCGGCTACATGCGCGAATTCAGCGTGGAACGCCACTACCGCGACATCCGCGTTACCAACATCTATGAAGGGACCAGCCAGTTGCAGATTGTGGCCGCCACCGGTCCGCTGCTGGGCCATGCCCTGAACCCCCTGTTTGATGCCTGGGCCGCCGAAGAATACGGCTCCGACCTGGCCGATCTGAAGGCCCGCTTGGAGGAAGCAACCGCTTTGTTCAATCGTGCCGTGGATCACTTGAAGAAAATAGACGACCGGGCGGTCATTGACTACTATGCCGCCGACCTGGCCGACCTGGCCGTCTACACCCTTACCGGTTGGCTCATCCTGCGCGATGGGCGGGAAAACGCCCGCAAAGCGGCCCTGGCCCGCGTCTACCTGGCCGACACCCTGCCCCGCTTCCAGGCCGGCCTGGCCCGCGTCCAAGCCAGCGATCCGGCCCCTTTGGCGTTGCAAGATCTACTGCTGGGTGAGGCGGAGTGATGCTCAGATGAACAGGACGTTGGAGTACTACTTGAACCTGCCGTACACAATTGAGATGATCCCGGAGCCTGGGGGTGAATGGTTTGTGCAAGTTAAAGAACTCCCCGGCTGTATGAGTGAAGGAGACACGCCGGAGGAGGCGGTGGAGATGATCCGCGATGCCATGCGCGGCTGGATCGAGGTTTCGCTGGAAGACGGCGATCCTATCCCCGAACCACGGCGGTCGGATGACCTTAGAGGAGTTCCCATTGTCTGAAAAAGTGCTACGCATCATCCCCCTGGGGGGCATCGGGCAGATCGGCAAAAATATGACCGTGTTTGAGTACGACGACCGGCTGCTGATCGTGGATTGCGGCCTGATGTTCCCCGAAAGCGACATGTTGGGCATTGACATCGTCATTCCCGACATGAATTACGTCTTTGAGCGCAAAGAGCAGGTGCGGGCCATTGTCGTGACCCACGGCCACGAAGACCACATCGGCGGTCTGCCCTACCTGCTGCGCCAGGTCCAGGCCCCCCTCTATGCGACTCGCCTGACGCGGGGCCTCATTGAGGTCAAACTCAAAGATCATCACCTGCTGGATAAGGCAGAGTTGCACACCATCACCCCCCGCGACGTGTTGGACCTGGATCCCTTTACCGTTGAGTTCTTTCACGTTTGCCATTCCATTCCCGATGGGGTCGGGCTGGGCATCACAACCCCGGTGGGGTTGGTCGTCCATTCGGGCGATTTCAAATTTGATCAAACGCCGGTGGACGGACAGTTGACCGATTTTGCCAAGCTGGCCGAGTTGGGGGGGCGGGGGGTGCTGGTGCTCCTTTCCGATTCGACCAACGCGGAGAAGGAAGGCCATACCCCTTCCGAACAGGTGGTGGGGGAAACCTTTGAGCGGGTGTTCGCCCGCGCCAAAGGGCGCATCATCGTCGCCACCTTTGCCTCCAACATCTCCCGTGTGCAGCAGGTGGTAGATACGGCCCGGCAGTTCGGCCGGCGGGTGGGGTTGGTGGGCCGTTCAATGATCAACTATGCCAAGAAGGCATACGAACTGGGCTATGTGGATTTTGCTCCGGAGGAGCTTCTCACCCCGCAGCAGATGAACGAATTGCCGCCGCACAAGGTGGCCATTGCCTGCACCGGCAGCCAGGGAGAACCCACATCCGCCCTGGTGCGCATGGCTCTGGGTGAGCATCGCCAGGTCAACATCCGCCCCGGCGACAGCGTCATCGTCTCGGCCACCCCCATCCCCGGCAATGAGGAACTGGTCAACCGCACCATCAACAACCTCTTCCGCGCCGGGGCCGAGGTCTACCACCACCAGCGGATGCAGGTCCACGTTTCGGGCCACGCCAGCCGCGAAGAGCACAAACTGATGCTCAACCTGGTCCGGCCCCGCTTTTTCGTTCCCATCCACGGCGAATTCCGCCACCTGATCCACCATGCCCGCATGGCCGAGCAGGTGGGAGTCCCGCCGGAAAACATTTTCATCGCCGAAAGCGGTACGGTGTTGGAATTCGGTCGGGATTGGGGGCGGACCAACGGTCAGGTCACAGAAGGGCATGTCCTGGTGGACGGCTTGGGTGTGGGAGACGTGGGCAGCGTCGTCCTCCGTGACCGCCATCTCCTCTCACGGGACGGGTTTGTCGTCGTGGTCGTCGCCGTGGATGCCGACAGCGGCGAAGTGGTGGTCGGGCCGGACATCATCACGCGGGGCTTTGTCTACATCCGCGAATCGGGCGACCTCATTGAAGACGCTTCTCATCGTGTGCTGGACGCCCTCAAAGGCGGCGGCCCCAAAGCAACTCTCAATTCCAAGATCAAAAACAGCCTGGCCGAATTCCTCTATGAGCGGACCAAGCGTCGGCCCATGATCTTACCCGTGGTGATGGAGGTCTAAAAGTCCTGGTAGACGATCTCTTCGTACCATCGCTCGACCAGGTTCTTGTGCCGTAGTTCGTCTTGGGCCATTGCCTCCAACAGATCGCGGACCCGGCCACTGCTCTGGGCCGCCAGCTCCTTGTAGAGGGTGTAGGATTCTTGCTCTCGCTTGGCAGCAAAGATGCAAACATCCTGAAAATCGGCATCGGGTCCCAGGGGTTGGGCTACCAAGTGGTCGGATACCCGGTAATCCTCCACGCGGCTGCTCCGCAGGTTTTCCACCTGCCAGGAAAGCTGCTGTGGATCGGCCAGCATCCTTTCTAGGTTGGCCTTGTGGCCCAGCTCCTCCTGGGCCAGATCGCGCAACAATGCTTTGATGTGCTCCGCCTGGACCAGGTCGGCAGCATTGGTGTACAGTTCGTAGGCTTCTTGCTCTCCCTGGATTGCTTCACGCAGAATCTCTTCTACCGTCATTGTTCCTCCTCAAAAGGCTGTTGCTCACCGGTCTCAAAAATCGCGGGTCGTCCGCGCATTGGACACGAATGCGCGAATCCGGCCCGTCGGCACAAGTTTTGCGCAGAGGAAATCGCGGTTGCAACCGCACCCGGCGGGCCGCCGGCCGACCGCCCGCCCTGCGATCCTAGAACAGAGCCAAAGCCTCCACCGCTTTTTGGACAGGCCCCAAAAATAGCTGCGGCGCGATCCCCAACAGGAGGACCACGGCCATCAGTCCTAAAAGCAGCCATGATGCGATCAACGGCTGGCGCAGATCGTCCCTTGTCGGCCCGTCCAGCATTGCGCTCAAGCCGCGCACCGCGCCGACGGCGATCCCTGCTGCCGAGATCAAAAAGATGGGCGCCCAAATCCATTGCTCGCTGGACATGGCCCGGTAGACGGCCCAGTGGGTGGCGAATCCGGCGGTGAAGGGGAACCCGGCCAGGGCCAGCAGCCCCAGCATCATCCCCGCCGTAGCGATGGGCAGGCGACGGGCCACGCCGCCCAGGGCGTCAAACCTGTCATCGGCGGCCCAATGGCGCAAGATGGCCAGCCCCCCGGCGGCCAGGGCGAGGGCTGCAGCC
Source organism: uncultured Anaerolineaceae bacterium (assembly GCA_964593865.1). Lineage (GTDB taxonomy): Bacteria > Chloroflexota > Anaerolineae > JAAYZQ01 > JAAYZQ01 > CAZQKE01. The sequence continues at coordinate 11,244 of CAZQKE010000120.1, read as the reverse complement.
CGGTTGGCGACATGCAACAAGCCCAGCGTCAGCCCCTGGCTGGAGCCGAACCCCAATGCCAACAGGAGGTAGCCCAGATCGCTCAGGGCGGCGTAGCCAAACAGCCGCCCGAAATCGCGCTGTGCCGCGGCGATGAAACCCCCGAGGACGGCGATCACCAAACCGGCCAGCTGAAAGACGGTTTGGGTCAGCGGATCGGTGAGCGACAGGGGGGTGTTGCGGAAGAGGAGCAGCGTGACAAAGAGTGCCATGGCCGAACCGGCGGCAAAGATGAACCCGGTGATGAGCGGCGGGGCGTCGGCGGCCAGGGCCGGCATCCAAGTTCCGAAAGGGAACGCGGCCAGCAGTAGGCCAAACCCCAGCGCCGCCGGGAGCAAGGCGTCACGGACCAGGGCCGTTTGTTCGGCATTGAGCAGCGACCGCTCTCCCATCCAGATGGCCGTCAACAACAGAGGCACGGCCAGTAGTGAGATCACCAGAAAGCGTTGTGCGCCGCGGACGGAGCCGAGCCGCCCTCCCTGGATGATAAAGACCGTCAATGTCGCACCGATCCCCAAAACCACAACGGCCACCGCCGCGTCCTGGAGCAAGGCGATGAGCGCATATAGACCGAGGATCACCAGCCCCAGGGGGAAAAGGGTGTGGCCTTGGGGTATGCGCCAGGCCAGCAGAAACAGGATGGCGGCCAGCGCAAAGACCAGGGCCAACCACGCCTGCCCTGCCGGATCAAGGAGGAGGTTGTGACCCAGCACGACGACCGGGCGACCGAAGGCTACTTCCCGGCCCAGCACAAAAGCCGAGCGATCCAGGGGGAGGAGGATGCAGAGAAGGGCCAATGTTCCCGCCGTCGCCGCCGAAAGCAGTGCGGCAGGCAAAGCCCAGCGGCGCAGCATATAGGCGATCACCGCGGCCAGCAACGGCAGGGCCAGCAGGAGGAAAGGACCGGGAATGGGGTTCACGGGGTCTCCTCCGTCTCGGCCTGGGCCGTCAACCCCCGGATGATGATCAGGTAGGCAAAGGCCAGGGCGGCCAACAGGGTCAACGCGCCCAGGGAACCCACCACGGCGACGCTGGAAGCGAAGCCACCGTAGACCAGGTCAAAGGCGGCCACGATGCTCAGAACCGCCGGACCGACGCGCAAAGGGGTGTGGCCGATGATCAGGCTGACCATCGCCAGGCCCGTCAACCATAAGGCGGCCAGAAACAGGTCGGCGGGCATGAAAGAGATATGCACCCGTTCAAAGGCCAGTACAACGGCCAACAGGGTGAGCAGCAAGGCCAACAGGCGCAACGGCAACCCCAGCGGCCCTGCATCCCACCCCAACTGCAAACCGGAAAGGTGCATCCTTTGAGAGGGGGCCGATGGTTCCTCCATCTCTTGAACCCGTCGGGCCGAGAGGTAAAGGATGAACACCGCCAACACCCCGGCCAAAATCTTGACCAAGGCGATCTCCACGGGTGCGGAACGGGTTACGGCCAGGCCCAGCAGGATGTATTGGAGCAGCAAGGCGGTCAGAGAAAGCCGCCAGTCGGAAGTCAGAAAGATGATGGCTGCCGTCAACATCAACCCGATGAGGGTTGGTGTTCCGGCCAACGTGTTGAGGATTTCGGCAAAAGCTTCTTCCATCTCAGAGACCCGGTTTCTTTATCGCACGGCCAAGAAGGCGACCCCCAAGGCCAAGACGGCCAAGGCCCAGCCCCACCAGCCGTCTCCTTCCCCCACCAACCCAAGCCAGTACAGGATGCCCACCACCTGTCGGCCGACCCAACCTGCGGCTCGGAAAAGCCAATCCAGGTTGGCGACGGCGTGCAGGGTTGTCAGGATGCCTTCGGCCTGTTCGCCGAAGCGGGCGAACCAGATACCGATCAACCAGGGCAGGATTACGATCAATCCCAGGCCCCAGACCGAAACCGGAGGCAAGGTGATCGGCGGCAGATTCGGCGCCCCCACCAACCCCGGCGCGACGCCCAGGAGGATCAAGGGGAGCGTCAGAATCGGCAGGGCCAACAAAGGGCCTCCTCCGGGCCGGATGCGGTTTTGCCGTAGCATGTCCCAAGCAAGGGGCATCCCGGCCACCAGGAGTGTGTCGGCGATCAAAAGGGTGAGCAGGGGGGCCGCTCCCCCTGCGTGTAGCAGATGGGCGTAAAGGGGCCAACGAACCCGCGCCCCCGGCGTCAGCGGCCCGCCCACGGCGGACAGCAGGGCCAAGATGAACGGCAGAGCCATCCCATACCGCAGGGCACGCTCCACCGTTGGGGTGCGGAGGCGGGCGGACAGGGCGAGGCTCCATTGCCCCAGGGCAGACCGGACGCGGCGTGTGATCCCGGCGAGCCATCCTTCCCCTTCTCCGCTTTCCTGTTCCAGGGTGCTTTCCCAACCGATGGTCAGGATGCCGAGGATGAGCGGCAGGCTCGCCAAGGGCCAGGGCGAATCTGCGCCCACCCAGAGGACAAAGGCCAGGGCATAGCCCCCTTGCTGGACTATGACACCCGGCAGGATGGCTTTGATGACCCCGCCGGGGGATTCCTCCCGGCGGGCTGCTACACTGCCGGCCCAAACCATCACCCCCCCGGCCAGCAAGCCGCCGGCGGCAAAGAGCCAGGTCCAGGGATGGCTGCCGAGGACCGGCCCCAGGGATTCGGCTCGGACCAACAGGTATATGCCTACCCCGGCGGGCAAGATGGCCGTTGCCGCACTTTGGGGTGAGCCGAGCTGGCGGGGGTGGAGGGGAAAGACCATCAGACGCCACATACCGGCAAGGCCGAGCAAAAGTAGGGCATCCGACGAGAGGTTGCGGGCCAACAGCGATGGATGCCCCATCTGCGTATCCATCCGCAGCGCACTCAAGAAGAGCAGATATGTGGAGACAAGCCCCGGAACAGCCATACGCCACGCCGCCCGGCCCGTCTCATCTTTGGCGGAAAGGGCCATGGCGAGCAAAGCCAAATCCATCAGTGCGCTACCCAGGGCCAGGGCAAGCAAATTGGCCGCCGCCGTTGCCCACAGACTCCCGGCCAGCAGGGCCAGAAACAGGCCATGCCAGGCTGTCTGCCCTGTGCCCCGGATGCCGAGCACCAGGGCGATGGTCACGATGGTCAGAGTCATCCCACCCAGCAACGAGAGATCGTCGGCCTGGAGGACAGGCCCCGCGCGGAACAGGTTGAGGGGTTCCCAAAAGATTTCCACCTGCCCCCCACCGACGAGCCAACTGCGGAGGGCGAGCAGAGCACAAAGGGCCGCCACCGGGCGGCGTACTTCATTGGGCAGCCGATGGCCTATGATCAAAACGGCCGCTGCGCCGATATACAGCCACAGGATGGCCTGCCAAAGGGCAGGTGTAGAATGGAACATGGCCCCTCTGTCCAACAAATTGCCGCCCCCGGTCGCACCAGACGGGCGGGCGGCACGGCAGGTATTCTATCACAAAAACGGCAAAGCAGCAAGTGACGCAAGAGGCTACAGCAATCGGCTTCCGGCCCATGTCCCTCCCCTGGGCCGGGCTATGCGGCATTACAGGCCGATGGCTTGGACGATAGCATGGGGCGTCCGCCTACGCAGACGCCCGGTCACAGGGCCGGAAGGAGCAGCGTGTGCCGTGTTGCTCGGCGCATTCTGCTTCTGCGGTGTGAAATTTGCCCTACCGTCTGTATGGCCCTATTTGCTTTCCGCGTCAATGGCGGTTATAATACGTTCCGAGCTTAGCAAAGGAGATGGATGCCATGGCTACGGAGCTTTTCAACGACGGAACCCATCGCTGCATTATGTTCCATGACCTCGCAGGAGAAGGCGAAGTTCAGGCCAATCAGTTTCTCATCATCCACGGCGACAAAGGAGTGCTTTTGGACCCCGGCGGCAATAAGCTCTTTTCCAAACTGACGGCGGAGATGGCCTCTTTCCTGCCCTCGCAGAAGTTAGAATACGTCATCCTTTCCCACCAAGACCCGGACGTAGGGGCCGGGCTGAACGGCTATCTGCTGGTTTCCGATGCGACCATCTGTTTCCCTTCCATTTGGTTGCGCTTCATTCCTGCCTTTTGTACCAAGAGCCTCACGACGGACCGGATCCTTTCCATCCCCGACGAGGGAATGCGCCTGGAATTCGGGGGGACGGAGTTGCTCCTGATCCCGGCCCATTTCCTTCACTCCACCGGCAACATCCAGGTCTACGATCCGGTGTCCAAGACCCTCTTTTCCGGCGACCTGGGGGCCTCGTTGATACCGGACAATGCCTACCAGGTCGTGAGCGACTTTGACGCCCACATCCGGTACATGGAAGACTTTCATCGCCGCTACATGCCCTCTCCCCAGGTCTGTCGTCAGTGGGCGGCCATGGCCTGGCACATGGACATTGAGCGGCTCGTACCCCAACACGGGGCCATGTTTGAAGGAAGAGAAATGGTCAAACGGTTCATCGACTGGGTTGCCAACCTGGAGTGCGGGACAGACCTGCTTTTGAAGCGGGGCATCTATCAGCTCCCCAAATAGGAGACCTTCATGCAAAAATTGTGGCGCCGGCTGATCGAGCCGGCCCCTGCCGTCCGCAAAGTAGAGGAACGCCGCCGGGCGCGGTTGTTGGCCGCTTTGGTGCTGGTGTTGCTTCCCCTGTATTTCATCTCCAGCTTCCTACGCACCCTCCTGACCGGACACCCGGTGCCCTTTTTCTTTCCGGCGACGCTCGTACTCATCGCCGTCTACGGCCTGAGCCGGACCAAGTACTTTCGCCTGGGCCTCGTGTTGATCCTGACCGTCTTTACCGCCATCCCCCTCGTGACAACCCTTTCCCAACCGATCCCCGAACCGGAACACCTCATCCGCATCTTGATCTGGATCATCCCCACGTTGGTCTTGGGCAGTCTGCTTTTGCGCCCATGGGGATTGCTGGCCCTGGAAACGGCAAGTGTGATTTCCCTGTTGCTTCTCACATACTTTGTCCCTCCCGAACATGCAGAGCACCTGTTTTACCTGAGCGGCTTTGTCGTTGTGGTCTCCTCCGCACTCCTGATCGCGACCATCCTCCGCCAGCGGGACCTGGACCAGATTGAGGCTCACGCCCGGCAGCTGGCGGCGACGGCCGAGGAACTACGCCTCTTTTCCCGCGCCGTGGAGCAGAGCGCGAGCACCATCGTCATCACCGATCCCCAGGGGAATATTGAGTATGTCAATCCCGCCTTTACCCGCATCACCGGCTACACCCGTGAGGAAGCCATCGGTCAGACCCCCCGCATCCTCAAATCGGGCAAACACCCGCCGGAGCTGTACGAAGAGATGTGGCAGACCATCAGCAGCGGTGGCGTGTGGCAAGGGGAACTCATCAACAAAAAGAAGAACGGCGATCTCTACTGGGAAGCGGCGACCATCTCGCCCATCTTGGACGAAGAAGGCAGGATCATCCACTATTTGGCGGTCAAAGACGATATCACCATCCGTAAAGAGATGGAGCGGAAACTGCAACAGAGCGAGCAGCGGTTCCGCTACCTGTTTGAAGCCGCACCCGATGCCGTCCTTGTCCTGGACCGGGAGCGGATCATCACCGACTGCAACTCCAGTGCCGTGCGTCTCTACGGGCGACCTGCGGAGGAGATGATCGGCCAAAAGATCACCGAGTTCATGGCTCCCTCTTCAATTTCCTTTTCCCACGAAAAGTGGCAATTGGTGCGTCGGGGGCAATCTGCCGAAGGGGAGATTCTCATCGTGCGGGGGGACGGTCGCACCGTCACCGTCTGGCGCAAAGGGACCCCTCTCCTTGATGCAGAGGGCAACGTGGAAGGCGTCCTGATCTACGACCGCGACATCACCCGGCGCAAAGAGGCAGAAGCGGCACTGGCCCGCGCCCACGAAGAAGCCCTGGCGGCCAGCCAGCTGAAAACCCAGCTCCTGGCCAACGTCAGCCACGACATGCGCACCCCTTTGGGCGTCATCCTGGGGCGGGTGGAGATGCTCCAAGAGGGTGTCTACGGCCCCCTGACCGAGCGGCAGCGGGAGGTTCTGAGGGACATCATCAACAGCACCGAACAGGCCCTGACCTTTGTCAACAACCTGTTAGGACAAGCCCAGATAGAATCGGGCCGGATTACGTTCAACACCAAGCCCTTCTCCCCGTCCAAACTGATTGAAACCGCTCTTTCCACGGCCCGTGCTCTGGCCCAAGCAAAGGGCCTGGAGCTGAAGGCCGATGTCGCTCCGGATATGCCACCGAAGATCAAGGGAGACCCTTATTGGCTCCAACAGATTCTGAGCAACCTGGTCAGCAACGCCATCAAGTTCACCGAGCAAGGTGTGGTCAGCGTCCGCATCTACCGGGCCGATGCCGACCGATGGGCCATGGAGGTTGCCGATACGGGCTGCGGCATTCCCCCGGAAGCCCAGGAGTTTATCTTTGAACCTTTCCGGCAGGTGGATGGAACGGCCAGCCGACAACAGCATACCGGATCTGGGCTTGGGTTGTCCATCGTCAAGGAGCTGACAACGCTGATGGGAGGTGAGATTCGGCTGGACAGCACGGTGGGACAGGGCAGTACCTTCACCATCCTGCTCCCCTATGAAGAGGTAAAGGAGGGAGAACAATGACGGACCCGTTGGCATTGGTGGTTGAAGACGATCCGGATCAGGCCGATATTTTCGCCTATGCCCTGCAGATGGCCCGCTTTGAAACCGAAATCATCACCGATGGGCGGGCTGCCCTGGAGCGGTTATCGCAGATTGTGCCTGCCCTGGTCGTGTTGGACTTGCACCTCCCTTACGTCTCCGGCGACGAGATCCTGCGTTTCATCCGCGCCGATAAACGCTTGACCGACACCAAAGTTCTGTTGGCCACGGCCAACCCCCAGATGGCCGACATTTTGCAGGAAGAAAGCGACCTGGTTTTGCTGAAACCGATCAGCTTCGTGCAACTACGCGATCTGGCAAAGAGGCTGCGGCCCGCCGATGAACAGGAGGTGGAAGGGGCTTGAGAAGAGTCGGACTGATGGCCGCCTTGTTCCTGATGCTGGCCCTAACAGCCTGCGAACATCCCGGCAGTCCTCGCTCGACTCCCGTCGCCGATCAAACCTTCGCAGAATCCGCCGAGATGCAACGGCGGGGTGAGTGGCTGTTCCGTCGGGGGGTGCGTCCTTCGTGCCACGCCTGCCATTCCCTGCAAGCAGGGCGCACCATCGTCGGTCCTTCCCTGGCCGGTGTGGGAAACAAGGGGGAGGAGTACCTGTGGCGAGTCATCACCCAGGAAGATGTGCCGCCCACGCCCGGCTTCGCCGACGGCGTGATGCCGGTCAGAGTTTACGCCAAATGGCGTGAGGAACACGAAGAGCAGGTAGCAGACTTGGTGAGTTTCTTGTTGACGCTCCGGTAAATATAATCCCGATGACTTTGGAAGGGAGGACGCTATGATCGTTACAACCAAAGACCTGTTCAAAATCGCCTATGGTCGCTTTGCCATTGGGGCATACAACATCAACAACATGGAACAGTGCATCGGCCTGTTCCGGGGCAACCTGGATTCCCAAGCTCCGTTCATCATCCAGATTTCGCGGGGCGCACGCAAATATGCCCTCGTCAAAATGCTGGAGGGCCTCATCCGCTCCGCCGAAGAGATCTTTCCCGAAGCCATCTTTGCCGTCCATCTGGACCACGGAGACGAGGAGACATGTTACGATTGCATTGAATCGGGCTTTTATTCCTCGGTGATGATCGACGCTTCCCACCTCCCCTTTGAGGAGAATGTTGCCATCACCCGCCGCGTCGTGGAGCGTGCCCACGCCAAAGGCGTCAGCGTGGAGGCCGAGCTGGGCATGTTGGGGGGCGTGGAGGAGGATATAGCCGTGGATGAAAAGCACGCCATGCTCACCGACCCCGACGAAGCCGCCGAGTTCGTGGCCCGCACGGGTTGCGACAGCCTGGCGGTGGCCATCGGCACAAGCCACGGAGCATACAAATTCAAAGGGCGGCAGGGGTTACACTTTGACCGCCTGGCCGAGATCCAACGTCGCCTGCCCGGCTTCCCCCTGGTGATGCACGGTTCTTCCTCCGTGCCGCGGGAGGAGGTGGAGCGCATCAACGCCGCCGGAGGGGCCATGGACCCTTCGGCCCGTGGCGTGGACGAGGACGAATTCGCCAAAGCCGTGCCCTTGGGGGTGACCAAAGTCAACATTGACACCGACGGGCGTCTGGTGTGGACACGAGTCCACCGTGAGTACTTTCGCGATCACCCGGAAAACATTGACTTCCGCAAACCGGGCAAAATCTTTATGGCCGAATACGCCAAATTTATCGCCCACAAGAACGAAAAGTTGGGCAGTGCAGGCCGCCTGGAGGAGGTCCGAGCTGCCCTCACCGGCTAAGACCCCGATGAACCTGAAGCAACAAGCAGCGCAACAGGCCCTGGGCCATGTCCGCAGCGGCATGGCCCTGGGCCTGGGAACAGGCTCAACGACCGCCTACTTTGTTCGGATGCTGGGCGAACGGCTCCAAAAGGGGACACTGCGCGACATCGTCGGCGTACCCACCTCCGAGCGGACGGCGGAGCTGGCCCGTTCTCTGGGCATCCCCCTCACCACCCTGGCCGATCACCCCCGTTTGGACCTGGCCGTGGATGGAGCCGACGAAGTGGACCCCTCCCTCAACCTGATCAAAGGGCGGGGCCGAGCCGCCCTGCGGGAAAAAATCGTAGAGGTCCACGCCGACCGCTTTTTGGTGATCGTGGATGAAAGCAAACTGGTTCCCCGCCTGGGGCACGGACCGTTGCCGGTGGAGATCGTGCCCTTTGAAGCACAGGCCCACGTCCGCTGGTTGGAGGGGCTGGGCTGTCACGCCGAATTGTGGTTGGAAGAGAACGGCAGCCCCGTCATCACCGACGACGGCAACTACCTGGTCCTTTGCCGGTTCCCCCAGGGCATCGCCGATCCCTACGCTTTGGCCCGAACCCTGGCCGACCGACCGGGCATCGTTGAACACGGCCTGTTCCTGGACATGGCCGACGCGGTCATCGTTGCCGGGCAGGATGGAGTCCGCACCCTGCGGCGGGGCTGAATTGGAAGATTCTTTTTTCCTCTGGTATAATCCTAACGCACGTTACGTTCGTAAAATCGTACATCGGCCCGGTGGCCCCTGGTGACCGGGTCCCTTTTGGAGGCACAAGGTGAATGCAAACTGGCGGGGGGCGTTGGTCTACTCCCTGATCCTCATTGCGTCGGTTGCCATTATGTATAGCTTCCTGCAAACCGACGGCGAGGTCCAGAGGGAGATCCCCCTTTCCCAGCTGGTGGACGACATCAACGCCGGCGCGGTCCGTGAGATCGCCGTCAAAGATGACGTCCTGAAAATCACATACAAGGACGACCGGTTGTTCCTTTCCCGCAAAGAACCCGGCGTTGATCTGACCGAGACCCTGATTCTCCTGGGCGTCGGCCCGGCGGCGCTGGCCCAAGTGGACATTGAAGTTCAGCCCAACTCCCTCTGGCAAAATATGTTTGAAGTGGGCTTGACCTTCCTCCCCCTCATCCTGCTGGCCGCCCTCTTTTTCTTCCTGATGCGTCAGGCCCAGGGGACCAACAATCAGGCCCTGTCCTTCGGTCGGAGCCGGGCCAGGATGTTCACCGGTGAAAAGCCCACCGTCACCTTTGACGACGTGGCGGGGGTGGAAGAAGCCAAAGAGGAACTGGCCGAAGTCGTCGAATTCCTCAAAGAGCCACAGAAATTCATCTCATTGGGGGCACGGATCCCCAAAGGCGTCGTATTGATGGGGCCTCCCGGCACGGGCAAAACCTTGCTGGCGAAGGCGGTCTCCGGCGAAGCGGGCGTGCCCTTCTTTTCCATCTCCGGCTCCGAATTCGTCGAAATGTTCGTCGGCGTCGGGGCAGCGCGGGTTCGCGATCTGTTCGACCAGGCGCGGCGCAACGCTCCCTGCATCATCTTTGTAGATGAGATTGACGCCGTGGGGCGCCATCGGGGGGCCGGGCTGGGCGGCTCCCACGACGAACGGGAGCAAACCCTCAACCAGATCCTGGTCGAGATGGACGGCTTCGGCACGGACACCAACATCATCGTCATCGCCGCCACCAACCGCCCGGACATCCTAGACCCGGCACTGCTCCGCCCCGGCCGATTCGACCGCCGCGTGGTCCTGGATCGCCCCGACATCAAGGGGCGTCAAGGCATCCTAGAAGTCCACGTGCGGGGCAAACCCCTGGCCCGCGACGTGGACCTGGAGGTCTTGGCCCAGCAGACTCCCGGCTTTGTGGGAGCCGACATTGAAAACCTGGTCAACGAAGCGGCCATCTTGGCCGCCCGACGCAACAAAAAGGCGATTGGCATGGCCGAATTCCAAGAAGCCATTGAGCGAGTCATCGCCGGGCCGGAGCGCAAGAGCCGCCTCATCACCGCCGAAGAAAAAGAGGTCCTGGCCTACCATGAGGCCGGCCATGCCCTGGTGCAGAGCAAACTGCCCAATTGCGACCCCGTACACAAAGTATCCATCGTCTCGCGGGGGATGAGCTTGGGCTACACCCTGGCCGTGCCGGAACACGACCGCTACCTGCACACCCAGGAAAAGTTTGAGGATGACATCGCCGGGATGCTGGCCGGACGCGCCGCGGAGGAGTTGGTCTTTGCCGAAAAGTGGACCGGCGCCGCCGACGACCTGGAGCGGGCGACCAAGATGGCCCGCAAGATGGTGACGGCCTACGGCATGAGCAAGAAATTAGGGCCGCTCACCTTTGGCGACCGGGAAGAGATGGTGTTCCTGGGCCGCGAGATCGCCGAGCAGCGCAACTACAGCGACCAGGTGGCCGAAGAGATTGACAACGAAGTACGACGCATCATTGAAACCGCCTACGACCGGGCCATGGCCATCCTGGTTACCTATCGCGCCAAATTGGACGCCATCGCCCAACGCCTCATTGAGGTTGAGACGCTGGACCGCCGGGAATTTGAGGCCTTGTTGGCCTGATCCCACCGGCCCAGGACGCTCCGCCGGACGAATCCGGCAGCCCCAATGCAGCCTATCGCCCGCTTTGAGCACGAGATCGGACCCTTTACGATTGCGAACCTGGGAGGTCGGCATTGACCAAAGCATTCCAAGATTACTACCCCGATGACCTGGCCGTCTGCTACGGCTGCGGGCGGCTGAATGAACACGGCCTGCACATCAAAAGCTACTGGGATGGCGACGAAACGGTAGCCACCTTTACGCCCAAACCCTACCACACCGCCATCCCCGGCTACGTCTACGGCGGGCTGATCGCCTCCCTCATT
>CAZQKE010000119.1:0-9284 GCA_964593865.1 uncultured Anaerolineaceae bacterium | reverse complement strand
AAGGAGGCCGTTGAGGAGGGTCAAGGTGTAGAAGGCCAGGTTGATGCCGATGGGGTAAAAGAGATAGTCGCAGGCAAAGGGGTTCGTGCCCTGTTCCAAGAGGGCGTGCTTGATCCACCACAGGTTCCAGGTCAGCGGCGGGTCGTCCACGCCGTTGCCGGGCACGTGGCTGCCGAAATGGGCCGCCAGAGGCCAGGTCAGCAGCAGGGCCGCCAGGGTATAGGCTGCCGGGATGAGCAGATGGGTCCGCCGACCGTTCCGGTGTCTCGCCATTGGCAGCTTTGGCCGTCATAGGATGTCGCCGATGAGCACTCCCATCAGGCCCAGGACGACGCCCAGGTGCAAGAACAGGTTGCCATCGGTCAGAATCCAGATGAAAAAGCCCGGTTTTCCTCCGGGGGGTACAAGAAAGTAGGCAATGAATTGAATCACAAAGTTCAGGATGACCAGGCCAACGCCCAGAAGCACCGGCACTCCTCGGTATACGGCCAGTTTTTCCACCAGCTGTTCCATTTTGCTTCCTCCCGTGCTTAGGATGGGTTCAGATCGGTTATACCCTGTTGCCGGTTCCCCAGGGAGGGGTCCAGTTCAACCGCTTTGTTCAGGTCGCGGCTGGCCCGGTCGTATTCCCCTTTGCTTCCGTAGGCCAGGCCCCGGTTGTAGTAGGCGATGGCCAAGTTGGGGTCTAGGGCGATTGCCCGGTCTAGGTCCTGGATGGCTTGCTCGTATTCGCCCAGCTTTTCGTGGGCCGCGCCCCGTTCGGCCAGGGCGATGGCCATGCCGGGGTCCAGCTCCAGGGCCTGGTCCAGGTCCTCAATGGCCCGCCGGTACTCTCTGGCGGCGGCGCGGGCTACACCGCGGGCATAGTATGCCTCGGCGTTTTTGGGGTCTAGTTCAATGGCCTGCCCATAGTCGGCGATGGCTTGCCAGTGTTCCCCTTTGGCCATGTAAACGTCGCCTCTGGCCATAAAGGCCGGGGCAAAGAGAGGGTCCATTTCAATCACGTAGGATAGGTCGGCCAGGGCCTCATCGTACATTTCCAGTTGGTAGCGGACCAGCCCTCGTTGGTAAAATCCCTCGTACCGTTCCGGAGCCAGCATACAGCCTTTGTCCAAATCGTTCAAGGCCCATTGGGAATCGCCCTGGGCGGCGCGGGCTACTCCTCGCGCCGTGTAGGCTCCGGCGTGCTCTGGGTTGAACACCAGGGCTTGGTTTTGGTCTTGGATGGCCTTGTCGTATTCGCCGGATTTGGCGTAAAGCAGCCCTCGCCGGTAATAGGCTTCGGCGAATTCGGGGTCTAGGCGTAGGGCGCGGCTATAGTCCTCCATGGCACGTTTGTCTTCCCCCAGGGCTTCGCGGACCAGCCCGCGGTAGAGGTAGGCCCAGGGGTGTTCTTCCAGTTTCAGGGCGGCGTCCAGGTCTTGCAGGGCTGCCTGGTGGCGGCCCAGGACATGGTTGACTACGGCATGGTTGATGAGGGCTTCTGGGTCGTTGGGAACCAGGGAGATGGCCGCACTGTAGTGGGTGAGGGCACGTTCGTATTGTTCCAGGCGGAAGCAGGCGTTGCCCAGGCGCACCAGTTCGTCGGCGTGCTGTTGGAGTTGAAGCGCGCTTTGGCCCCGACGCCGGGTCACGGAGCTGACCATTTCGATCCGCTCCAATTGGGAAATGCTCTGCCGCCATTCGCTGCGGGCTTCGGGGGAGGGGCGGGGGGCGTCAAGGGTGAGCAGTTTTCCCATGCTCAAGCCGCTGGCCCGCTGGAGCTCCTCAAATTTGGCCCAAAGGCGCGTTTTTTCCTCGCGGATCAATCCTTCTCGCAACTCCAACTCGGAGCGAAGGGCACGTCGCTCATCTTTGAGGAGTGCGATCTCTTGGTTCAGCACTTCTATTTCGCGGGCGTGCAGTCGGTCTAGGCGGCTTAGTTGGCGTTCTACCGCGCTGCTCCTGCGCCCCAGGTTCAAAGCCCAGATCAACTCAATGATGGCGACCAGTAGCATGACGGCAATCGGTCCCCAGCGGCCAATGTCCAGGTCCACGGTCAGGTAGTGAACCCAGGCTTTGAGCAGCAGGGGGTGTGGCATCCAGGGGGCGATGACCGGCCAGAAGTAGGCGGCCAGTGCGATCAGGATCGCCACGATTATCAGGATTGCCAGCAAAATCCACGCACCTTTTCCCATTTGTTTTGCTCCCTTTTTATAAGTGTCGCAGCGAGGCGGAGAACGCCGCCTCTGTGTCACGTTCCTGTGCCTTTGCCACTCTGTAGGGTTGGAAGGCATCCAACCAGCGACGGGGGATGCGCCCTGTCAGGACCATGCCGGTTTCGCGGTGGGCCGTCGCGGTCACGGTCCCTTGCTCGTGAAAGAGGGCGGCCAGGTCGCCTCGGTCGTAAGGCAGCTGCACGGTGATCTCGGCCATTTCGGCGGTCAGGATCTCTTCTACGCGGGAAAGCAAAAGATCTAGCCCCAGTTTTTCGGCGGCAGAGATGGGCACATAGCCCTCAACGTCACGGGCGGCTGCGGGCAGGTCTGCTGCCAGTGCTTCTGCTGCCGTTGGGTCTGCCAATCGGTCAATTTTGTTAAGGGCCAACAGGATGGGTCGGTCCAGCACGCCCAGGTCATCCAATGTTTCCATGACCGTTTCGCACTGTTGGCCTGCTTGGGGGTGGGTGATGTCCACCACATGGAGGATCATGTCCGCTTCGTTGATCTCTTCCAGGGTGGCCCGGAAGGCGGCTATCAGGTCGGTGGGCAGTTTTTGGATGAACCCTACCGTGTCTGTGAACAGGGCTTCGCGGCCTGTGGGCAAGGCCACCCGCCGCGTTGTCGGGTCCAGGGTGGCAAAGAGTTTGTCCTCGGCCAATACTTCTGCCCCGGAAAGGGCGTTGAGGAGGGTGGATTTTCCCGCGTTGGTGTAGCCGACGATGGCGACGACCGGCATGGCCGCCCGTTTGCGTTGACGGCGGTGTAGCTCCCGGTGGCGACGCACCCCTTCCAGTTCGGCCTTGATGTGGGCGATGCGGCGGTTGATCTCCCGCCGGTCTATTTCCAACTGGGTTTCACCCGGCCCGCGCAGACCGACACCGCCGCTCCCGCCGCGTGCTGCGCCGCCTCCTGCTTGGCGGGCCAGGTGGGTCCAAGCCCGTGTCAACCGGGGCAGGCGGTATTGGTACTGGGCCAGTTCGACTTGGAGCTGCCCTTCGCGGGTATGGGCATGTTGGGCAAAGATGTCCAGGATCAGGCCGGTGCGGTCCAGGATTTTGATCTCTTCGCCCAGGGCTTCCTCCAGGTTCCGCAGTTGGCGAGGTGTCAGTTCGTCATCAAATAGAACGACGTTGCATTCCAGATCCCGGCACAGTTCGCCCAGTTCTTTGACCTTGCCCGAACCGACCAGGGTGGCGGCGTTGGGCCGGTCCAGTCGCTGCCACGTCTGACCGACGACCTGCAGGCCGGCGGTGGTAGCCAGCTGGGCCAACTCGGCCAGTGAGTCGTGGACATCCCATCTGTTTCGCCGGTTTTTCAGCTGGATACCGACGAGTAAAGCGCGTTCGGCAGCGGGTTCTGTCTCGATCAAAGGTGCTCCTGGTTACCAAAAGACCGATTGGGTCAGACGGTCCATCGCTTGGCGGATGCGGTCTGTGGCCATGCTCAGGCTGATGCGTAAGTAGCCGTTTCCCTGGGAGCCGAAAACGGTGCCCGGTGTGATGCTGACGCCCACTTCTTCCAATAAGCGGGCTGCGAATTCTTCGGAGGTAAAGCCGGTGGGCGTTTCGGCCCAGATGTATAAACTGGCTTTTGACTTCCTCGCCCGGATTCCTACGCTTTGTAGGGCGTCTAGGATCAGGTCTCGGCGTTGGCGGTAGATCTCGTTGCGTTCCCGGAGCCAGGATTGATCGCCGCCGAGAGCTGCTATAGCCGCGTTTTGGATGGGGCGGAAGATGCCCGAATCGATGTTGGTCTTGGTGCGGGAGAGGGCGTCCACGGCGGTTGGGTTTCCCACGGCCATCCCCACCCGCCAACCGGCCATGTTGTAGGCTTTGGAAAGGGAGTTGAATTCAACGGCGACTTCTATCGCTTCCGGTATTTGGAGGAGGCTAGGGGCGGTATAGCCGTCAAAGGTGATGTCGCAGTAGGGGTTGTCGTGGCAGATCAGGAGGTCGTATTGCCGGGCAAAGGCAACCGCCTCTGCAAAAAAGTCCAATGTTGCCGTGGCGCCGGTGGGGTTGTTGGGGTAGTTCAGCCACAGGATTTTGGCCCGGCGGGCTGCTTCCTCCGGGATGGCGTCCAGATCGGGCAGGAAGTCGCGCTCGGCCAAGAGGGGGAAGAAGATAGGTTCACCACCGGCCAACAGGGTGCCCGTCGTGTAGGGCAGGTAACTCGGATCGGGCACCAGGGCTGCGTCGCCGGGGTCTATGAAGGACAAAGCCATGTTGACGATTCCCTCTTTGGAGCCGATCAGGGGGACGACGTGCCGATCCGGGTCCAGTTGGACACCGAATCGCCGGGCGTAATAGTCTGCTATGGCCCGGCGCAAGGCCGGAATGCCGTAGTATCCCCCGTAACCGTGGAGATCCGGTTGGTGGGCCGAACGGCAAAGGGCGTCAATGATAAAATCGGCGGGGGGCAGGTCCGGGCTGCCGATATCCAGGCGGATGATGTCCATGCCCTGGGCTTGCAGCTCGCGGATGCGCCGCCCCAGTTGGGCAAAGGGGTAAGGCGGCAGGCTTTGGATGCGATTGGCGATCTTCATAGTTGCTCCTCGGTCTTGGTTTTTTCTTCCCGGCCCTGAAAGTCTCCCCATGCGGAGCGGACCGGCAGTAGGATGTGAAAGTGGCTGCCGGGGCATTTGACCGGATCGTAGCCCGTGCTTTCCACCCAGATCCGTCCGCCGTGGGCTTCGACGATGCCCTTGGCAATGGCCAGGCCAAGCCCCGGCCCACCTCCCATGAAGCGGGTTTTGCTGCTGGAGTGGAGGTCAGGGCTTTCCACACGGTAGAATTTGTCAAAGATATGCTCTTGTTCGTCCAGGTCAATGCCCACGCCGGTATCGGAGATGACGATCTCTACGAAATCGGGTTGGCCGTTTTGGGAAGGGATGTGGCGGGCCGAAACGCGGACGTGGCCCCCATCGGGAGTGTACTTGATGGCGTTGCCGATGATGTTGCTCAGCATCTGGTGCAGGCGCAGGGCGTCGGCTTCAATGTAGGGGAGGTCGCTGCAATCTTCAATTTCAACCGCTACATCCCGGTCGTGGGCTGCTTCCAGTTGATCCCGACAGGCCATTTCAATGACGTTGGGAAGGGAGGTCAGCTCCAGGTTGAGGGTCAAGATTTCGGTGTCGATCAGGGAGACATCTATGATGTCTTCAATGATCACCCGCAGGCGGTCCGCTCCTTTGACGATGCCCTGGATCTGGCGGCGCAGCATGTCGGGGGGCATGTTTTGGATGTCCCCTTCGGCCAGCATCTCGGCGTAACCCTGGATGAGGGTGAGAGGGGTTTTGAGCTCGTGGGCGGCGATGGCGACAAAGTCCGACTTTTTCTTGTCCAGTTTTGCCATTTCCCGGTTCAGGCGGGCCAGTTCTTCGGTCCGCTCCCGCACGCGCTGGTCCAAGTGGCGGTTCAGTTCAACCAGTTCTTCGTACAGGCGGGTGTTGTGCAGGGCGACACCGGCCTGGTCGGCGACCGATTGGACCATTTCTATCACGGCGGTCTCAAAGGGGCGATCCTGGGCCAAGCGGTCCACCGTGATCACGCCGACGGGTTGGTCTTCCCCTTGGAGGGGAACGGCCAGCAGTGAACGTTGGGGGAAGAGAGGGGCCAGCACGTCGTCGGTGGTGTCCACTCGGTTGGCGATCTGTAGCTGGCGGGTGCGGAAGGCCCGTGTGACGATGGAGCGGTCCTGCTCAACCGAAAGGTAGGCGTCGCGGAGTTGATCGGCTTCGATGCCTTGAACCATCGCTACGGCCAGTTCCCGTGCTTCTTTGTCCGCCAGCCACACGGCACAGCGGTCAATTTGGGAGACGGAGGTCAGGTTTTCGGCCACGGCGGCCAGGACCTGTTTGAGGTCCAGGGTGGAGCTGATGGCCCGCGAGACGTTGTAGAGGATGCGCAAACGGGCCAATGCCCGGTCCGCTTCTTCTGTGGCAATGGCCAGACGGCGGGTCATGAATTCTGCCGTCATCAGCCGTTCGGAGAGCAGTTTACGGCTGGCGCGGGTAAAGGCCCGGCTCAGCAGCCGGAAGCAGCGATTGAAGGTCGGCTCCAGCAGGTACATGCGGCTGAGGGCTGCTTCTGCCGAGTGGGTCTGCACCAAACGGTCCCAGATCAGCCCTTTGAGTAGGAAAAAGATGTCCAGCGTTTCTTCCAACTGGAACTCTTGGCTGACGCGGGTGGCGGCGATCCGTTCAATCGTTTCGACCAAAGGGGTCTCACTATCCTGCTCCACGGCCTGGACGAAGGCGTGGTAAAAGTCGGTAAAGAATTGCCGTTCCAGCTCCCTGGTTGTCAGTTGTCGGTCCCGTTCGCCGCCCTGGGTGCGGACCAGTTTGATCCAGTCGGGGGCGATGTTCCGTTCGTTTTGACGCAGCCAGGCAGCAACTCGGTCTCTCATCTTGGATCACCCCCTTGCTTCCTTTGTGCTCAAGATGCTTTCGACGCTGCTGACCAGCTGCTTGGGACCGAAGGGTTTGACGATATAGTCGTCTACCCCGGCGATGTGCAGGCCGAGAACCCGGTCAATGCCCTGGGCTTTGGCCGTGACGATGATGACGGGGATGTCTTTGAGCTTTTCGTGCGCTCTGATCTGGCGGTAGACTTCCCAACCGTCTACATCGGGCATCATCAGGTCTAGCAGGATCAGGTCCGGAGGATCGGTTTGTATCGCTTCCAGGCCTTCGCGCCCGCCTACTGCGCCTTTGACTTCGTATCCGCGTCGTTCCAGGATCAAGCGGATCAGGTCGATCATTTCCGGCGAGTCTTCAATGCACAAAACCTGTTTCTTAGACATGGGTCCCCTCCCGGCGGGGCCTAAGAGTGTCGCTACCCCTTCCGCACCGCAGAGACGAAGGGTTTCCTCCGATCTCGGTGGATTCTACAGCCGCTTTAGTAATCCCGTGCCTTTTCCTCCCCCCGCAGAACGCGCAATCCTCCTTGGGCCAAAGCCAGCATTTCATTCTCACCCGGATAGACCATGATCGGTGCG
Source organism: uncultured Anaerolineaceae bacterium (assembly GCA_964593865.1). Lineage (GTDB taxonomy): Bacteria > Chloroflexota > Anaerolineae > JAAYZQ01 > JAAYZQ01 > CAZQKE01. The sequence goes on along the minus strand of CAZQKE010000119.1, from coordinate 2,085 downwards.
ATCCATTCTACCCGCTCCCGAATCCAGTTCAGCAACATTTTAGAATGGGCGACACCGCCGGTGATGACGATGGCGTCTACTTCTCCTTTGAGTACGGTCGCCATGCTGCCGATTTCTTTGGCGATCTGGTAGGCCATGGCTTCATAGATGAGGCGGGCATGGTCATCCCCGGCGGCAATGCGCTGTTCAACTTCAATGGCACTGTTGGTTCCCAGATGGGCCACCAAGCCTCCTTGACCGGCCAGTTTTCTGAACATCTGCTCGTAGGTCAGGTTCAAGCCTTCGTAAGGGCGGACGCCAAAGCACATGCGCACTACGTCGCCCACGGGAAGCCCGCCGGCCCGTTCGGGGGCAAAGGGGCCGGTTCCGTCCAGTGCTTGGTTGACGTCTATCATGCGCCCCTTGCGGTGGGCTGTGACGGAGATGCCACCCCCCATGTGGACGACGACCAGGTTGAGGTCGGTGTAGGGTTTACCCAGGTCCTGAGCGGCTCGGCGGGCTGTGGCTTTGAGGTTCAAGGCGTGGGAAAGGCTTTTGCGCTCAATTTCCGGCAGGCCGGAGATGCGGGCCAGGTCTTCGAATTCGTCTACGCATACCGGATCCACGATAAAGGCCGGGATACCGGCCTGTTCGGCGATTTCGGCGGCCAGAATCCCCCCCAGGCTGGAGGCGTGTTCCCGTTCTTTGTGACGATCTCGCAGTTCGGCCAGCATTCGTTCGTTGACACGATAGGTCCCGCTGGGGATGGGGCGCAACATGCCGCCTCGCCCGACCACTGCCGATAGGGAATCCAACGGGATTCCTTTTTCTTGCAGGAGGTTGAGGATGGCCTGAAGCCGAAAGTCGTGCTGATCTAGGATGTGTTGGAAGCGGGAGATTTCCTCGCTGGAGTGGTGCAAGGTTTCGATGAATACGGGATGTTCATCTTCAAAGACGGCGACTTTGGTTGATGTTGAGCCGGGATTGATGATCAGCTGCCGATACATCGTATTCCTCAGAGTATGGTTTCAGGCATAGTGTACCACAGGTGAAGCGAGTTGGCAACTTGGGTTGCCTCGGCTAGAGGGGGCGCACGACTATCTGTAGGCCCAAGACATCACCCAGGAAGCGGCCTTTTTTCTCCCCGGCCCAAATTTCGGAGCTGCACCCTAAGGGGCAATCCACCGCTACGATCAGCCGGTTGCCGTCCGATTGGACGTCTAGGTTCCGTACGGCGTTTGTATGGCTCCGGTCCAGGCCGTCGGCCAGGCGGAGGAGCGCGCCCAAAACGGTGACGGCCTCCCGGTCGGTCGGCTGCAGGGCGGCAAAGCCTTTGTGTTTCCGTTTGGGCCTGGCCCCCCGATGATAGCGGGCAATGTTGGCAACGATCCGCTTTTGACGTTCTGTCAGGCCGGGGAGATGGGCTTGCATGATGAGCCGGTAGGAGGTTTTGTGATGCCCCCGATAGCCTTCTACGTAACCGATGTCGTGCAACAGCCCGGCGTAGTAGAGCAGGTCGCGGTATTCATCGTCCAAGCCGTGCAGTTCTGTTGTGAGATCAAACAGATGCACGGCCAATTCTGCGTCCTGGCGGGCGTGGTCCTCTTCAAACCCCAGACGGCGGCCCAGGGCCAAGCAGGCGGCGGTGATCCTATCGTCCATCGTCCCTCTTCCTTTCCGGTTGTGGTTGCATTGTAGCCCCTCTTGGGGCGGCTGTCAAGCCTTTTGGCGGGCAAAACGGCCGGAGGCAAACACATTGTCGTTCCTGCTGTCGGCTGCATTGCGGAACCGCCGCCGGTGGTGAGAGAAATCGCATTTCAGGCAGGCCGGGGGGTTGTCCAGGGTCGCAAAATCGGCGAACCGTTCGGGGGAAAGGCGTGCCGGGAACGCCAAGGCCCGCTTCACCGGGGCGTTCGGTTCTCCCGGTGCGTTTCGCACCCGGCGGCGGACCGGGCGGTGGTACTGGTCACAGAGGCGGTCCAGGCGGCCTCGTCGCGCCGTTCCAGGACGAGCCGGAATGATTCATGGCAAGGACCGGGATCGTGGGCCGCCGGTGCCGCACCATCGCTGTAGGGCGCAGCCGACGCCGACCGCGCAGGCGGTCGG
>CAZQKE010000118.1:0-10456 GCA_964593865.1 uncultured Anaerolineaceae bacterium | reverse complement strand
GTGGCCAGGGCGCCGTTGGCACTGATGATGGCCTCCCGATTTCGGACCGCTTCTTCGATCATGGTTTGCCGGGAAGGGTTGCGTAACACGTCTCCGTGTTTTCCGATCAGTTGAGAGATTCGTCGTTGAAACTCCATTTTTGAAACCTCCGTCGGTTCAGTGTGTTGGAACATGGTGGGATCCCCACCGTGTTCACGGTTTGCGGGCAACCGCTACAAACGTATGGCCCCAATCATATTCTTGAATCTGTACTCCGGCGAACCGCCTGCTTTCCGGTTCTGTCAATGAATAGGCTTGCAGGCCGCCGACCGACCGACCGCACGGAAGCCCGGCCGCAGGCCCGAAAGGGGCGATTTGAGTCGCCACCGCCCCCGGCGGCCCGCGCCGGGGATTTTCATCCTTGGCGGTGAGCCGGGGATCGGTGGACCGGCTCCAATCATCCCAAGATGCCCGGTGCGCTGCCCGGCACGGGCACGACCTTGCCCGGGTTGAGGATGTTCTTGGGGTCCAATGCCTTTTTGATCTTGCCCATGACCTCAATGTAGAGCGGGCCGAGGTCCTGCTCCAGGAAGGGCAGCTTGAGATTGCCCACGCCGTGCTCGCCGGAGAGGGTCCCGCCCAGCCGGACCGACGCGGCAAAGATCTCGGCGGCGGCCTTTTTCATCTTTTCCACCTGGGCCGGGTCCTTTTTGTCAAAGAGGATGTTGGGGTGCAGGTTGCCGTCGCCGGCGTGACCAAAGATGGCGATGGGGATGTCATACTTGCGCGAGATCTCTTTGATGGCCGCCACGGCGTCCGGGATGGCGCTGCGCGGGACCGAAATGTCCTCGCCCAGTTTGTTGGGCGCCCGCCGGGCCAAAGAAGGGCTGATGGAACGTCGCGCCCGCCATAGTTCGGCCCGTTCCTCCTCGCTGCGGGCCACCTCCACCTCGCGGGCGCCGCTGGCCCGGCAGATTTCGGCGATGGCCTCCACTTCGCGCAAGACCACATCCTCTTCCATGCCGTCGGCCTCAATGATGAGCATGGCTTCCACGTCCAGGGGCAGGCCCAGCTGCATGGCCTCCTCAATGGTGGCGATGGCCGTTTCGTCCATCAGCTCAATGGTCGCCGGGATGATGCCTGCGTTGAGGATGTTGTTGACGGCAACGCTGGCATCGGCCAGTTTGGGAAAGATGGCTTTGGCCGTGCGGGCCACCTGCGGTTTGGGGATCAGGCGGAGGAGCAGTTCGGTGATGATGCCCAGCGTGCCCTCCGAGCCGACGAACAGTTGGGTCAGGTTGTAGCCGGTCACATTTTTGATCGCCTTGCCGCCGGTTTTCAGAATGCGTCCGTCGGCCAGGACGACGGTCAGGCCCATGACGTAATCGCCGGTGACGCCGTATTTGAGGCAACGGGGGCCACCGGCGTTGCAGGCGGCGTTGCCGCCCAGGGTGCTCTGCCGGATGCTGCTGGGATCGGGCGGATAGAACAGGCCCTTCTCGGCAACCGCATCGGCCAGGTCCTGGGTGATGACGCCCGCCCCGGCGGTGACGGTGAAATTCACCTCGTCAATCTCAAAGATCCGATTCAAGCGGCAGGTATCCAGCGTCAGACCGCCCGACAGGGGCACGGCGGCGGCGGCCAACCCGGAGGCCATGCCGCGCGGCACGACGGGGATCTCTTCCCGCCAGGCGACCTTCATCACCGCGCTGACCTCTTCCGTCGAAGCAGGCTGTACCACGGCATCGGGCCGGTGCTCGGCAAAGGTCCCATCGTAAGAATAGGCCACCAGGTCCTCCGGCGAGGTCAGCACATATTCTTTGCCGACGATGGTTTGCAGTTCCTTCAGAATTTTCTTGTCAATCATCTTGTCACCCTTTCACGATGTATCACCCAATCGGGATCGGTTGACCTCTATAGCGCGTTGGAGCAGGTCATCCACCCCCAGGGACGCGGCCCATTGGCGCATATGGCGGTAGTCCAATTGTTCCCCCTGGACGCGCAAGATGTTCAGCACATCTTGCCATTGGCGCTCCGAAACCTCATGCCCCTGGCGGAACCAATCCAGTTTGGACAGGATCGTGTCCTCCGCCGATTGGAACGGCAGGGCCAGACCACACTCTGGGTCAACCTCGATGTATTCGCGCCGCTCAAACTGGATGCGGTGGAAAGGCGTCGGTCGCATCACAAAAAGGTCCACCTGGAAAAAGGTCTCCTGGTGAATAACGTTGAACGATGTTCCATGGCGGATCGCGTCCAGGGCCGCTTCTTCCGACACGTAAAACATGGGGCGGAGCATGGATGTCAATTCGGCAACCTGCCGGGGCGTGATGGCGACGACCATATCGGCGTCCCGTGTGGCGCGGGGCAGGCCGTGGACTGAACTGGCCAGTGAGCCGACGACCATATAGTCAACGCCCGTTTCATCCAGCGCCTTTTTCAATTCCAGCAAGGTCGTGCACACATCGTCAGGGATCATCGGATTCCTGCCCATCGGGTGGGGCGCAAAGGTCCTGGGCGATCTCCGGCCCAAAGAGCAATTCGGCAAACCGGAAGCGGATCTCCGATTCGTCCGCTTGGGGATAGCGGTGTCGCAACCCGGCCAGGGTCAGGGCGCGGGCGACCTGGGACATTTCGATAGCCATCTGGAATTTGCGCCAGGCCGGTGTGCGCCGCGCCATAGCCAGCCGCCGCCGCTCAATCTCGGGGGCGGTGTCACGGGAATAGACCTCCCATTGGGAGATCGGGTAATGTTGGTCGGCAATCTCGCTTTGCATCGGCTCTCTCAAAGTCCATTCGCGTCGGGATTTTCGCCCCCGGCGGTGGGCCGAGGGCCGACTTCCGACAATCGCAAGCCCCTGGCTTGTGCAACGCCAATAAGGAGCGATCCGGTCACGTCAATCCTTTTCACCCCGATACGCCTGGGCCAGCAGCTGACTGGGGTGCAGCACCTTCATTTCCAGCCCGCGTCGCTTGACGCCCAGGTTCAGCTGCATTTGGCAGCCGGGGCAGCCGCTGGCGATCATCTCGGCGTCGGTGGCAGCGACATACTCCATTTTGCGGTCCAGGATGGCGACGGAGGTGTGATAGTGGGTGATGAGTTGGGTGCCTGCCGAGCCGCAGCAGGTGTCCGCGCCTTCCATCTCCACCAGCTCAACCCCGGCGGCACGGAGCATCTCCCGCGGCTGCTCGCGGATGCCCTGGGCACGGCACAGGTGGCAGGGGTCATGGTAGGTCACGCGGGCGTCCACCTTGCCTTTGGGCGGGCGGATACCCAGTTCGGCCAGGAATTCGCTGATGTCCCGCACCTTGGCCGCAAATGTTTCGGCCCGCTCGGCATAATCGGGATCATCCTTCAGCCAGTGGGGATACTCTTTGAGCGACGAGCCGCAGGTGGCGCAGTCGGTGACGATGGCGTCCACGTTCAACTCCAGCAGCAGGTCAATGTTGTGGCGGGCCAGGTCCCGCGCCCCGTCTTTGAAGCCATAGCCCACCAGGGGCATCCCGCAGCACTTGACATTTTTGGGGATGACCACGTCGCAGCCGTTCTCGGCCAGGACTTCGACGGTGGCGTTGGCGCCGTCGCCCATCATGGCCCCTTCGACGCAGCCCAGGAAAAAGGCGACGTGGGCGCGACGTTCGCCCCGCGCTTCCACCACATCGGGCAAGGTATGGCGCGTGCCGCGCAGGGGAATGTGGTTGGGCAGCATCCGCTCCATATCGCGCAGCTGCGACGGCAACAGTTTGGTGAGGCCCAGGGCGTTTGCCACCTTGCGCAAGCCGCTGCGCTCATAGAAGGCCACCGGCTTGGTGAGCAGTTCCAGCACGCCGGTTCGCGGGAAGACACCCCGGAAGAGGATTGGCTTGAGAGGCGGCGTCGGTTGGCTTTGCTCAATGGCGTAACGGGCCTCCAGACAGATGTCGGCCGGTTTGATGCCCACGGGGCAGATGTGGTTGCAGGCCAGGCAATCCAGGCAGCGGTACATGTGATCTTTGAAGTTGCGGGTGATTTCCAACTCGCCCTCGATGGCTTTGGCCACCAGGGCCACCCGCGCCCGCGGCGATTCGGTCTCGCGCAGGCTAGCCTTGTAGGTCGGGCAGACCGAAAGGCACAGCCCGCAGCGGATGCAATAGGCAACGTCCTCCGTAGTCGGGCCTTCAAAGCCCTCCCAGGGTGATTTTGAATCCTGTTCCATCGGTTCAACCTCTATTCAAGATCCGGTTCTGCGGCTTGTATCTCCCGGTAGCGCACCAATATCTCCGGGCGTTCCAACGCTTCGGCAAACTGCTTCAGCCAACCCAGGATATACTTTTGATCCAATTTGTCTCGCTGCCGGAGCAAAATACCTTCAATGTCCAGCCAGTCTTTTTCCCGCTCCGAGATGGCTTTGTGGATGATCAGGTCCTCCGCCGTACAGACCGGCAGGCGAACGCCCTCTATGTCTATTTCCCGAGCACGCTCAATGGCCTGGATCTCGTAAGGAAGCACCCCGATGCTCAGATCGGCCGGCACTTCATCCACTTGAATCAGTAGCACATAGGTTTGCTGGGCAAAGCGAATCGCGTCGTCCCGGCGAAACTCGAAACGTTCGCCGACCAACTTGGCGAACTCGGCAATACTCAACCCACGCAGGGCAACCTTCAGGTCGGCGTCGTAGGTAAATCGTGGCTCTCCCCACACCGCGTTCGCCAGACCGCCGATTACCATGTAGGCAATGCCGTGCTCCTCGAAAAAGGACTTTAGGTTTCGCAGTGCTTCAGTCTTGGCCGACACGTCCCATCACCTGTATAGCCTTTTCTCTTTTGCGATGCAGGGTTTGGTAGTGGGCCAACCGCCGTTCCCAAAAAAGTGCTTCGGCTTCCGGGGCGATCCGCCGCGCCAGGTCCCACATCTCCAGGTACCGGCGGATGCTGCTTTCGAGTGTCAGCCGGGCCAGTCGGGCGCGTCGCTCCTGGCGCTCCCAAGCGTTCACAGCCTCATAGCCGCTCACGATCTCGCGGATGGTCGGCATCACTCCTCCTGCACGATGGGCAGTGTCAGCAGCGCGTGAGGCACGATCAGCACATCCAGGTCATCCCGGCCCAATTTCGCGCTCACCATCGCAAAGGCATCTTTCATCGTCGGCGCGGCCTGGAACTTGGCCGAGCGGATCAGGTCCGGGTCCTGCGCCCCGACGATGATGACCTCGTTCTGCTCCAGCACTTTGGCCATGACAAAAGCCCGCTGTTGGCCGGGCGGGTAGCCGTTCTTGCGGGCATCTTCCAGGATAAAGTGTACGTCGGGCGCGTCCTGCATGGCTTTGAGGAACCGCTGCTCACCTACCCCCTCGCCCGCGCCCTCGCCGCAGGGTGCCGGGACGATGAAAAAGCCCCCCGGCTTGACTACCGGTGTGGGGGCAAAAAAGAGGTAGCTGGCCGCCCGGCTGGCCTGGTAGAGATTGGCGTCTTTGGGAAACCCGACCCCGGCGATGGCTACATCGTATTGTCGGGGCACGGGGACCTCGTAGAGCCTTTTGGCAAAGGCCACCAGGTCGCGGAAGGTCGCCTCCGGCTCCCCCGCGCGGACGTACACCACCCGCTTCTGATCGTCTTGGACGACGTTGACGATGAAACGCAGGCCCGCCCGCCGCGCCGCCTCGCTGATCGCCTCGTGGAAGGGGTTGCCTCCTATGCGGCCCAGCCGCGTGCCGGGATGGTCCACCATCTGCGGGCCGTGGGTGTAGGCGATCATCTTTTCCCCCGCCGCGCCCACGGCCAGCGTCTTGCGCCCGCCGGAATAGCCGGCGTACTGGTGCGGCTCGACGACGCCGGTGGCGATGAGCAGGTCGGCTTCGTAGGCCGCCTTGTGGACGGAAAGGGGGATGCCGCTCTCGGTCGTGCCCAGGTCTACCAACGCTGCCGGGTTCTGCGGTTCGTTGTCAATCACCCGGTAGCGCTCCACCACGGCCCGACCCAGCTTGGCCACCTTTTCCTCCGGCGTGCTGGGCCGGTGCATCCCGATCCCGCACAGGAGGGTGATGTCCTCGTCGCGGACGCCTGCCGCTTCCAGTTCGGCCAGGATGGGCGGAACCAGCAAATAGTCGGGGCTGGCGCGGGTGATGTCGGTGAAAACGATGCACACTTTGTCGCCGGGGCGGGCCAGTTGGCCCGGCGGCGGCGAGTTGACCGGTCGGGCCAGGGCTTCGGCCACCGCCGCCGGAACGTCTTCGATGGGCGGCACGCTCTTGGATTCGACGACGCTGCCCCGCCAGCCGGGGGGCAGGTCAAAAGTCAGTTCGCCTTTGTCAAAAGGGACGGTATACATGGTGATTCTCTCCCTACCTTTTCACTTCCTGCGCTTGTCGCGCCGCTTCCGGCGTCATCTTTTGTCCCTTGGCCGTTCCGTTCGTCCATCCCACCTCACCGACCGTTTCCGAGTAAACGCACGACGCCCCGGCTGGGCAGGGCGTCATTGACCGCATCGCCCAAGCCGCCGTTGGCCCGGTCATCTTGTGCAACCGTTCACAGTATAGCATAGGACCAGAGGGGGGACAAAAATCGGAGGCGACAAGGCCGGGTGTCGGTGCGGCGGAAAGCTCATTCTCAAGACTCAACGGGGCACTTGAAGGTGCACCTCTTTTTCAAAATTCAAAAAGCCCCTGTTTCCTTCGTTTGCCTCAACTACCCGACTGTGCTATAATGCTTGGGCAATCTGGCAGCGAAGGAGCAGACGATGAGCCAATTGATCCCAATTCCGTTCCTAATCATCACCGTCACCTTGCTCATCCGAGCCGAGCTACGGCAAGAACAGAAACAGGTTTACTTTTTCAAACCCATCTCTACGCTGCTTGTCATCCTGGTTGCCATGCTGTCCTTCTTGGCGCCGGGTGTGCGTCCCATGTTCACCTGGGGGATCGGGCTGGGGCTGCTCCTCTCTCTGGGTGGTGACATAGCCTTGATGTTCAAGTCGGAGCGGGCTTTTCTCACCGGCTTGGTCCTCTTTTTATCGGCCCACGTCGCCTACGCCGTCGTGCTGACCGTTTACAACGGCTTCTACCTCCAAGACCTGATCGTTGGAGCCGTTCTTTTCTCAATCGGCGCAGCACTCTTTTTCTACCTGCGGCCCGGTTTGGGATCAATGCAAGGCCCCGTGATCCTTTACATCGTCATCATCTTGCTGATGGTAAACCGTGCCTTTTCCACCTTGTTCGGGAACACATTTACCCCCACGCAAGCTCGGCTCTTGAGCGTGGGGGCCGTTCTCTTTATGCTTTCCGATGTCATGCTGGCCGTAGACCGCTTTCGTCTGCCTTTCCGCTGGAGCCGCCTCAGCCTCTACCTCTACTACGGCGGACAGCTGCTCATCGCCCTCAGCCCATCTTACTTTGCCTGAGCAGAAGATCCCAACGGCCAGGAGGAATCATGTCATCTGCGATCTATCCAGGCACATTTGATCCGGTACACAACGGCCACATTGACATCGCGACACGGGCAGCCCGCCTGTTCGAGCATCTGACCGTGGCCATCTACGCCCGGCCCATGAAAAACCTGCTCTTCACTACCGAGGAGCGCAAGGCCATGTTGGAAACAGCCCTGGCCCACGTGCCCAACATCCGGATCGCAACCTATCACCGGCTGACCGTAGACTTTGCCCGGCAGATCGGAGCACAAGCCATCGTGCGGGGTTTGCGGGTGATCTCCGATTTTGAGTTGGAATTCCAGATGGCCTTGACCAACAAAAAACTGGCACCGGGGATTGAATTCGTCTGTCTGATGACCGACCAGGAGTACGCTTTTCTCAGCTCCAGCATCGTCAAAGAGATCGCCATGCTGGGCGGGTGTATAGAAGGAATGGTTCCGCCCCATGTGGCCCAGGCCCTGCGGGATAAGTTCCAGATCCGGAACGATTCCAACGTCCGGCTTGTTTCGTTGCGAGATTGAAACCGGGCAAGAGGGTAAAGAAAAAGCTTGTCGTCTTGACAGTTCAAAATCAGAGACGAAGGGCACAGAGCGGACGGCCTGCTATCTGAGAAAGGAGGAGCAAGCATTGAGCAGCATCTATCATCTGATCGACCGGCTGGAACGATTGCTCAACGAAAGCTGGCGGATGCCCCTGAGCGCATTTGTGGTCATTAACGAGGATGATTTCCTGGATGTCATTGATCAAATGCGGACGGCCATTCCCCAGGAGATCAAACAGGCGGAGCGGATCCAACAAGAGCGCGACCGCATCATCGCCCAGGCGGAGGAGGAGGCCGAACGCATTGTCCGGTTGGCCCAAGAGGATGCCAATAAGCTGGTGGACGAACATGAAATCATGCGGGCTGCCGCCCAACGCGAGCAGACCATCATTGAACGGGCGCAGCGGGAGGCAGCCATCCTCAAAGCCGAAGCCGATGAATACGCCCGCCAGGTGCTCCTCAGCCTGGACAACCAGATTGAGGATTTGGAGCAACAGATCGCGGCTCTGTTGACCACGGTGCGCAACGGCCTCGCGGCCCTATCCCCTGCCGAGGAAGAGGAAACGTGATGCGCGGCACGCCCTGCGCATTGACCCTGCCATTTTGACACCAAAAAGACTCTGCCCTATAATTGGGCAGCCCAACGGTAGGGGGTCTCGGTAGAATAGAGATGCGCTACAACGTTGCCCAACTGCTCATGGGGCCGACAGGGGCACAGCGGGTGTACGACCTGGAGGCCGAGATCGGCGACCTGGATCCGGAGATTGAGCCGTTGCGCCCCCTCTCCGGCACGGTTACCTTGATGCGCACCACGCAGGGCATCCTGGTCACAGGCACATTGCGAACGACGTTGGTGGCCCAATGCCGTCGTTGCCTGGAGCTGTGCAACACCGAAATAGAAATCACCCTGGAGGAGGAATTCTATCCGGCGGTCCCCTTTGCCGAAGCATCCCTGGACGAGATGCCGGAAGAAAACTGGGATGAAGCGTTGCAGATTGATGAACACCATATCCTTGACCTGCACGAAGTCATCCGCCAAGACCTCTTGCTGGCGATCCCGATGCAGACGCTGTGCAAGCCCGATTGCGCCGGGCTATGCCCTCGCTGCGGGGGCAACCGTAACCTGGGCGAATGTACCTGCGATGATGAAGACATTGACCCCCGTTGGGCGGCATTGCAAGCACTAATCGAGACAAATTCTGAACGAGAGGAGTAACGAATCGTGGGAGCACTACCGAAACGGAAATTGGGCAAGAGCCGCAAAGGCAAACGACGCAGCCATCATGCCCTCAAAGCGCAGAACCTAGTCCCTTGCCCCAAGTGCCATGAACTGCGCCCGCCACACCGGGTCTGTCCATCGTGTGGCCATTACAAGGGCATTGAAGTCATTGCCGTTGAAGAAGAGTAGCCCATGGGCTGTCAGCACAAGCAACCGCCAGCATAGAGGATCCACGGGTCGTGTCCGGCCGATAGGCACACGGCCCTTCTTTTGCCGATGGAAGGAGGAGAAATGGGCAAGACCGCATGGTTGTTTCCGGGGCAAGGCTCGCAAGAAGTGGGGATGGGCCGTGATCTGGCCGCCGCCTACCCTGCCGTCCGGCAGCTTTACGACCGGGCCAACGACATCCTGGGCTTTGATCTGGCAACCCTTTGCTTTGAAGGCCCGGCAGAGGAACTGAACGACACCATCAACACCCAGCCGGCCCTCTTTGTCACCGCTCTGGCCGTGCTGCAGGCGATGGAGGAAGAAGGCCGCAAGCCCACCCCGGCCCTGGTCGCCGGGCACAGCCTGGGCGAACTGACCGCCCTGGCCGCTGCCGGGGCCATGAGCTTTGAAGATGGCCTGCGCCTGGTGCGAGAGCGTGGGCGACTGATGAAACTGGCCGGGGAACGCAGCCCCGGCGGCATGGCTGCCGTCCTCAAAATGGAAGATGCCGTGGTGGAGCAGGCTTGCAAGGAAGCGACCGAGCAGACCGGTAAGGAGGTCACCGTTGCCAACTACAACTCGCCGGGGCAGGTAGTCATTTCGGGCGACAAGGAAGCGTTGGAGCGGGCCATCGCCTTGCTCAAAGAGCGAGGCGGGCGGCGGATCATCCCTTTGGCGGTGAGCATCGCCGCTCATTCGCCCCTGATGGCCTCCGTGGTGGAAGAGTACCGGGCCGTCGTTCACGATACCCCCTTCCGGCTGCCGGAGATACCGGTTGTCGCCAACATCAGTGCCCAGCCACTGCTCAGCGTGGCCGAGATCCGTGACGAACTCTCCGGCCAGCTCACCTGGCCGGTGCGCTGGACCGCATCGGTGCAATACATGATTGAACAGGGTGTCACCCGCTTCGTTGAGATCGGCCCCAAAGACGTACTGAGCAAACTGGTCAAACGCATTGACCGCAGCGTGACGGCGGTCAGCGTGGGGAATGTAGAGAGCGTGCAATTGCTGGAGGCATAATCCGATCATCATCCTCCGTTGGCTCGGCGCGGGCGTATACATCGTCCCGGTTACGTGGATCCGGCGGGTGCACCCACCCCGCACCGGGATA
>CAZQKE010000117.1:0-12685 GCA_964593865.1 uncultured Anaerolineaceae bacterium | reverse complement strand
CGTCTCTCGTTCATCGTCCACCTCCTACCACAGTGCTTCTGTTGTAATCGGGATTTGCGTTTCCCCTATTATCGCACAGTTTGGGAGAAGGATCAATTTTACCACGTCTCTCGGAGGCGGAGAGTTGCTGCTCCGGTTCGTCATCTCCGATGTTGTTCGAATCACCGCTCACACAAAAGGCCCCGTCCCCCCGCCCGTTCCGATCCTTCCGGCTTGCATTTCATAACGATTGTGCTACAATAACCATCCGGTTCCACAAATATTACAAAGCGGAGGCAGAGTCGCATCATGGACGCTGGAGTCGGCTTGAACAAGATGTCGCTGCAACAACGCTTGACCTGCAAGATCGGGGCTTGGCTAGACCGGGTGCAACCGCCTGAAACGGTCGTCCTGATGGGCACTGCGCTGCTGGTAGGGTTGGGCGCAGGGCTAGGGGCGGTGGTCTTTCGCTGGCTCATCGACCAGATGTCCCGTTTCAGTTTCAAAGGGCTGCCCGGGCTTTTGCCTTTTTTGGGGGATTATGTGCTGATCGTTGCCCCTATCCTGGGCGGGTTGGTCGTCGGCCCGATGATCTATTTTTTCGCCCGTGAGGCCAAAGGCCACGGTGTGCCGGAAGTGATGGAAGCGGTTGCCCTCCACGGCGGTCGCATCCGGCCCATTGTCGTTGTCATCAAATCGCTGGCTTCCTCCGTCTGCATCGGGTCGGGCGGCTCGGTGGGCCGCGAAGGCCCTATCGTGCAGATCGGTTCGGCCCTCGGCTCGACGCTGGGTCAGATCTTGCACGTCTCCGACGAGCGCATTCGCAGCCTGGTGGCTTGCGGCGCAGCGGGCGGGATCGCTGCCACCTTCAACGCCCCCATTGCCGGGGTCATCTTTGCCCTGGAGATCATCATCGGCGAGTTTACCACCCACTATTTCGCCATGGTCGTCATCTCATCGGTGACGGCCAGCGTGGTGGGGCGCATCGCCTTCGGCGATATGCCCGCCTTTGTCGTCCAGGCGTACGAGCTGGTCAGTCCCTGGGAGCTTCTTCTCTACGTGGTCATGGGCTTGCTGGCAGCCCTGGTCGCCGTGGCCTTTACCCGCATCCTTTACCTCTTTGAGGACATTTTCGATTCCTGGACCTTTGTGCCCGAATACCTGCGGCCCGCCATTGGGGGCCTGTTCCTGGGAGTGGCCGGATTACTCTTTTACCGGGCCAACCTCAGCCAGGGGTGGGGCGTGCCGGGCGATCCGGTGGCCTTTTTCGGCGTCGGCTACGAAGCCATCGGCTGGGCCTTATTGGGCAAAGGGACCGTGCCTCTGTTGGCAGCCTTGCTGGGCCTGAAACTGCTCGCCACCTCGCTGACCATCGGTTCCGGCGGGTCGGGCGGCGTTTTTGCGCCATCCCTGTTCTTGGGGGCCATGTTCGGCAACGCCTTCGGCCAGATGGTGCACAACTGGTTCCCCACCGTCACCGCCGCGCCGGGGGCCTATGCTCTGGTGGGCATGGCCGCCGTCTTTGCCGGAGCCGCCCGCGCTCCCATCACGGCCATCATCATCCTCTTTGAGATGACCGACGACTATCGCATCATCCTACCCTTGATGCTGGCCACCGTCATCAGCACCATCCTGGCCGAGCACCTGAGCAAAGGCTCCATCTACACCATGAAGCTCATCCGGCGGGGAATCCACTTGGAGCAGGGGCGGGATATTGACGTGATGCAAGGCGTGCTGGTGGGCGAAGCGATGACCACCGACGTGGATACCGTCTCGGCGGATATGGAACTGCGTGAATTGGAGCGGGCGTTCCACGAGACGCACCACCACGGCTTTCCCGTCCTTGACGAGAACGGCGAACTGTTCGGTGTGGTAACGCTCCAGGACCTGACGCGGGCCAAAGAGCGGGGTGATTGGGAATCGCTCCGGGTGCGGGATATTGCCACCCGTTCGGTGCTGACCGTCTACCCCGACGAGCCGATGTGGGTTGCCCTCAAGCGGCTGGGCACACGAGACGTGGGCCGCTTGCCGGTGGTGGACCGTCAGAATCCGCGCCGCTTGCTGGGCCTTATCCGCCGCAGCGACATCGTGCGGGCCTACCGCGTTGGCATCAGCCGCCGCCTGGACCTGCAAGAGCGGGCCGACAAACTCCGGCTGGGCAAGTTGACCGGCACGGAATTTGTGGAGGTTGTTGTCAAACCCGGTTCACCCGTGGCGGGCAAGGCAGTGCGGGAAATCCCCTTGCCCGAAGATTGCCTGTTGACGACGGCGCGGCGGGATAACAAAGTGATCCTGCTCCACGGGGATACGGTCATCCAGGAAGGAGATCACATCATCGCCTTGACCGATCCCGCCTGCACTCCGCAGCTGCGCGAATTGTTTGAGCCGAAATCATAGTGCAAGCTGCTGCTTGCGCTCCACGTGCAAGAGATGGCGAAACGGAAGGCAAAGAAGAAAAACCAGGGCCTGGATGTCTCCTTGCGCCCGGAAGTATGGGGCATCTTGCTCCTGCTGCTGGCCCTGCTGACGCTGCTCAGCCTCATCCCCGTCGAGCGAGGCGCCCTAATGCAGGGCTGGATTGATCTGTTGAGCAAGGCGGTCGGCTGGGGCGTGTGGCTGATGCCCATCGGCCTGGCCGGGGTGGGACTGTGGCTCATCTTCACCGGCCTGGGCCGGGAAATGAACGTAGAGCGGGAAAAGCCCTGGGGCGCGTTCCTCCTTTTCATCTTTGGGCTGGCCCTGCTGCACCTGATCGCCGGCGGCGACGATCCCCAAGCCCTGGCCGCCGAGGGCGCAGGCGGTGGCTACCTGGGCTACCTGTTGAGCCGATTACTGATCGCCGCGCTGGGAACCCCGGCCACGGTCTTGGTCCTGGGCACACTGTGCATCGTCAGCCTGATCATGCTCCTGGGCACCTCTTTGGGCGAGATGGGAGCCATCCTCAAAGACACCGCCGGGCGGACGGTAGCCTGGGTGCGGGCGATAGCCGGGGGACTGCAGAGGCACACACCCACCGTTCCTGCCCGGTCTTCGGCCCCTGTGCCGCGCTCCGTCGGCGAAGACCTTCCTCCGGCCGAACCCCCTCGCCCCCAGGGCAACATCTTTCCCCGCTACGTAGGCGACGAGCGAGATTGGCAACTGCCCGACATCCGAGACATTTTGGAGCGTTCGGCAGACCAAGAACTAGACCAGGCCGAGATTCGGGAGCGGGTGCGGATCATCCAGGAGACTTTGGCCAGTTTTGGCGTCCCGGCCAAAGTCGTGGAGGTCAACCGAGGGCCGACCGTCACCCAATTCGGCGTGGAGCCGGGCTACATTGAGCGGCGGGATAGCAACGGAAGGATCAAGCGTTCCAAGATCAAAGTCAGCAAAATCTCCAACCTGGCAAACGACCTGGCCCTGGCCCTGGCCGCTTCCCCCATCCGCATTGAGGCCCCCGTACCGGGTCGCTCCATCGTCGGCATAGAGGTTCCCAATTCGGAAATCTCCCTTGTCTCCCTGCGTAGCGTATTGGAAAGCGAGGAATTCCGCAGGATCAAAGGCCCATTGCCCATCGCTTTGGGGCAGGACGTGGCCGGGAACGCCGTCGCCACCGACCTGGCGGCGATGCCTCATCTGCTCATTGCAGGAGCCACCGGCTCCGGCAAAAGCGTGTGCATCAACTCCATCATCGCTTCCTTGCTCTGCACCCGCACCCCCACCGAGCTGCAATTCATCATGATTGACCCCAAGATGGTTGAGCTGACGACCTACAACGGTATCCCCCACCTCAAGGCCCCCGTGGTCGTTGAGCTGGAGCGGGTAGTGGGTGTGCTCAAATGGGCCACGCGGGAAATGGATGAGCGTTACAAGAAGCTCAACCGGGCCAAAGCACGCAACATTGAAGCCTACAACCAGATGCTGACCGCCCGCGGGGAAAACCCCTTGCCCTATCTGGTCATCGTCATTGATGAGCTGGCCGACCTGATGATGGTCGCCCCCGACGAAGTGGAACGGGCCATTTGTCGTATCGCCCAAATGGCGCGGGCAGTAGGCATCCACCTGGTCATTGCCACCCAGCGGCCCAGCGTGGATGTGGTGACGGGGTTGATCAAGGCCAACTTCCCGGCCCGGATTAGCTTCGCCGTTACCAGCCAGGTGGATTCGCGGGTGATCATTGACACGGTGGGGGCCGACAAGCTACTGGGCCGGGGCGACATGCTCTTCATGGCTCCCGATTCCAGCAAATTGGTACGGCTACAGGGCTGTTACGTCTCCGACCGGGAGCTGAACGCCCTGGTGAACTATTGGAAAGGCGTGCACCTGACTCAAGAGCACGTCCGCCCCCAAGAAGCGGTCCAGCAGCAGATCTGGGCCGAAATTGAGGCGGCGGAGGCCGGCAGCCGCCAGGATGAGCTGCTTCCACGGGCCATTGAGATCGTGCAAGCCCAGCAGCGGGCCTCTGTGTCCATGCTGCAACGCCAGCTGCGCATCGGCTACACCCGGGCCGCCCGCCTGATTGAAGCAATGGAGGAACAAGGCATCATCGGTCCGGCTCCCCCCGGCGGCGGCGTGCGGGAGGTGCTCCAGGGCGCGGCGGCAACGGCAGCCAAAGCGGACATGATCCCGGCGCACCACCAAAAAACGGAACCGCAAAGGCCCCAAGAGCGCAAAGGGAAGTAAAAATTCTTCGCCTCCTCGACGTCTTGGCGGTTCCAGAATTTGAACCGCAAAGGCGCAAAGGAAAAGTAAGAAAACCTTCGCGCCCGTGGCGTCTTGGCGGTTCCAACCGCGATTGACTTGCGCCACCGGGCCGGGCGTATTCGTGCATTCGTGTATTCGCGTCCGATTCGTGGACAGCCCGTTTTGGCGGTTCCAGAATTTGAACCGCAAAGGCGCAAAAGACGCAAAGGAAAAGAAAACCTTCGCGCCCGTGGCGTCTTGGCGGTTCCGACCGCGATTTTCTCTGTAAGTTGGAAACTTGCGCCACCGGGCCGGGCGTATTCGTGCATTCGTGTATTCGCGCCCGATTCGTGGACGGCCCGCTTTGGCGGTTCCAAGATCTGAACCGCAAAGGCCGCGAAGAATTGTCGGAAACTTGCACCACAACTTATGTCGCCCACGATCTTGAAATACCACAAAACACAAAACGCCGCCGGAAAATGCGTTTGCCTATCGTCGTCAAATCGGGTATAATGGTGCTCACCTGAGGAGCGAAAAGTGACGCGAGCGGAACCGGCCGAGACATCGCTACAGGATGCCCGCCAGAGTCTGCAAGGCTTCCGCTATCGCTCCGTGGTCAGCCGGGCCTATTTCGCCTGTTACCATGCGGTCGGCGGGAGGTGGTGGCAAGACGGGACGAACTGTAACTACAGACCCGTAAGTAACTCAAGGCGATTCTCACTCTTGACAGCGATGGCGTTTCGGATACACCGGATGTGCAGGAGAAAGGAGGTGATATGCGCGCAAAAGACGGTCGGTCGTTTCTAAATCCAAACTTTTGATTTGAGGAGGAGAACATGAAAAAGTGGTTTTTTGCAACGCTTATCGTATTGATTGCCCTTTCACTGGTGGTCGCTGCTTGCGGCCCTACCAAAGAAGAGGAATTCAAAGTCGGCATGGTTTCGGATGTCGGCGGCATTGATGACGCCAGCTTCAACCAGAACACCTGGGAAGGTCTGAAGCGGGCGCAGGAGGAATTGGGCGTCCAGGCCCAGTTCATCGAGAGCCAAGCCCAGGCGGATTATGCCAAGAACATTACCGAGTTTGCCGAGCAGGGCTATGACCTGATCATCACCGTCGGCTTTTTGCTGGGCGATGCCACCAAGGAAATGGCCAAGCAATACCCGGACGTCAAATTTGCCATCGTGGACTATGCCTACGATCCGCCCATCCCCAATGTGCAGGGCATCATCTTCAACGTGGATGAGGCCGCCTTCCCCATCGGCTACCTGGCCGCCGGTTGGGCCAACCTGAAAGACCCCGATGATCCCCAGGTGGGCTATGTAGCCGGGATGCAGATTCCGCCCGTGGAGCGGTTCATCGTCGCCTACGAAGCCGGTGTGGACTATTACAACCAGCAGAAGGGGACGAACGTTCAGGTCAAAGGCGTCTACGTCGGCGACTTTGAAGCCCCGGACGAGGGCAAGATCCAGGGCAACTCGCTCATTGACGAAGGCGTGGATGTCATCTTTGGTGTGGGCGGCAAGACCGGCAACGGCGGCCTGGCCGCAGCCAAAGAGCGGGGCAAATGGGGCATCGGCGTAGACGTGGACCAGTACTACACCTTGCCCAACGAAAAGGACATCCTCATCACCTCCTGCATGAAGCGGCTGGACAACGCCGTCTACAATGTGGTCAAAGCGGCCAAAGAGGGCAACTTTGGCGGTGGCGGCGTCTACATCGGCACCCTGGAGAATGAAGGTGTGGGCCTGGCTCCTTACCACGACTACGAAGACGAGATCCCCGACGAACTCAAGCAAGAGGTTTCGACCATCATTGAAGGCATCAAAAAAGGAGAAATTGACACCGGCTGGAAAAAGTAATCTGTCGCTTGCGGAGCGGGCGGCGTCGGGGTAGCCCGATGCCGCCCGCTGCTGATATAACCGATGTTGAAAGGAATGCCGATGATCGGGACACAAACGCTCGGAAGGGCAACGGCTCTACCCCAAACCCATCCCCAACCGCCCTTCCAGGATCCCCGGCCGTCTGCCGGTCGGTGGACCTATGAGGACTGGCTGCGCCTGCCCGACGACGGGTTTCGTTACGAAGTGCTTGATGGGGAGCTGTATATGGTTCCACCGTCAAGTATCAGACATCAGCGAGTATCGTTCCGCCTGGCCGTCGCCATGGCCAATTATGTTTCTGCACACCATCTGGGGGAAGTCCTGGAAGCGCCCTGCGGCGTGCGGCTGCCGGGGCAGCCGGTCCCCGTTCAGCCGGACATCTTTTTCATCCGCAACGAGCGGCTGCACATCCTGGGCCGCGAGTATGTCGAAGGTGCGCCGGACCTGGTGGTAGAGGTGCTTTCGCCCACCAACCGGCTCTACGACCGCCGTGAAAAGTTCCTGGCCTACCAGGAAGCGGGCGTGACCGAATACTGGATCGTGGACCCTCGCGCAGCCACCATTGAAATCTTTGCTTTGGAAGAAGGAGCATTTGCCCTGATCGGTCGGTTTGGCCGGGACGAAACGGCCCGTTCCCGCGTGCTGGCCGGGTTCGAGGTCGTCGTCGGCGACATCCTGGCCGAGTAACGCAACGGCTCCCGCCGCTTGAAAAAGAAGGAGCGACCATGGCCCCGATTTTGGAGGTGCGTAACATCACCAAACGCTTCCCCGGCGTGCTGGCCAACGACCGGGTGAGCTTCTCGCTGGAAGAAGGAGAGATCTTGGCCTTCCTGGGCGAAAACGGCGCGGGCAAGAGCACCCTGATGAATATCCTCTACGGCCTCTACAGCCCCGATGAGGGCGAGATCGCGGTGCGGGGCAGCCCGGTCCGGATCGCCGATCCCAACGATGCCATTGAATTGGGGATCGGTATGGTTCACCAGCACTTTCAACTGGTCCCCGTCTTTACCGTGGCCGAAAACATTGTCATGGGCACAGAACCGGCCCGCTTTTCCTTTTCCCGGCGGAGCCTGGCCGCGACAGGGGGTGTGGCAGCCCTGCTCTTTCTCATCGGCAGTTTCTTTGCCGTAGAAGGGTGGGGGCAACGGCTCCTGGTCACGCTGCTGGGCGGAGCGACGGCGGCAGCCATTTACGGTCTGTTCGGCCTGCTCGGTTGGCTGAGCCGAAGCCTGCGCTTCCGACTCTATTTCCCCCTCATCGCCGCCGTCTCTGCCGTCGCCTTCGCCGTCCTGGCCCTGAGCCTGGGCGCGGCGAACCGGCTGCCCCTGGCGGTGGCCCTGGCGCTGCTCTTTGCCGCCGTCTCCTACCCCGTGCTGCGGACGATTACCACCGCCCTGGACCGGCGCACCGCCGCCCGCCGCATCCGCGCCCTTTCCTCCCAATACGGCCTGGCCGTGGACCCCGACGCCCTCATTGAAGACCTGCCGGTGGGCGTCCAACAACGGGTGGAGATCATCAAAACCCTGTACCGCAAGGCGGACATCCTCATCCTTGACGAGCCGACGGCAGTGCTCACCCCCCAGGAGACGGAGGAACTGTTTGAAATCATGCGCGGGCTGACCGCCCAGGGCAAATCCATCATCTTTATCAGCCACAAACTCAAAGAGGTGATGACCATCGCCGACCGGATTGTCGTCCTGCGCCACGGGCGGGTGACGGGCGAGACAACGCCTGCCGAGACATCGGAGGAGGAGCTGGCCGAGATGATGGTCGGGCGCGAGGTGGCCCTGGTCGTGGACAAGGGACCGGCCCACCCCGGCGAGGTCGTCCTGGAGGTGACCGGCCTGACCGCTCTGGACCAACGCCAACAACCGGCCCTACGCGGGGTGGACCTGTTTGTGCGGGCCGGGGAGGTGCTGGGCGTGGCCGGGGTCCAGGGCAACGGCCAGACGGAACTGGTGGAGGTGCTCACCGGGCTGCGACCGGCCACCGGCGGCAGCGTCCGCATCTTGGGCCAGGATGTGACCAACGCGCCGCCGCGCCGCATCACCGAACTGGGCGTGGCCCACATCCCCGAAGACCGTCAGGAGGACGGCCTGGTGCTGCCCTTCCCCATCACCGACAACCTGATGCTGTGCACCTACTACCGACCGCCCTTTGCCCGCGGCCCGGAGATTGACTATGAAACCCTGTACGAGTACTCGGAGCGGCTGGTCCGCGAGTTTGACGTCCGCACCCCCAGCATCTTTTTGCCGGTCCAGAGCCTTTCGGGCGGCAACCAGCAAAAAGTGATCGTCGCCCGCGAGTTTTCCCGGCCCATCAAATTGCTCATCGCCGCCCAGCCGACGCGGGGCCTGGATGTCGGCTCCATTGAGTACATCCACCGCCGCCTCATTGAAAAGCGGGATGAGGGAGTGGCCGTGCTGCTGGTTTCGGTAGAGCTGGACGAGATCATGGCCCTCTCCGACCGGATCGCGGTCATGTACGAAGGACAGATCGTGGGCACGGTGGACGCCGACAAGGTGACGCGCGAGGAATTGGGCCTGCTGATGGCCGGTTCGCGCCTGGAAGAGGCGGCCCCGGCGTTGGAGAAAGGAGGCGCGACCGTTGGCTGAACAGAAAAACACTCCGCAATGGCTACGACGGTTCGCCGCCCAACCCCTGTGGGTCCGGCTGGCCGCCCTCACCGCGCTGATCGTCCTGATCGCCCTCATCAGCAAGTGGCTGGTCCTGCTGCTGCTCATCGCCCTGGGGTTGTGGCCCCTGACGCTGCTGCTTGGTCTGGGGGTCCTGGCCCTGATCTCTACGCGGAAGGGGGGGCGACCGTGGATGCGGGCCTGGCTGGGCGCCCGGTTGCGTTCCCTGGCCGTCCCGGCCCTGTCGGTGGTTACGGCCTTGCTCATCGGCGCGTTGGTCATCATGCTCACCGACCAGGAGGTATTCCACGCCCTGGCCCAGGGGCAGATCGGCGAGGCGGTAGCCCTGGCCTTTGGCAACCTGACGCGGTCTTATGTCGCCCTCTACGAAGGGGCGTTGGGCAACCCTTTCAAAATCTTGGAGGCCATCGTCCGCGCCCTGAGCGGCGAGGGCCTGCGCCCCATCTTGAGCGCAGTGCGCGGCCCCAGCGACAGCCTGGTACAGTCGGTCCCCTACATCTTTGCCGGATTGGCCGTGGCTCTGGGCTTCCGGGCGGGCCTGTTCAACATCGGCGCGGAAGGGCAGATCGGCGTCGGCTGGCTGGTCGCCGTCGTCGTCGGCTTTTCCTTCAGCGGCCTGCCGATGGTGGTCCACCTGCCCCTGGCCATCGCCGCCGGAGCCATCACCGCCGGGCTGTGGGCGGCCATTGCCGGGTTGCTCAAGGCCAAAACCGGCGCCCACGAAGTGATCACGACGATCATGATGAACTATCTGGTCTTCCGCCTGAGCGATTGGCTGCTCTGCGGGCCGTTGGAATTCACCCAGGGCACATGCCGCACCCAGGACATTGCCGAAAGCGCGTACCTGCCCCGCTTCCTAGGGCATCCCGTCACCCTGCACTGGGGGTTTGTGCTGGCCCTGGTGGTGGCGGCCCTGACCTGGTGGTTCCTGTTCAAGACCACCTGGGGCTTTGAACTGCGCACCGTGGGGGCCAATCCCAAGGCCGCCCGCTACGGCGGGATGAACGTCGCCAAGACCTTTGTCCTGGCCATGTTCCTGAGCGGCTGCCTGGCCGGTCTGGCCGGGGTCGTCCAGGGGCTGGGCATCACCCACAATATCGCCCTGGGGTTCCAGGCCGGGTACGGCTTTGACTCCATCGCCCTGGCCCTGCTGGGCAAGAGCCATCCTGCCGGGGTGGTGGGAGCCAGCCTCCTTTTTGGCATGTTGCGGGCCGGGGCTGGCCGGATGCAATCGGTGGCCGGGGTTCCCACCGAGATTGTGCAGATCGTCCAGGCGTTGGTCATCATCTTTATCGCCGCACCGGCCATCATTCGCGCCCTTTACCGCCTCCGCGAAGCGCGGCGCGAAGGCGAAGAAGTGACCATCTTTTCGCGCGGTTGGGGTTAGTACGGGGGAAACATGGCTGTTCAAGTAGAAGCATTGGGGGCCGTCAAAACGGGTCCCAGCAAAAAAGATATTGCCGTCCTGGTGCTGCTCCTGGCGTTGGGCGCCCTGTTCATCCTGTTGGGTGGGACCGGCACACAGCCGGGGGACCGCTCCGTGTTCACCGATCAGGTGTTGGGCGATCTGTTCGTCCTGCCCTCCCAGGCCACCTTGTACGCCGTCGGCGCGTTCTGTTTCCTGGTGGCCGGGTTGCGCCTCTTTCGCGCCCTGGATTCGCTCCGCTCCGTGCTGAACTGGAGCCTGGTCATCCTATCCGCCTTTGCCTTCCTGGTCTGGATCACCGCCGGGACGAGCATGAACCTGCCGGGCATGGTCCAGAGTACCCTCATGGCCGCCACCCCGCTGACGCTGGGAGCCATGGCCGGTATCTTTTGCGAGCGGTCGGGCATCATCAACATCGCCATTGAGGGGATGATGCTTTCCGGGGCCTTTGCCGCCGTCGCTTTTGCCAGCCTGTTCCACAGCCTGTGGATGGGGTTGCTGGCCGCCAGCCTGGTCGGCGGGGTGATGGCCTTGCTCCATGCGGTGCTGTCCATCAAGTATAAGGTAGATCAGATCATCTCCGGCACGGTGATCAACATCCTGGCCGCCGGGGCGACCCGCTTTTTGAACCTGCGCCTGCTGGAACCGGCGGGGTTGAGCACCCCCGGTTCCTTTGATCCGATCAGCATCCCCATCCTATCCGATATTCCCATCATCGGGCCGATCTTTTTCGAAAACCAGCCGACGGTGTTCATCATGCTCATCCTGCTGGTGGCGGTCAACTATGCCATCTTTTTCACCCCCTGGGGGCTGCGGATGCGGGCCTGCGGCGAACACCCACGGGCGGCGGATACGGTAGGCGTCGCCGTCAACAAGATGCGCTACCTGAGCGTCGTCATCGGCGGCCTGATCGCCGGGATCGGCGGGGCTTACTTTTCCCTGGGCGTGGTGGGGACCTTTGAGGACAATATGACGCGGGGGCAAGGGTTCGTCGCCCTGGCGGCCATGATCTTTGGCAACTGGAACCCCATCGGCGCGTTCCTGGCCGCCCTGCTCTTTGGCTTTGCCAACGCCTTGCAGGTCAAAATGCAGATCATCCAGCCGGTGTTGCCCCTCATCAACCAGCCCATCCCGCCCGAATTCCTGCAAATGGCCCCTTACATCCTGACCATCATCGTCGTAGCCGGGGTCGTGGGTCGGGCCAGACCGCCCGCGGCGGAGGGCAAGCCGTATGAGAAGCAGTAGAGGCTCGGCCGATATGCTCCAGAATCTTTTTCGGGCGCATCGGTAGAATGACGAGACAGGAGGCGGACCGTGAGCGTTAGCGTTACCACGGCGGTAGAAGCCAGTGCCCGGCGATTATTTCCCGATCTGAGCCTGGACCAGGTGCTGGCCCAACTGTTGTTGGAGCGGGCGCAAAGGAATCTGATCAAATACCGCACCCAGGCCCGCCGGTTCGAGGCCAAATACGGCCAGAGCTTCGAGTCCTTCCGCCAGATGGTTTTGCACTCCGAGCCAACCTTTGAGGTGGAACAAGACTATTTTGACTGGGAGATGTCGGTCACGGGCATCGCCGATATGGAAGCCGAGATCAACCGCTTGAAACGCTTGGTGCAATCGCCGTGAATGTGCCCCAGATGCTTTTGGCCTTGCATCAAGAGAGCAAACGCCGGACTTATATCATTCGGTTGGAGGTATTGGAGCACAGCCGGCATTTGCTCAAAGCACGGCTTTACATTGCCCCCGATCTGTTTGTGCAGGTCTACCGCAATGATCGCTACGACCAGGGCCAGACCGCCCGCGGCGGAGGGCAAGCCGTATGAGAAGCAATGAGGGAACCCCGTCTTTGCGTCAGATTTTGGGAGGCTATCGGCGTTTCACGTCTGGGGAGTTGAGGAGCAGAAACGAAACCTGCTCCGGCCGAGTATTGCGCTGCGTCAAAAGCCCTAACAGGCAGCCAAGAGATACGTTTTTCGAACAACTTGGAGAAACGGAATGACCGAACCTGTCGCATTGCGGTCCTATTTGGAATTGCACTATGGCCGCCCTGAAGCCGCCGCCCTTTCCCCCTGGGAACG
>CAZQKE010000116.1:0-13508 GCA_964593865.1 uncultured Anaerolineaceae bacterium | reverse complement strand
GCGGCCTGGGGCGCACCCCGCCCGGCGATGGCCCGGATCTCGTCGTCGCCCAGGGGGGTGGTCAGCCCGTCGGAGCAAAGCAGCACCCGGTCGCCGATGCGCAGCTTGAGGGGGGCGAACAGGTCCACCTCCACCTCCGGTTTGAGGCCCAGGGCGCGGGTGATGACATGCCGCCCCACCCAGTTTTCTTTATCGGGAATGCCGACTTCTGCCGCCAGGGAGTGGTCGCGGGAGAGTTGATGCAGTTGTCCGTCGCGCAGGAGGTAGGCTCGGCTGTCGCCTACGTTGGCGATCCATAGATCCTCGCCTCGGATGACGGCGGCGACTACGGTTGTGCCCCAGCGATCCCTTCCTTCCTCCCCGGCGGTCTGGGCGTAGAGGGCGGCGTTGGCACGCTCAATGGCCCGGCGCAGGCTCCGGCCTGGATCGGCGGTGGGATCGTCTACGTAGGTGCGGATGATAGAGTCCACGGCGTGGCGGCTGGCCAGCTCGCCGCTCCGGTGGCCTCCCATGCCGTCGGCGACCAGGAAAAGGCGGCCCTTGCGGCTCAGGCGGACCGGGTCCTCCGGCTGAAATGTGCCCAGCCAGTCTTCGTTGTGGGGCCTCTTGCGCCCTGGGTGGGAGAACTGGCCGATCTCAAGTTGCAACATGGTTCGAAAGCCCTTAGCCGCCCGCCGTCACGTCATACAAGATGATGACCAGGATGATCTGTTGGCCCACCGGGTCTTTGGGAGAAGCCGAAATGCTCAGTCCCCATTGGGCAGGGTCGGCGACCGGCGGGACAACCTCAATGGTATAGGGTGTTTCGCCTTCAAAGAATTCTATTTGGGGTGGTGCGACCTGGCCGCCCGCGCTGGTCGCCGCCTGGCTCCAGTTGCCCTTGATGGGCTGTACCGATCCGTCGGCGGAGATGATTTCCAGGCGATAGCGGTGGCCGGGCTGCAGGGGGTGATCGGTGATGATGGCCGGTAGACCCGGTCCCGCGCTTTCGGCGCGGAAGACGATGACGGGGGGCGGCCCACCGGGTGGTTGGCCCTCCAGGGGTTGGTTTCCGGGCGGCTGACCGGCAGGTGGTTGGTCGGGAGGAGGGCTGCCGGGCGGCGGGGAAGGGGGCAAGGCAGCCGTCGGCGGTTCCCCTTCCTGCGGCGTCGCCGCGGGGGTGCTGGTCACGGGGAGGGCAACTGCCTCCTCGCCGGTCGGAATGGCTGTGGCGGCAGTTGTCTCCTCCCCGCCAAGGAGCTTGGCGGCCAAGACACCGATCCCGACCAGGGCCAGGACGATGACAACGGCCAAAACACCGATGATCGTCTTTTCTTTGGAACTCATCTGACACCTCCCTTTTGGGCAGTTGGTAAAAGGGGCAAATGAACGGAGAGGCGGATCAGAACGAATCGCGCAGTCGCACCAACCAAGCCCGCACCTGGTCCAGCAGAGCCTGGATGGCCGGATCGCCGGGTTGGATGTCAATGGGGATGGTCATATTCAGCGGGATCTCGGTGCTGACGTGGATGGTCTGATCCAGCTTGATGGGGACCTCTACATCCACCGGAATGGTGGTGTTGATGGGTACTTTGACGTGGATCGTCCCCAGGACACCGGCGTCAATGGGCACTTCAACGACGGTGTTGATGGGGAATTCGCCCTTGAAAGGGAAGACGAACTCTTGCTTGATGGGGATGTCCCCTTCAAAGGGGATGGTCTGGGAAAAGTGGTATTCGTAGTGAAAACCTTGCCCTTCCAGGTTGTCCAGGGCGGCGATGGCGGTGTCCAGGCCCTCAACGGCGGTCTGGCGCAGGCTCAGGAGGCTGTAGACCAGGGCCGCGCTCAGGGCCAACGAGACCAGGCTCGTGATCAGGGCCAGGATGGTGATGATACGCCAGCCGCAACCCATTGAGGGGCGGGGAGGTGGTGGGGCGGCGGGTGGGGCGCCGCGTTGGGGAGGTGGGGTGAGGGGAAGGGGTGTGCTGATCTCGTCCTGGGTCAGGGGTGAGGGTGGGGGAGGAGGCGTCGGCACCGCCTCTTCCTCCGGCGTCGTTTCCCGGTAACGGGGCAACGGTTGGGTGATTTCTTTGTCGTTCATCGGCTGCTCTCCTTTTCGCCGTGTGGTTTCACCCGATCATCAGACTGGTATCCGTATCCGTAACCTGCCACGCGGTCGCCTCGTCGGGCTGGGCGGGCAAGGCAACCAGCAGTTGCACCGGCCCCAGGCGCAGTACGTCGCCGGGGTGCAAGGGCCAGGGCGTCTCCGGCGGGATGCGTGCGCCGTTGACAAAGGTTCCGTTGGTACTGTGCTCGTCCACCAGGACGCAGCCCTGGTCGTCGCAGTGCAAGCGTGCGTGCCGCCGTGAAATCTGCTTGACCGGGATCACGATGTCGTTGCCCGTATCCCGCCCGATGGTCGTCTCCCCCCGGTAGACGGGGAACTCGCGCCCTCCGGCTCCGATCAGGCGCAGGACGGTTTCCCACTGAACTCGGTCGGTGCGGGGAGGAGCCGGGACCGCCGGCCCCAGCCCGGCAGCTGCCGCCACCGCCTGGGCGAATTCCCCGGCGGATGCGAACCGTTGCTGCGGCTCTTTGGCCAGTGCCCGCAGCACCACTTGCTCCACCGCGGGCGAGATGTTGGGGTTGAGGTGCGTCAGAAGTGGCGGAGGATCGTAGATCAGGCCGTGCAGGGTCTGATAGGGTGTTGTGCCGGTAAAGGGCACGCGGCCTGTCAGCATTTCGTAGACGACGATGCCCAGGGAGTAGATGTCGGAGCGGTGGTCAATTTCCGTGCCCCGTGCCTGTTCGGGGGACATGTATTGCAGCGTGCCGATGGCGACGCCTTCCCCGGTGATATGGCTGCCGCGGGCCGCTTTGACCAGGCCAAAGTCGGTCAAGGTCACATGGTCTTGGTCGTCAAGCATGATGTTGGCCGGTTTGATGTCGCGGTGGATGAGGCCCTGGCGGTGGGCATAGTCCAGGGCATCGGCCAGCTGGTTCAGGATGCCCACTACGCGGTTGGGAGGGAGCACTCCTTCCCGGACCATGACCTGTTGCAGGGTCGGGCCTTCCAGGTATTCCATGACGATGTACTGAAAATGGCCGTATTCGCCCACGTCGTAGATGACGACGATGTTGGGGTGACGCAGGTTGGCGGCGGTGATCGCTTCCCGGCGGAAACGCTGGGTGAATTCTTGGTTGGCGGCCATCACCGGCAACAGGACTTTCAGGGCGACGGTGCGCTGGAGCACGTCGTCGTAAGCTTTGTAGACGACGGCCATGCCTCCTCGGCCCCGTTCCTCTATGATTTGAAAGCGCCCCCAGGTTGTACCTACCAGGTCTTGCATCGTTCGGATTCTAGCCTCCCAAGCCCAGAGATTGTTGCGCCAGGCGATAGGTTTCCGCCATCTGCGCCCAGGGCCGGTCAAACTCCACTGAGGTGAAGTGCCCTTTGGGGCGTTCCACGATCAGGTCTAGGGGCAGGTAGCCATCCCACGAATAGGCTATGTGGGGCAAGGCTCCACGCCCCAGGGTGCGGATGCTGCAAATGCCCACCCGGCCCAACGCTTCGGCGTAGGAAAGCAGCCGGGGCGAGAGGCCGTCTGCCTCCGGGTCGCCCAGGGCCACCCCCATCGTCTGCAACCGGTCGGCGGGCAGGCGGGCCAGGTAGCGGCGGGGGATTTCCAGCACGTCGGCGACGGGGATGATGACTACCGACCGTCCCTGACAGCCGTTGACCGTCTCCCGGAACCGATCGTCGTCCAGGTCGCGCCGGTCCAGGGCGACCAGGAAATCGTCATCGTACTCGGAAAAGAGCCGGACTTGACCGCCGCCGGTCAGGGCCTGGTAGTGGTCAAACAGGTTGTGGATCCGACGGCGATTGCCCCGGCCTTTGGGCATCAGGCGGCTCAGAAGGCGCAGGCCGTCGGTCAGGGCTTGGGCGTAGGCGGCCAGGGCTTGCTCGTCCTCCGTTTCGACAAAATGCACCCGTGAGGAAAGACAACCTTGCTGGTTCCAAAGGGCCACATCCAGGGCAGCCAAGAGGGCCACCATGGGGAGCACGGGTTGGCCGCTGTGGGGTTCGGTACGGTCCGGTTCCAGGCACTCCCGCCCGATGGTGGAGAAGCTGACCTTATGGCCGTGGGGGTGGAAGCGGACGGGGCGGGCCTGGGCGGAAACCAGGTCCACGGTGCGCCCGATCTCGGCGATGGTTTCGTCGCTGGCCGCGGCGATGACCAGGTCCGCCTGGCCGATGAGAAAGCCCTGCAGGACCGGGTCGGTGTAATCCCAGATGGTGACAACGGTGGTGGACAGCAGGGCCGGATCCACAAGTTCCAGGGCGGAAAGGACCAAAGGCGTAAAGATCGGTTCCCGCCGCGAGTTTTTGACAATGATCACCGGCGGGCCGGATTCGGGATCGGTCGCCGCCAGGCCCAGGAGGATGAAGAGCAGACCCGCGCCGGGCACGTTTCCGGCGGCAAAGCCCACCATCAGGTCCAGGGGGGCCGGGCGCATGATCCAGGGTCGGCGGCGATAGGTTTCCAGGCGGAGCAAGAGATTCTTCCCCCGGCCTTTTTCAAAAAAGCGGATGCGCCCGCCGAGGCCCTCCGGGGCGATGAACTCGGCCCGGACGGCGTTGGGGAGGCGGCATGTCACCGCCCGTTGCAACTCCTCTACGGAGAGTTGGTCAAAGAGGCGCAGGGCGAAATCCAACATGCGCACCGAATGCCCCGTGCACGATTCCAGGCCCTCCAACACGCTCCGGCGCAGAGGGTTTTCCGGGTCGGCCCACAGGCTGCGCATCTGGCGTAGGGCCTGGGGCAGCCGCTCGGTCCAGCGGTCCATGTAGACCTGCTTGCGGTTGCGACGCAGGGCGCCGAGCAGCCACTGCCAATCGGCCAGGTCCAGACGGGGCCAACGCACCGAGACGACATCGTCTCCTTTGGCCTCGGCGACCGGGTTGCCCCCCTGAAAATGGAGGCTCTCATATTGGGTTTCGCCGGTGATGATCTCGTTCCGGATCGAAGGCGGGAACCAGAACGCATCGTAACGGTTTCGCAAGCCACAGCCTCCTATAGTTGTCCGGCGCAACCGGCCTCTTCCAACAGGTCTACCCGCCGGATCGTCCCTTCGACCAGGTAAGGGGTCTCCCGTCCGCAAGGGCAGCGCCGCTCCGGGTCGTACCCGCTGCTGCCGTTGACCAACCGCACCAGATCGGTCGTTTTGAAAAAGGAAGGAAAGAGAGAGCCACCGCCCAGCGGGTCCAGGAAGGCCAGCAGCCCTTCGACCTCTGGGCCGTCAAGGATGCGGTCATCGTCATCCAGAGCCACCACATAGAGCCAGGGCGGCAGGTGGTAGTTGCCCTCTTTGCACTGGGGCGCGGCCCAATTGGCCTCGGCCATGCCCATCACGTCGCGGACGGGGATCGGCTGCCCATCGGCCAGGGCCAGGACACGTTGGATGTCCCGGCGGATGCGGGCCGGCGGGTAGGGGTATGCCTGCTTCAATCCGCCGCCGCTGCCCACCAGGCTGCCCCCCGCCAGGCGCAGGATGCGCCCCTGTTGCCCGTACCCCCGTCGCTGCAATTCCAAAGCCAGGGCGTGGAGATGCACCCAGCCGCCAAAGAGCAGGGTCGGTTCCCCGGCAGCTTCTGCCCGTCGCAACAGGGTGATGGTTTCCCTGACGGCGCGCGGCTGCACCCAGCGTTCATCCACGAGGCGGGCCAGGGGGTGCAACAGCCGCTTCTCCACTTCCCCCCGCCAGCCGGGGCGAAAGGTGCGCCCGGTGCGGATGCGCACCCGGTCCGGGTCGGCGGCGTGGGGGATGGTGAAATGGGCACGGCCTCGCCCATCCATTCCCAACCGCTCCACGCCGAGACGGGCGGTGCGGGCCATGGCGATACGGGTCCGGCGGGGCATCATAAAGATCGCGTTGTGCTCCCCGCCCACCTGCCAAAGGGCCAGGGTCATTTGCTCGAAGCAGGTCACGGCCAGGTCCAAAGTCTCCCGGTCGCGGACCATGATGGTCGCCCGGCCCGAAGTGCCGCTGCTGGTCGTCACCTGGAAGCCGAAATCGGCGTACACCTTTTCAAAATCCTGCAACAGTTTTTCCAGCGTCGGGTAACGCCGCCGGAAGTGCCCGAACCGCTCGCGGGGCAGTTCCAGCGAAAGTTGATCGGCCAGCCATTCCAAAAAGGCATGGGGCCGCTCCTGGGGAAAGGGTGTGCCGATGACGCCGATGTATGATTTGAAGGTCTGGGCCGTGGGCCGCAAAAGGCGAGCCAGGACCGGCGAACCCGCTTCCAGGCCACCCAGCCGTTCGCCCAGGCCCCGGCTGCGCACCATCTCTCGGTAGGCACGGTTGCGTGGATAGTGCCAGGCGTGGGCGGCGGCGATGGCTTCCAGCAGGAGCGGCACGCGGTCCGCAGGCGGCATGTCCCAAAACTCGGTCAGGGCCGGGCCGGTGGGCGGATGCTTTTTGTGGGTCATGGTCGCACTCCCTCGCCCTTGCGCAACAGGCGGGCCAGGCCCAGGCCGGTGATCAGGGCAACAATGACGCTGCCGACCAGCGGCAGCAGCCGGAGTCCCAACCATTCGGGCAGCTCCCCCAGGAGCCAGGTCAGCAGGCCGATGGCCGGGGCGACGACGGCCCAGGCCAGGGCGTTGATCCAGGGCCATTGCCCGGCCCAATCCACCCGCCGCCGGAGGACGAACCATTGGGCCGTCCCCAGCACCAGGCCGCTGGCCCCTTCAAACAGGGTGGCCAGGCCGACGCTAAAGATGGGGACCGGCCAATCCAACCCTGCTCTCCACAACGGCCTGAGGATGGCGTCCATCGTCGGCCCCTGGAGCCATTTGACCGCGCCGAGGAAGGTCAGGCCCAGGCCGGTGGCAAGCACCCAGCCGCCCACGCGGGGCAGGTAACGACGCAGGACAAGCCACTGCCCCAGGCCAAAGATCAGGCCCAGGATGGCCCAGGTGACGGCGCCGGTCAGCACTTCCACAGCCGCCAGGGGCAAGCCGGGGCCAAAGGCGATGCCCACAAAATCGCCGAC
Source organism: uncultured Anaerolineaceae bacterium (assembly GCA_964593865.1). Classification (GTDB taxonomy): domain Bacteria; phylum Chloroflexota; class Anaerolineae; order JAAYZQ01; family JAAYZQ01; genus CAZQKE01. Next base: position 6,472 of record CAZQKE010000116.1, on the reverse strand, counting down.
GGCCAGCCCCAGGTTCCAGCCGACGGCCCAGCCCAGGACGCCGACCAGCAGCCACCACAGCCACAGCCGGTTGGTCGCCGGCGGGGCTGCGTCGGCGGCAGCAGGCGGGGCGGGCGGTTCCCGCTCTCCCTGCCGGGGAGAGGGTGGGGCGGCGGCCACGGTGGGCGGCAGTTCGGCCTGTTGACCGGCGGGGGCGGTCAGCGCCCCCTCCAGGGCGGCGATCATTTCACGGGCGGTCTGGTAGCGGGCGTCCGGCTCTTTGCTCAGGGCGCGGGCCATGACCGTTTCGACCGCCGGGGGCAGGTCGGGTCGCAGGGAGCGGAGGGGGGGCGGGGCTTCGTAGATCAGTTTGTGCAAGACGGCGTGGGGTGTGGTGGCGGCAAAGGGTGTCCGCCCCGTGAGCATCTCGTAGGCCACGACGCCCAGGGAGTAGAGGTCGCTGCGGTGGTCCACGGGGTCGCCCCGCGCCTGCTCCGGCGACATGTATTGGGGCGTGCCGACGATGGAGCCGGTGGCGGTCAGGCGCGTTTCCTGGACGGCGCGGGCGACGCCGAAATCGGTCAGGGTCGCCCGCCCGTCCCCGGCGACGATGACGTTGCCCGGTTTGACATCGCGGTGGATGAGGCCCTGGCGGTGGGCATAGTCCAGGGCGTCGGCCAGCTGGCTCAGGACGGGCAGGGCGTGTTTGGAGGAAAAGGGTCCCCCCTGGGCAATGTATTGGGCCAGGGTCTGGCCTGCCAGGTACTCCATGACGATGTAGTAGCGGTCCTCCTGCTGCCCCACATCGTAGATGGTGACGATGTTGGGGTGGCGGAGCCGGGCCGCCGAGCGTGCCTCACGGAGGAAGCGTTCGACGAACCCCGGTTCCCAGACCAGGTGCGGGGCCAGAACTTTGATCGCCACTTTGCGATCCAGCATGGGGTCGTAGCCCAGGTAGACGGTCCCCATGCCGCCCCGTCCGATCTCGGCCCGGAGTTGATATTTGCCCAATTGCGTGCCGACCAGGTTTGGAGCCATTATGTTCCCTCTAGGGGCCGCTTGACGCGGACTAGTTGCCCGACAAATTGTCCTTGTGTCCCGATTGCTTGATGCACCCGCCGGGCCAGCGCCACAAAATCGGGATCGAAGGTGCAGACAATGATGCCGGCATGATCCACGCCCTGGCGGTGCAGACGGATGAAATGCTTGCGGTTGAGAGTCAGCAATATCCGCTCCTGATGATGGGCAAAGGCCAGCACGTCTTCGTCTGGCGTGGACCGGTCGGCCATACCGGCTTCCTGAACGGTCAAGACGTTGTGACCCAGCCGCCGCAGTTCTTGGACCGCAGGCAGAGGGAAGTTTTCGTCGGCGTACAAACGAGCCATCTTTTACTCTGCCTCGTGTTCGCGGATCTGACGTTCGATCTCGTGCTTGTGGGCACGATAGTAGGCCCAGGCGTTAGCCAGGTCCTCGGCCCGGAGGGTGGGATACGCCCGCAATAGATCGGCTTCGCTGGCCCCTAGTTTTCGGGCCTGGACCAGCAGCCAGACCGGGATGCGGGTGCGTACGATGCACGGTTCTCCGCCGCAAACCCCTGGGACGCTTTCGATGCCGGGAAAGGCGTCACCCAGATCGCGCACGACCCACTGGAGCACCTGGGCCTTTTCCGCTCGCGTCATCACGGCCAGCAGGGATTCGGTCTGTTGCAGTGTTTTTGTCTTTGTTCCATTCCCCATACTTTTACACACCTCTGAGCATGGTACGCACGCGGGCTTCGGCTTCCACCACAGGCCGGGTGAGGGGGCTTTCTTCGGCGGACATGCTTTGGGCCACGGAAAGCACCGGATACCCGGCCTCGCGCTCGGCCTGGAAGCGACGGGCGAATTCGCCGCTGCGGATCCGCTCCCAGGTGTCGCGGAAACGGTCCACCAGGTCCGATTGCATCAGGTCCATGGTGGCCAGGTAGCCGCCGTAGAGGGCCGTCGGGCCGTGGGTGTCGGAAGCGCGGTAGAAGCCTTTTTCACGGAAGGCGCGAAAGACGGTCTCCATCTCGCCGGACATGTACATTTCCAGGACCAGGGCTTCGGGCGGGATGCCGGCCTCCACGCCCAAGCTGAAGGTGCTCATGATGGCAACACCGATGGCGGCCCCTACGGTCTGCTCGACCAGCAGGTCCAGGTCGGCCTCGCGGCGGGCGTCCAGTTCCAACGCCCCGGCCCGCAGGACGCCGACGACGTGGGCCAGGCCCAGCAGCCGCTCCCAGGCCCGACCGCCGGCCTCTTGTTCAACCGAAAGGTAGGCGATGAACCCTTCCCCTCTCAGGAACCGCTCGCGGATCAGTTCGCCGCCCATACGGGGGGCCAACAGCAGCACGTCTATCCCCGGCGGTGGCTCGATGAGGCCGTAAGCCAGGTTGTAGCCGGAGGCAAAGACGATGGCCGCGCCGGGGGATAGATGGGGTGCGATGTCGGCGGTAAAGGCTTCGGGGATGACTTCATCGGGCAGCAGGACCAGGGCGATGTCGGCGGCGGCGGTCGCTTCGGCGATGGGCTGCACGGCAAAGCCGTCGGCGCGGGCTTGCTCGGCGTAGGCATCCTCGATGTTGCCCACGATGGGGTCCAGGCCCGCATCCCGCAGGTTGAGGGCCAGGGCACGGCCCAGGTTGCCATAGCCCAACACGGCCACCTGTTCCCCGGCCAGGGGGTCAGGCGGGGCGTCCTGGGCGGTAAAGAAACGAAGGGTGGTGTCTGGCGGGTTGGTATTTGGTAAATTGGTCATTCGGTCGCTCCTGTGTTTTGATTTCTTTTCTCAACCAATGCGTGCTATCAACAACGATCCCAGGGTGGTGAATCCTCTCAACGCTGCACCACCCGCCGGTAAAACCCCGTCCGGTTCCAAGCCAGGGCGATGGCGGCCATGGCCGGATTGCCGGTGGCCCGCCAGGTATGCCAGGCCCGCTTGACCACGACCGGCCAGGAGGCCAACGCCCGTGTCACCCATTGCAATCCCTCTTCCAGCTGCTCCGGCGTCATGTGCAACGGGCGAAAGACGGCGGTGCGCAGGTCGTAGCGGACATAATCTGCCGGAAAGTCGGTGTAGAGCAGCCGCCCCTCCCGCGCCAGGCGGTCGTATAGGTCGGTGCCGGGGTAGGGCGTCAGCAGACCAAAGTGGGCGATGTCCAGCCCTGCCCGGCGTACGAACTCAACCGTTCGGCCAAAAATGTCGGGGCCGTCGCCGTCGTTGCCAAAGATGAACGTCCCGGCGACGGCCAAGCCCTGGTCGTGCAGCCGTGCGATCTTTTCCCGGTAGTGGGCGACGCCGATTTTCAGGTTCACCCCCTTGCGCATCCCGCGCAGGCTCTCCTCGCTCAACGATTCAAAGCCGATGAGGACGGCCACGCAGCCGCCGGCCCGAAGTGTCCGCAGCATCTCCTCGTCGTCGGCGATGTTCAAAGATGCCTGGACGGCAAAGGGCTGCCGCAGGCCCCTTTCGGCCATTCCCCGGAAAAGGGCCAGCGACCAGGCCCGGTCGGTGTAGATGTTCTCATCGGTAAAGAGGACGAGCTTGCGCCGCTCCGTGGTCGCCAGTTCATGCCACACCTCTTCGTGGGGCCGCGTCCGATAGCGACCGCCCTCCTGCTTCCACAGGGTGCAGAATTCGCAGCGGTAGCGGCAACCCCGCGAGGCGGAAAGCAGTTTGACAAAGTACCTCTTGCGGTACAGGTCCCGCCGGGGCAAAGGCAGCTCCCGCAAGTCGCTCACGCCGCCGTTGTAGCGCGGGCGGAGTCGGCCTGCTTCAAAGTCGCGGATCAGCTGCGGCCAAGCCCCTTCGGCGTCGCCCTGGAAGACCACGTCTACGTAGCGGGCCGCCTCGTCGGGCAGCAGGGTGGCATGGACGCCGCCCAGGACCACCGGCACGCCCTGCGCCCGGTAGCGGCGGGCGATCTCGTAGGCCCTGGGTGCGGTGATGCTCAAAGTGGTCAGGGCCACCAGGTCCGGCCCGAAATCGGTGGGAATGTCCTCCGCCACCTCATCCACCAGGCGTATCTCCCAGTGGGATGGCGTCAGGGCGGCGACATAGGCCAGGGCCAGCGGCTCCATCGTCGCCATGCCCCCGGCGTTGGGCAACCGTTGCACCCCGGTCCCCGTGGCGGTCATGGCCGGGTTGATGAGCAGTAGCTTCGGCCCCATCGGCTCAGATCACATCTTTGCGCTTTTGGAACACCAGGATCAGCACAAAGACCACTGCGCTGATGATGCCCAGGGCCAGCCACCCCTGCTCCACGTCGGCTTTGAGGGCCGGTTCGTATGATTTGTAAATGACTTCGATCATACCTTCTGCGCCGCGCACCGCCTTTTCTCGGTTGGATTGCCATTCGCGCAACGCTTCGCCGTACTCTTCGCTCCGTCGCTCAAACTCGGAGAACTGCTCCTCGACGAGCTTCTGGTACTCTTCGCCCTGTTTTTTCCGAATTTCCTCGTATTCCTTGCCTTGCTCCTCCCGCCGTTTGGCGTAGGTCTTTTGTTCCTGACGGCTGCTGGGTGTCGGCAAAGGCGTGAGGGTAGGATAGGGCGTAAAGGTCGGGTAGGTCGTCGGTTTGACCGGTTTAACCGGCTTTTCCGCCGCCAGGTGCTGCTGGGTTTCCGCGTTGTAAAAGTCGGGGCTGCGGATGCCGGGGAAGTAGCATTGCTCGAACATCTGCACGCCCATACACTTGCAGCCCAGACGGTCCTTGTCCTCCTGGGTCAGCTTATCCCGTTCGCTTTTGGGCAGTTGCCAGCACGGGTCGTTGATCACATCTTCGCCGATGCCCGAAATGCGCACCAGGTTGTCAAAGGCCCAGCGGGTGGACATAACCGCGCTGATCTGTTCGCCGCCGGGGATCAGGTCGCGGGGCAACAAGGCTCCGGCAAAGAGGAACTGGGGGACCAGGACGACGACGACCAGCATCAGGGCGATGTTCTGGTTGGGCGCGGCGGCAGAGATGAGCAGACCTAGCATGTAACCCGAAAGGGTGCACAAAAAGATGGTCAAGTACATGGCCGGGTAGCCATAATCGCCCATGAACTGGGGGTTCACAAAGATCTTTTTGGCAATGAGAAAGATGGCCGATTGATAAGCGGCCAGGAGCACGCCCACCCACACTTTGGACATGATGTAGGGCAGGATTTTGAGGACTACCGTCCTTTCCCGCCGGTAGATGTCGTTTTCCTTGACGATTTCGCGCACGGAGCTGATGGCCCCGGTCAAGATACCGATGAGGCCCATCATAAAGTACATGGTGATAATCTGGGCCGCGTCTCCTTCCACAATGTCAAAGAGGGTTCTCCCCCAGATAAAATCCATCACGCCGATCAAAGGAGCGATGGCCAACATCAGGGCCAGGCCCATCTTGTCCTGGGCCATGATGCGCAGGTTGCGGGCCGAAAGAATCCAGAATTGGCGCAGGGCGGAGACCTGGCGTTTGCGCTTGGGCTTGGTGATGGGTCGGGGAGCGGGCGTCTGCACCTGCTCCTTCAGCGATTGTATCCGTTGGACGACGTATTGCCGGTATTGGGGTGAGGCGCGGAAGCGTTGGCCCCATTCCTCCGGTGTGCCCCGTTTTTCCAGCAATTGGTAGATGTCGTCAAATTCAATCTTGTCCTTGTAGCGGCGTTCTTCCGGTGTGCGATACTGCTCAAAATATTCCAACGCTTCGTTAGGCGGGCCGTAAAAGGCCAGGTAGCCGCCTTTGGCCAGGAACACCACCTGGTCGCACATCATCACGTTCTTGGTGGCGTGGGTGACCAGGATGACGGTGCGCCCGCCGTCGGCCAGGTCGCGGAATAGCTCCATCATTTCCGTTTCGGTGCCGGGGTCCAGGCCGGAGGTGGCTTCGTCCAAGAAGAACAATCCCGGCTTGGTCAGCAACTCTACGCCGATGGACACCCGCTTGCGCTGACCGCCGCTCAGGGCGGTGATGCGGTTATCTTTGCGGTGCTCCAGCCCCAGCTCGCGGAGGACTTCCATGATCCGTTGGTGACGCTCCTTCTTGGAGGTGTCGGCGGGCATCCGCAGCTGGGCAGCATAGTCCAGGGCCTTGTAGACGGTCAGCTCGCGGTGGATGATGTCTTCTTGGGGGACATAGCCCATCTCGTTGCGGTATTCGTCCATGTGGGTATACAGGTTTCGCCCGTTGACCAACACCACCGACTTTTCTCCGTTGGCCGGGCTGAAGCCGGTCAGGGCATTCATCAGGGTGGATTTGCCCGCGCCGCTGGCTCCCACGATGGCTACAAACTCTTTGGGATAGATGGAGATGGTTACCTTTTTCAGGATGTTGACCGTCTTGCTGTACCATTTTTCAATGCGAATGGCGTCCAGGCGGATGTTGCCTGCTTCGTCGAAATGGGTGATGCCGTCTTCTTGGAAGATCAAGCGGAAAGAGGCGATGCTGATCACGTCGCCTTCTTTGATCCAGACTTCTTTTTCCACCCGTTTGCCGTTGACGAAT
>CAZQKE010000115.1:0-6811 GCA_964593865.1 uncultured Anaerolineaceae bacterium | reverse complement strand
AAGTCCCAGTCCCCGTCCAACTTGTTGGGGCGGATGATTTTGCGCACCTGGGCGGCATCGTAGAGCAGGTCATAGACCTTGCGCCAGGCTTCGGTATCGAACACCAGGCCGTCAAAGCCGTCCTCCTGGACCTGGCCTCCGGCGGCGTAGTAGTAGTACAAAAAGTCGGGGCCGTTGGAGGGCCGGTGCCACCAGCCGTCGCCTTCCTGGACCACGCCCTTTTCCACCGCTTCCTGGGCGACATCGAACATGTCCTGCCAGGTGAACTCGCCGGCGTACACCTTGTCGTCCAGGTTTTCGATCTCGTCGTCGCTCCAGCCCAGTTTCTTGAGCTGGATCTTGCTGTAGTACATGGGCCGGGCCTCGGCGTCCTGGGGCACGCCCCAGATGCGGCCGTTCAGTTTGGTGGATTCCCACAGGCTGTCGATCACGTCGCTGAATTCGGGATAGTCGCCGATCATGTCGGTAATGTCCACCAGGTAGCCGGCGGTAGCCCAGTCGCCGATATGTTCGTGGCCGGAGCAGATGATGTCCGGCGCTTCACCCGCCTGGGAGGCCAGCTCGAACTCGGTCTTGTAGTCGCCCCAGTCGGCGTCATCTTGGATGGCTTCCAGCTCAATGCGGCGGGGATCGCCTTTTTCGGCCAGGGCCGCGTTGGCCGCGCCGACCGCCTTGACCAGGTTGTCGCAGCGACCGTTCTCATAGGGCGGGCTGGCCTTGCAGCGGGCGACCAGGTGGACGATCTCGCCGCCGCCGGGCGCCTCGACCTCGACGGTCTGAACGACGGTCTCCACCACCGTTTTCTCGACCTCTACCGTCTGGATGATCGTTTCCGGCTCCGGCGTTGCACCACAGGCAGCCAACACCATCGAAAAGATCACCAGCAGGCTGACAATGCTCAACACCTTTTTCATTTTCTTCCTCCTTTTCGTAATTGTGGATTGACGGAACGCACCGCCGCGTTCCTGTGGCGGGAATGCCCAGTCCCTATCTTCTTGCGGCCCGATCACCCCCTTTCCCTTCCGGCTTCGCTTTCAAACGGCAACCGGCCCGGTCGTCTGCCGGACGACCAGTTCAGCCGGCAAGACCTCGGCTTGCACATTCTCTTGCCCCTCGATCAAGCGGAATAGCATCCGTATTGCCCGTCGGCCCAAGCGGTAACCCGGCTGGCGGACCGTTGTCAAAGGCGGGCAGTAGTAGGCCGCCCATTCCAGGTCGTCAAAGCCCACGACGGAGCAATCTTGAGGGATGCACAAACCTGCTTCGACGAGGGTGTGGAGTACCCCCATGGCCATCACATCGTTGAAGCAAAAGATCGCCGTGGGGCGGGGAACCAGCGTCAGTAACCTTTCCCCCACCTGGGCGCCCCCGGCCAGCGTCCCATCGCCGTTCAGGACCAGGTTCTGGTCAAAAGGGATACCATGCCGCTTTAGCACGGCCCGGTAGCCTGCAAATCGGTCATGGTTGGCGCGGGAGGCCAGGTCGCTGGCCGCATAAGCGATCCGTCGGTGGCCCAATCGAACCAGGTGCTCGACGGCCTGCTCCGCGCCGGAGCGGTTGTCGGTCAGGACGGAGTAGGGGTAGGTGCGGCAATTGGTCAGGACGACGGGCAGGGGGTAACGCTGACACAGATCCAGGTAGCCGTCATCGATCTGGGAGCCGGTGACGACGACGCCGCTGACGCGCCGCTCATAAAAGGAGCGGAGGACCGCTTCCTCCCGATGGGGGTCCCGGTAGGAGCTGCTGAGGAACACCGAATAGCCGTGGCTCTGGGCGGCATCCTCCACCCCCAGCACCAGGCGGGCCAGGAATGGGTCGGCCGCCTGGGTGATGACCATACCGATTGTGGCCGTGTCTTTGGTGACAAGGCTGCGGGCCGGTAGGCTGGGGGTGTAGCCCATCTCCTGGGCCAGGTGGCGGATGCGGGAAGCGGTCGTCTGGCTGATGCGCGGGTGGCCGTGGAGAGCGCGGGAGACGGTCGAAGGGGAAACCCCCGCCGCCCTGGCAATGTCTTTGATGGACACCGTCCGTTGGACCATCACTCTACCCCGCGCTGTGCGAACTGTCAGGCCCCATGTGCAAACGCTTGCGCAATTATAGCAGAAGGGGAGTGGATTGTCAAATCAGGGATGCAAACGCTTGCACCCGCAAGGCGCGGCTACGTTTCGGGGGGTTGGGTAAATTCTCGCAGGGCTTTGGGTTGGCGCCGAAATCGCCCTTCGGGGGCCGTGGGTATTCGCTCGTGCAACTGCGTCTGATTCGCGGACGGGCGGCCTCACTCGTTACGCTGGGCGAGATAAATGCGCAGGGGGACGCTTTGGCCCTTGATCGTCACCGGCAGCAACGGTTCGAAAGTCCAGCCCGGCAATTCGCTGTCCAGGGATCGAAAGACCGCTTCGGAGATGATGATTTCGCCGTGGCGGGCAATCTCGACCAGGCGGTGTGCCCGGTTGACGGCGTGGCCCACCAACCCAAAGTTGGCGTGGGTTGGCGCTCCGATGCTGCCCATGATCACCGGCCCACGGTCAATGCCCACACCCAGGCCCACTTCGGCTCCTCGTTCCGCCCGCCACTGCTGGCGCAATCGACCAAAGGTTTGCTGCATATCGCCAGCCGTGCGCACTGCACGTTCGGCGGCATCCGGCTGGGTCAGGGGAACGCCAAAAGCAACCATCAGTTCGTCCCCGGCCAGATCAAAGACCGTCCCCTGGTAGGCATAGACGATCTCGACCATTGCCGTAAAGAATTCGTTGAGCATGTCAATCACGGCATTTGCCGGAAAAGCCGATGTCAGCCGGGTAAAACCGCGCAAGTCGGTAAAGAGCACCACGGCGTCACGTCGCTCCCGTCGTTCCAACAGTCCCGACTCCTGGGACAGGATGTGGTCCACCAGATCGGGGCTGATGTATTGCTCAAAGATGCGGCGGATGCGGCGTCGCTCTGCCTGTTCTGCCCGCAGGCGCATGGCTTCCAGTTCTTTGAGGGGGGAAATGTCCTGCACGACGGCGACTTCGCCCACGCCGGACACCGGCGAGACGCTGGCGTACAGGGTTCGCCCTCCTTCGGTGGCGATTTCGACCGCCACCGGTTCACCGCTGCGAGCAACCCGGTCGAATAGTTCCAGCAGCCGGGGCGGCGCTCGGCCCGCCAGCGGACGCCCTAAATCGGTGATAGCGTTCAGTTTGAAGGTCCGCTCCGCCGCCGGGTTGGCCAGGATCAGACAGCCTTTTTCGTCTACGGCCAGCACCGCGTCGGTCGTGCTGCTGAGGACGGCGGAGAGCTTTCCCCGCTCCTCGCGGGTGCGTTCCAAGAGTTGGGCGTTCGCCAGGGCAATGGCCGCTTGCTGGGCAAAGGTCTCGGCCAGTTTGATTTCATCGGAGCTGAAATGCCGGGGAGTATCCATGCTGTAGAGGTTGAGGATTCCCAGGAATTGGCCGGAGGCGATCAGAACCAACAACAGTTGACTGGCCACACCTTCACGAATGAGCAGGTCGGAGCGGCCCAGGCTTTGTTCGTGCAGGTCTGCAATTTGGAGAGAGCGCAATCCGCCTTCCAACAGGGAGGCCAATTGCTCGGCGGGTACGCGCTCCCGCTGTACATAGCGTTCCGAGATGCCGCGCCAGGCGACGATGGTCAGGTATTCCGAGCGGCTGTCGAGGAGCATCAAGCTGGCCGCCGGAGTGTCCAGGAGTGTGGCAGCCTGGTTGACGATCAGATAAGCCAGGGCGTCGCGGTTCAGCTCGGCGCTGATGGCGGCTCCGGCCATTTGCAGGAGTTCGACTTCCTGGCGGCGGCGTTGTTCCATCTCGTACAGTTGGGCGTTCCGGATGGTGATGACCGCCTGAGCTGCGATGGAGGTCAGGACGGCCAAATGACCGTCATCGAAAAAGTTGGGGGCGGCATGGGTCAGCAGGAGCAAGCCCTTGACTTCTTCACCCAAGAGCAAGGGGGCGGCAATGGCCGAACCGACCGGCATGGTATCGCTGGGCAACACCAACCAGCGTTGGTCCTGCGAGGTGTCGGCAACAATGGTCCCCTGCCGGTGCTGGAGCACCCATCCCCCCAGCCCCTGCTGCAAGGTAGCGAGGGCAACGGAGCCGGTGGTGGGCGGTTGCCCTTCCCGGCTGATGATTTGCAGGGTGTCTTGGGCCTTTTCGCCCAGGATGATAATGCTGCACATGCTGGCCGCCAGGGCCTGACGGGTCAGGGTGACGATTTTGGTCAGCACTTCGTTCAAGGCCAGCTGGCTGTTGATCTCCTGGGCGATTTTGTAGAGAAGCGCGAGACGGTTGCGCTCCTCTTGCAGCGCCTCCCGCGAAAATTTGAGCCGCAGCAGGGAGCGCACGCGGGCCAGCATCTCTTCTCGGTTGAAGGGTTTGGTCAAAAAGTCGTCGGCGCCGGCCTCGATGCCCCGGATCCGATCCTGAATGCCGTTCAAAGCCGTGACCAAAATCACCGGCACGAACCAGGTCTGCTTGTCGGACTTGATCTGTTCGCACAAGGTAAAGCCGTCCATGCCGGGCATCATCACGTCCAGGGTGATCAGGTCAGGATGCTCGTCCGCGATTTTGGCCAGAGCGGTATCGCTGTCATGGGCCAGCACCACGCGGTAACCGGCCCGCTTCAGGTAGAGTTCGATGAGGCGGGCACTGGCCACCGAGTCGTCTACGACCAGGATCGTGGCCCGGCGGCAATTGTTCAAGAATTCGACATCGTTCTGACAGTTCATGTTCTCTCGGCCTGAACGGTCAAGGGGCCGACTTCTAGGGGTGGAGCGTGCAGTCATGGCCTATATCTCGATCTCCATCCCTTCGCGGGCTAGGAAAGAGCCGGGGAACAGATCCTGGGCTTGTTTCTCGAAAGCATCCAGTTCGGCGTCGGTGCGGTTCGGATCATGGTGAAAGAGGGCCAGGCGTTTGACGCCAGCTGCCAGAGCTACCTGGACCGCTTCCTCCCAGGAGCTATGCCCCCAATCGGGCCACCGCAACTTTTCCTCGTGGGTGAATTGGCTATCATGGATGAGCAGATCGGCGTCGCGGGCCAGGTCCACCAGGCGGGAATCCAGCTCGCCCTGGCCATGGCTGACATCGGTGGCATACACCAGGATCGAGTTGCGGTGGCGGATGCGATACCCAAAGACGCCGCCGGGGTGGGTCAGGCGACGGGGCATGACCAATGTATGATCACCCACGACAATCGGTTCTTCGTTATGCACCTCTTTGATCAACATGTCCGCTTGCAGGTCGTCCAGGCTGAAGGGCAGATACGCATCGCTCATCTGACCGGCCAACACCTGTTTTAACTGCTTGTCTACCCGCCGTTCGCCGAGGACGACCAGGCGGTTGTTCCGGAAACGAGCGGGCGAAAAGAAGGGCAACCCCTGGATGTGGTCCCAATGGGTGTGGCTAAAGAGCAGAACGATGACCATGCGCTCGTTGGAACGGCGCATCAGGTCGTTTCCCAGCAGGCGAATGCCGGTCCCTGCGTCCAGAATCAGGATCTCGCGGTCATCGGTCAGGACCTCGACGCACGGGGTGTTGCCACCGCTGCGCACCGTATCGGGTCCGGGGACCGGAATCGAGCCGCGCACCCCCCAAAATTTGACTTTCATCGCTCCCCTCAATTATACCGTGCTGGGCTGTTGCTGTTCCAGGACCAGGGTTGCGTAATCGGCCAGGATCATCAGGAGATGCTGGTCATACTCGGTAAAGGCGGTGTTCTTGCGTCGCCGGTCCACCGACAAAAGCCCCAGAGCGCGTCCCCGTCCCAAAAGGGGAACCTGCATGACGGCGCGGACCTGATCTCCTGTTTGCAGGACGATGGTTGATAAAGGGTCGGTCTGGCAGAGCGTGACCGCCGTTCCCTGTTCCAGGACCGGGCGCAGACGGCGGTCCCCGCTGGTGATGGGGATAGGAGCCGAGGGGCGTTGGACCTGTCCTTCCGCACCGAGCACGCGCAGATGGGTATTGCCGGCCTCTCGAACCAGCAGGAAAGCCGCTTCTGCATGGGTGACATAGATCGCGCTGCCGACGATGCGCTGCCAGGCCTCTATCGACTCCAACCCGGCGGCAATGGTCCGCCCCACGGTGGCGATCAGTTTCAGATGGCGAGCATAGCCGGACAGCCGGGCTTTCAGCTGCTCTTGCTCCCGGCGCAAGCGGCTTTCGGTCAGCGCCCGTTCCACGCTGGAAAGAACCTCTTCGGTCGTAAAGGGTTTGATCAAATAGTCGCGCACGCCCAGGCGCAGGGCGCGGGCTGCAACCCCTTCCGAACCGTAACCGGTCATCATAATTGTTGGGATGGACAATCCTTGTTCGTTCAACCGTTCGAGGATCTTGAGGCCGTTGGTATCGGGCAGTTCCAGGTCCACCATAATCAGGTCAGGATTCTTTTGCTGGACCAGGCGCAATCCTTCCGCACCGCTGCTCGCCAGGAAAACCTCATAGCCGCCGTAGGGCAGAATCGTCTCCAATACAGACCGCAGCTCCGCGCTATCATCAATCACCAAACCCGTCTCGCCAGCCATACGCCTTTTTTGCTTCCTTCCAGGTGCAATTGCTCTCTCAGTATAGCACAATCGCACCGACTTGCCAATCGTCGGCAGTCACTTGGCGGGGAGCAGAAGGTGTGCTATACTTTTGGCGGTGAGGATAAAGGGCTGATGATGGTACGGTGGCGGTGGATTCTTCTGATCGGTGGAGTCGTATCAAGCCTGGTGCTGTGGGCCGGCGACAGCCCCCGGCAGGTAGCCAAGGCCGGAGACGAGCGATTGGTCCTGGCTTTTTACTATGCCTGGTACGATCAAAAGACC
>CAZQKE010000114.1:0-5656 GCA_964593865.1 uncultured Anaerolineaceae bacterium | reverse complement strand
TCGTCCAGCCCGACGACCCGGAGCAGGTCGTCCAGGTAATCTTTGACGTTGAGCAGCGTCCGGGTTGTGGGTTGCAAACTCATGTCCGCCTCCTTGCCCCCATTTTACCGTTGAATGGCCCTGCGGTCAAGGTTTGACCTTTGGGTTTGGGAAAGACAAGCTGCGATTCAAAGGGGGCGGCCGGCCAAAGCACAACATTCCAACGTCTGAAATATATTGTGAGACAACCGAATCTGGGTGCAGGTCTCGCCGGAGAAACGTCAGAACAACACAGCTCTAATATCACTGCCCAGGCGTGGGATGCACGTAGGCCGGGCGTCGCCTGGAGAAGAACGGCGGTCGGGAGCAGGTTTGCTTTTTGATCGATTTTCTGCTACCATAAGACCGGTGGGGAGAAGGGGGAGAAGACCACGAGGTGGCCGGCTACCCCCTTTTTGGCAAGGTTCATTGTACCCCCCAAATCGGAGTAAGGGTGAGCGTAGCGAGACGATGAACACACAACAGGTTGTACTCTTGCGCCGCCGCCGCGAGCGTCGCCGCCGGGCCAACGGGGGCACCGGGCGGATCGCGGTGCGCGTGTTGGGCGTACTGTTGCTGATCGGGGTGTTGGGCGCCTTGTTTACCTTCCTGAGCGGCGCGGCAACGGTGGTCGGCGTTTACGCCCACTATGCCCAGGACCTGCCCGATCCCAACGAGATTGTCACCCGCCAGGAGAAATTCGAGACGACCAAGATCTATGACCGCACCGGCAAGATCCTGCTCATGGAGGTCATTGATCCCCGGCGCGGCGACCGCACCTTGTTGCCCCTGGACCAGATCCCGGAAGATTCCCGCAACGCCGTCATCGCTTTGGAGGACAAGACCTTCTACACCAATCCGGGCATCAACCCCCAGGGCATGGCCCGCGCCTTTGTCCAAAACTTGCAAGGGGGGCGCATCCAGGGCGGCAGCTCCATCACCATGCAGCTCATCAAAAACATCCTGATCCCCGAAGAAGAACGCTATCAAAAATCGTACGCCCGCAAGATCAAGGAGACGATTCTGGCCCTGGAAATCTCGCGCCTCTATTCCAAAGACCAGATCCTGGAATGGTACCTGAACACCAACTATTACGGCAACTGGGCCATCGGCGTCGAAGCCGCTTCCCAGGTCTACTTTGGCAAGCACGCCTCCGAACTGACGCTGGCCGAAAGCGCCATGCTGGCTCCCATCCCCCAATCGCCGGCCCTGAACCCCATTGACAACCCGGAAGAAGCCAAAAGGCGGCAAGAGATTGCCCTGGACCGCATGGTGGAGGAAGGGTATATCACCCAAACCGAGGCCGACGCGGCCTATGCCGAACCGTTGCAGATCCATAGCTCCATGCTCAAACGCTACGACATCAAAGCCCCCCACTTTGCCATGTATGTCCTCAAGCAGCTGGAAGACAAATACGACGCCAACACCCTCTACCGGGGTGGCTTGCGGGTTTATACCACGGTGGATATGGACATCAACCGCATCGCCGAAGAGGAAGCCCGCAAGCAGGTGGCCGCCTTGCAAAAGAAGGGCAAGGATGTCTCCAACGCGGCGGTGGTGGTCCTCCGCGCCCGCACCGGCGAGATCCTGGCTATGGTGGGCAGCATTGACTATTGGAACGAAGAGATTGACGGCAACGTCAATGTGGCCGTCGCCCCCCGTCAGCCCGGCTCCTCCTTCAAGCCGTTCAGCTACCTGACCGCCTTTCACCAGGGGCACACCGCCGCCGAGATGGTCCTGGACGTGCACACCTGCTTCGACGATTGGCCCAACCCGCCCTACTGCCCGGAGAACTATGACCGCAAATACACCGGCCCCCAGAGTTTCCGCACCGCCCTGGCCCAATCGCGCAACATCCCGGCGGTCAAGGTGCTGGATATGGTCGGCGTGGGCAACGTCATCCGCACCGCCCACGCCATGGGCATCAACACCCTCAACGAGGACCTGGATTACTACGGCCTGAGCCTGACCCTGGGCGGCGGCGAAGTTTGGCTCCTGGACCTGACTTATGCCTACAGCGTCCTGGCCAACATGGGCACGATGATGGGCCAACCCACCAAACTACCCCGCCCCGGCTACCGGGAGCTGGACCCGGTCTCGATCTTGCGGGTGGAAGATTCATCGGGCAATGTCCTGTGGCAATACACCCAGCCGGAGGCCCGCCAGATCGTCCTGGCCGACGGCAAACCGTTGACGCCCCAAGAGGCTTACTTGCTAACCGATGTGCTTTCCGATAATCGCGCCCGCGCCCCTGTGTTTGGGACCAACAACGCCTTGCGTCTCAGCCGACCGGCGGCGGCCAAAACCGGCACCACCACCGATTGGCGGGATGTGTGGACCGTGGGCTATACCCCGCAGATTGTGACCGGCGTCTGGGTGGGCAACAACGACAATACACCCATGGAGCATGTTTCCAGCGCGCGGGCTGCCGGTCCCATCTGGCACAACGTCATGGAGCGCATCTACAACGAAGGCCACGCCGAGCGTCTGCTTGGTACGGTTATTGACAAGTTCCCCAAGCCGCCGGGCATGGTCCGCGTGGAGGTGTGCAAAACGTCGGGCCTGCTGCCCACCGACCTGTGCCCCACCCGTGTCAAGGAACTGTTCATCGAAGGGACCGAGCCGACCGAATATGACAACATCTACCGCCTGGAACGGATCAACCGCCAGACGGGCAAACTGGCCACCGCCTGCACCCCGCCGGAACTGGTGGAGGAGCGAGTCTATATGGTCCTGCCGCCGGAGGCAGCCGATTGGATGCGCGAACAGGGCATCCCCCAGCCGCCCACCCAGCGCGACGAGATCTATGGTTGCAGCCCGGCCGGCGGCGAGGTCGCCATTCTCAACCCCACTCTGGGCAGCCATGTGCGGGAGGTCGTGCCCATCCGGGGCAACGCCCGCGCCGGCGATTTTGCCTTTTATCGGCTGGAATTTGGCGAAGGGTTGAACCCTTCCGCCTGGAGCCAGATTGGAGGCGATCACTACAACCAGGTGGACAACGACGTGTTGGAATTTTGGGATACGCGGGGCTTGCAAGACGGGCTGTACACCCTGCAACTGACCGTTGTGGAGAACAACCAGAATTTCAAACGGGCGACGATTTACGTCACCGTGGACAACACCCCGCCCACAGCAGCGGTGGGCTACCCCTGGCCGGGCCGGGTCTATGAGCTGGAATCCGCCGACGAATGGGTCAACCTGACCGCCGAAGTGAGCGATAACATCCAGGTAGACAAAGTCGAATTCTACCTGGACAACGAGTTGCAGGATTTTACCGTTGTAGAGCCGTATGGCATCAAATGGGTGTTGGAGATGAAAGATATCAAGATCGACCCCAACATGGAGCCGGTTTATGAAACGCGGGTCATCACCAACCCCGATGGCACTGTTACCACCCAGCCGGTGACGATCACCTGGGTAGAGGTCAGCGCGGACGGTCAGACGATGACCCAGACCTGGGAGAGCGGCTTTATGGTCATCCAGTCGGGCGACCGTTACACCGAATCGCACCTGGTCCACGTGGTCGCCTTTGACGCTGCGGGGAACAAGACGGAAAGCGAACCGGTGCGTTTTTATGTCATCCACCGCCCCAAAGAGGAGGACAAGCCGGCGGATGAGACAGGAGCATTGCCCTTTTCTCAGGAAAGACCCCTGGCCCACATCGGCCGCTCCAAAGAGGGCATTACGACAGTCTGAAGGCCGGCTTCACCGCTGCCGGGATTCGCCACCCAGGGCAAGTGCATTTACAAAATTTCACACCGCAGAGGCGGAGTTCGCCGAGGAATGGAAGTTGGTTTCACATGGTTTCCTCCGCGCTCCCGGCGTCTCTGCGGCAAAGCCGACATCGGGAACGACAAATACACCCGCCCTGTTCGCCACCCGGCGGCGGCTAGACGAATGGAGCAAACTGTGGTAGAATAAGCAGCGATGAACAAGACAGTACGTATCTGGGCCAACATCGGAACGATCATCGCTGCTTTGTGGCTGATGGCCTTCCTGGTGCCCGAGGCCCGGGAAATGATGCTAGATATGCTCTTTTCCTTCCTGCTGGGCCTCTTTGTGACGGCGATCCTGTGGTGGACCGCTTCCCAGGATGACCAGTTGAGCCAATTCTGGCGGCTGCTGGCCGGCGGCTGGGCCATTGCCTTGCTGGCAAACCTGGCCTGGGGGGTCTATGAACTCCTGACCGGCCACCCCCTGCCTTACATCTCCCTGATAGATGTCCTCTATTTGACCCGTTACGCCTTGATCTTTGCAGCCTTTGTGCGGGTACTGGGAATCCCAGCCGGGCGACAGTGGCTAAACCTGATCACAGCTTTAGGAGCAGCCACCGTCCTGGCCCTGGGGTTGTATTTCGCCTCCGCTCCCACTGCGCAGCAACCCTTCTCCCTCTATGTAGCCGGAGCGATCTATCCCATCCTGGATATGGGACTGATCTACCTGGCCCTGGAAGCCTGGCTCCAGCCCCCCGCCCCCCCCTGGCAACAGTCATTTGGACTGCTGGCCCTGGCACTGACAGCCTATGGCACGGCCAACTGGCTCAACGCCTATGGGCACCTGATCGCTTTGCCAGCCGTCTCCGGTCTGGCGTCTCTTTTCTGGCCCCTGTCCGACATCCTGACCGGCCTGGCGGTGCTCAACCTGCCCCAACACCGAATCGAACCGAAATCGCCCACCTGATGATGGAGGTCATCCACCCGCTCCCTGCTTACGCTTCGGTCTCTTGCTTGTCCGACGGACGAAAGTTGATGACCAGAATGTACAGACTGATGATAAGCACCCAGGCGGGAAAGACCTGGACGACCCACAGGCTGTAATCAATGGTGAATAGGAGCACCAGGGCCAGGCCATAAGTCAGCAAGGCTAACCAGCGGGGCATGGTCAGCGTGCGGACCCAAATAGTGCCCAGAGACAACATGAACACACTGGCCATACGGACGGCATAGATGTTGCTGATGCGATAGATGACCGCCCGGCCCAGCAGATATATATCGCTGTTGAACAAGCTGCCGGATTGGAGGGTATAAGTGGTCAATAGACCGCTGGCCAGGGCAGCCGAAACAAAAGTCATGGCCAAAAACAGCAGACCGCTGCCGAAAAAGATGGTCGAAAAGAACTGATCCTCTGCCTGCCCCATCCGGTCGCGGAGGACGCCCATGAACCACAAAAAGGCGATTCCGGCGATGGGAACCAGGCTCAGGGCCAGAGATACCTTCTCCGCCTGGGCCTCTACCCAGATGCCGTCGGCGGGATCGGGCGGAATGGACAGCCGGATCAGGGTATAGGATGCGCTGAGCAGCAAGGCAAAGAGGATGCCCGCAGCTGCAGCGGTACGCGGCGTCTGGAGTTGCCGGTTGGTCAGGGGACGAGCCGTCTTCACTTTTACCATCTCCTTTCACTTACCCATCCGTAGCAGCGATTCGAGATACCCGGCAGATGCCCGCCGCGCCGATTGGATGGCCTGCCCTTTCTTCCACATGCGGGGCCAGCCTAGCAGCCCGGCAATCTGCCCCCGCAACCGCGCCCGCGCCGCTTCACCGCGCCAGGCCCGCAACGCATCGTGGCTCACCCCCCACTGAGCGCGGAGCACCCGCCGCCAATGCCTGCGCAACAGATCCCTGGGATAATCTTTGGCGAT
>CAZQKE010000113.1:0-5586 GCA_964593865.1 uncultured Anaerolineaceae bacterium | reverse complement strand
TCCAACCGTACCCGTCCGCCGCGCGCCGGCCCTGCCCCCTGCAAAGAAGAAACGGTATAGGGTCGCCTGCGGCTGCCCCTGTGCAACGCCTCGGCCAGGGCCGGGTCGGCGGCCCGCACCAAGTCCAGGAACCAGGCCTGGCAGGCCGGTCCCAGAAAGGCCGGAACGGTCGTCGGCTCCATCGGTTGGAGCCTCACCACCACACTGATCAAAGCCCAATTCTCTCCCATCATCGCCTACCCCCTCCCTTCTCCATCTCTCCTCTCCACCTCCCCTCTCTATCTCTATCTCCCCTCTCTATCTCTATCCCCCTCACCTCCAACCGTTCCAACCGCCCCTCGATCTCTTGCAACTTTTCAAAGAGCGAAGTCCCCCGGGGAACCCAGCCCACCCGCTCGTCCAGCATGGCGATCAAGCGGTCGGTGCGGGTATCCAGATAGTAACCCCAATCCAACGCCTCCTCCAGATAGACCAGCAAACCGGTGGCCCAGTCGTGGAAAGCGTCGCACCCCGGCCAAAAGGTCCAGCGGAACCGGGCCTGGGCCTCCAGCCGACTGCCGATGATGAACAGCTGTGAGCGGCGGTGCAACTTGAGCCGCTGGGTCAACACCCTCCATACCTGGCTCCCCCGCCCGGCCACGCTCAGATGGGGGTAGCATCGAATTTCAACGGAGCCGTAGCGCCGGTGCTTCAGCTGCCAGGGTGGGAACAGGTCGCCTTTCCCCGGCAGCAATGCGATCTCGACCTCCGCCGGTAGCCACAACCGCCACCGCTCTGCATCCTGATCGGCCCGCAGAAAGGGATTGTCCCGCAGGCCGGGCGGCAGATCGTCCATGGGCAAATGCTGGGCGGCCAGGTCTACCTTCCACCAGCCGTAAGCTGCCTCGTGGCCCAGGCTGTCGTCGCCGTAGCGGTGCAGGACGTAGAGCAGCAGGCATTGGAGCAACGCCGCGTGGTCCTCGGCGATGAACCGGGAGAAAGGAACCCCCACTGCTTTGGCCTGCCGCCACGCGCCCAGCCAACGGTCCAGCTCCGGCGAATTGCGGCGGTAGCGGCGCATAAAGGCCCGCCGGGCGTGACTCGTCACGCCATAGGACCGCCGCTCGGCGATGCGGGGCGGCCCATCGGCCGGCAGGTGGTAAGGGACCTGCATCTCGATCCGCAGGCGGCGGCTTTCGCTGCGGGTGTAAAAGAGGCCGACTACCAGGGCGGCGAGGGCCAGCGTCAGGCCGAGGGCCAGCCCATACCGCCACCCCCAGGAAGGCAGCCAACTTTCCAGATTCTTCCCCAGCAGATCGGCCAACAGACTCAGGGCCAAACCCAGGAGCACCGTCAGCAGAACCAGTCCCAACAGTTCCTGCCGGGAGCGACGCAACTCCTCGATGCGCGAATAGGGTGAACGTCGCCGGTGACGCATGACCCACCTCCTTTGAGACCTGACAGGTTTCCAAAACCTGTCAGGTCCGGCTCTGCCACACCCCGTAAGGGCCGATGCGGAACCGCACGCCGGCCTGCACCCGGCTGCCGGGCGCGTAGCAGATGATGGCCGGTCCGACCCGGACGCCGGACCGGCCATCGGCGTGGGTTTCCCGGCCCACCAGCGGCTCGATCACACCGCGCACCCCGTTGGTTGCCCGGTGTTCCTTCCCCTTGTCAAAGTCGGCGGCCAGAGCATGGGCCAGCAGGGGCGCGTCCGCGCCGGCGACCAACACCGGCCGTCGGGCGTCCGGCTCCACGGTGTACAGCCCGCCAAAGAGAGAGTGCCCATCCACTACATCCGTTGCTATCGGTTCCACCCATCCCCAGCCATAGCCCCGCTCGCCGCCCATCTGCAAGCGATGCAGGGCCGATTCCCAGGACGGGGCGTCGTCGCGGGCAAAGAGATAGCCGCTCAGGTATACCGCCTGCCCTGTATCCACCGTATGGGGGACGATACATTCGATTTCGTGCAACGAACCCTCCTCTGCGCTCTGTTGGGGATAGGTCAAAGCAGTGCTGGCATAGGCGCTCAGAAAGCGGGGACGGAAGTCGTCATCCCAGGGCCACAGCTCTATCTCGCCCGTCTGCTCGGTGGTGGGGTACAGATAGGTGAAGGCCAGTGTGTCATGCACGCGGTCGCCCATCGTGCGGTACAGCGCCGAATCGGTGGCCGGGCCGGGGGCTGCATCGCGGGTCAGCCGCTCGGTCAGCGCCCCCCACAGCACCCGCCCGGTGACATAGGGCCGGGTGCGTTGCACGTTGCCCACTTTGCCCCGCCCGATGTGCAGCGGCGAGCGCAGGTGGAGCACCAGCCGATAGGTTGTCCAGCTCACGATTCAACCTCCCTCCGCCTTGCGGGCTTTGGCCCCGTAGCGGGCATAGATGAGCATCTGTTCCAGCGTCTCTTTGGCCAGGAGTAGCCGTTCCAGGCGGTCGCCGGTGATTGTGGTGAGATGGTCCAAAATGTCGGTGGCCTCGGAAGACAAGGGCTTGCGCCAGCCAAAGCCCAGTTCGTCGAGCAGGCCAAGCACCTCATCACGGACAACGGCGGCGATCCGCTTCTCCTTGTCCTGCGTGCGGGAGAGCAGGTAGAGCATACAGGCATAAATGCCGTTTTCCTGCAAAACGCCCAGCGTCTTGGTCACCAGGTTGTCCACGTCGCCTGCCGATTGCCCGGTAGAGAGAGGATCGCTTGGGATCCGTTCCTTCGTCCGCTTGACAATCGCCTGTGCGTGCGCAGCGGCCAGATGATCCAGATGTTTCCTGTTGCTCATTTCCACTCCTCCTCGCCCCACTCTTGCGTCAGCGGTTCGCCAACGATGGACACACGGCCAAAGCCCCGCGTGCCCATGCCGCCCACGCCCAACCATTCGATGAGGCGCAGCCCGGCTCGCACCACGTCCAAGGGGCCGCTCCACGGTCCGCCCGACAGATCGTTCCCTTTCTTTGTCTTGGCAACGGGGAAAGGCCGATCTTGCTGTCCGTCGCGATAGTCGTCCAGCACCACCTCGTTGACCAAAAAGGCAGCCCGGGGCAGCGCCTCATAGGTGAACAGCGCCCCCTCCTCGGCGGCCCCCCGCTCCGGATCAATGCTGACCGAAGTGCGCACCTCCAGGTTGGAATTGACCACCTGGCCGAACACCGCCTCTTGGACCAGGACGATGCGCTTATGGATCGCCTGCCAGCGGTCGGTGCTCCTCCACTTGTCCGGGGCCGTCACCGTCACCTGCTGCGGCCCGGCGTCCAACATCAGCCAGCCCAGGTTGAGGGCGTCCTGGCGTTTCCATGTGAACAATCCTTGTTCCTTGCCCCATCCATCGTCGGGGACGCCGGACAGGGTGAACCCCGCCTCGCACAACCGCTCCGGCGTGGAAACCCACACCGGCCCATCCATGGAATGGACCGGAAAGAGAACCACGTGGGCGTCAAAGAGGTTGACCACGCCGGAGTAGGCAAAGGTCTTGTCTCCTTCCTCTTTGAGGGAGCCAAAAGTGTAGCAGATGGGGCAGGTCGCCTGGCCGCAGTGGTTCTTTTGTCCGGCGCATTCGATGCTGCCGTATTGAGAAGCGGCATAGGCCCGGACCGCGCCGTTCAGGGACGTGCCGGGGATTTTGGGCACATGGGTCCCCGGTTCGCGGACGATGCTCAGGTCCACCCGGCCCAGGCGGTAACCGCCGGTGCCGATGTGGACGGGGTCGGTGCTCATCAGCAGGTAACGCTGTCGTCTGTAATTCGCCATGATTTTTGCTCCTCTCATTCTTTCAGGATTTCCTGGTGCAATTCGGCCAGGTCGGCCAACTCGCCGGTCACACCGGCGTCTACCAATGCCTTCGCCAGACCTGTCAGGTCTCCGAGACCTGACAGGTCTTTGTCCGCTTTCAGGCTCGCCCAACTGTGTTTCTTGGGCCAGGCGGCCCCGGCCAGGGTATCGCGCACGAATTGGCGAAATACCCCATCGTGCCATGACTTGCCCTCTCGGTCTGCGCCGAACCAGGCCTCCCGCGCGGCCTCGATGGCGGCGATGACCTGATGTCGTTGGGATTTTTCCAGGTGACGCATCACTTTCCAGATTTCGTCCATGCGGTCCAGGTCGTCCAGGTAGAAAGGGCGGGTGCGGCGGACGGGGCGGCGGCCCTGCTCGTCGTAATGGATCTCGAAGCGGCGGGCGGTGGTATCCAGGAATTCGAAATCGAAATGGGAGGGGCGGATAAAGACCGCGCCGCTCAAGCCATCCACCGGGACGAAATCGCCCTTTTCCAGTTTCAGGTCCGCTTTGGCTGTTGGATCCGCCTTTAGCAGGTGGGGATACCAAACGTCCGGCGTTTCGCCGTCGCCCATCGTGGGCGGATATTCCCAGCACAACGAACGGCCGTCCCGACGAAAAGTAACCTTGCGCCCTTTGGCCTCCGCCTGCCACTCCTCCCAACCCCCGCTTCCCAATCCCCAATTCCCCGCTCCCAGCATCGCCCGTCCGGCCTCCAGGACGGCGGCCAGCGGCGTGCGGCGAGGAGCAAAGATCAGCCCCAGGTGCAGCGGCAACCGGTCGCGGACGCGGGCCATTTCCCTTTCGTATTTTTCCTTGATGGCCTGAACCACGGCCAACGCCTTGTCTGCCGGGACCAGGGCCATAAAGAGAGCCGGTTCGGTCAGCAGGGGGATGAACGGCGTGTAGGAACCGAGAACGGTAACGGCTCCTTCGTCCGGCAGTTCCACGTTGACCAGGGCTTGCCTGGGGCGACCATAGCCCGACGGCTCCCATAGGGTATGTTTTTTGCGGCTGTTAAAGATCTGACCGAATTCATACAGCAATCCTGCCGTGTTGCTCCGCTTGTCGGCGGGGAGATCCAGTTGCACCGGCCCGGCCAGGTAGCGCAGGTTGTCGGCAGAGATAAAATATCCGCCATCCGGCCCATCCGGCGCCCACACGACGCTGAGGGTCACTCCCTTCCGTAGCGGCCACTCGTAGACGTGATACGCCCCCAGCCCTTGGGCGACCTGGGCAGCGTTGGCCGGGTTGATCCGCAAGCGGAAGGGGCGCGAATCGTTGGCGGGGGCGATGATCTCTTCCAGTTTCGCCGGCCGGTCGCCGCGCCGCTCTGCCAGGTCTTGCCAAAACCGTCGAGTGGTCTCCCACACCCGGCGGATGCGGGCCGGGGAAGGGTTCTTGGCTTTTCCCGGTGCGACCAACATGGTACGCACCAGCTTGCCGTTCAGCCAATCGTCCAGCCCAAAGCGACCCACCACCAGGGCGAACCGCCCGTGGTCGTCGGCGACCTCATCGGTCCAAATGGTCCGTTCGAGCGAGCCGTCAGAATTGGTCGCCCACGCTCTGGAGCGCCCGCCCCGCCGTTTCATGCAGACGGCGCATACTTTGCGCTCGTCGGCGGCTTTGCGGTAATACGCGATCCGTTTCTTATTTGGGCCGTACAGGTCCGCAACGCCATAGCCCACGGGCCGCACGCCGCAGACGGTACAAATCTCCTTGCCCTTTGCCCGAGGGGTCTGCCACCATTCGCGCATCGCCTGGGAATCGGGCATGGGGGACGGCGGCTTTTGCTCGATCAGGGCGCCAAAGGCGGTGATCATTTCCTTGCGGACCGGCCCGCC
>CAZQKE010000112.1:0-25951 GCA_964593865.1 uncultured Anaerolineaceae bacterium | reverse complement strand
GTTCCAGGCCCGCCGCACGGCGACGATAAGGGGGCCGATCAAAGGTGCATTGGAAGCGAAAGCGGGTTCGTGCAAGCGGCTGTGGGCGACCAACTCGGCCAGGGATTCGCGCAGGCCGGGGAACTCGGCCATGACCGACGGTTCGGCAGGGAGGGGCCGATCCGGGCGCAAGGAAGGGGGGCCGCGCCTGCTCAGGTCGGGATCGTAGCGACCTTCGGCTCGCCGCCGTTCGACCTGCTGCTGCACCCGGCGGGCAATCTCTGCGCCGTCCAGGGCCGGGTCCCGGATCTCAATGACAGGAGGGACCTTCGTTGCCGTCATTTTGGCGTTCCTCCAAACGTTTCAGTCTGGTCTCCAATGCGGTTTGCCGTTGCAACATCTCCTGTAAGATGGCGACCAGCTCGCGGTTCAGGGCTACTTGCCGTTCCAGGATGGGGTCCAAGTACGGCTCGCGCAGGTGGGAGGTCAGGTTGCGCCGGAACCAGGCGATCAGCGGCCCGATCAAGGGCAGTTTCGAGCGGACCCGGTATCCGCGCAACATCACATCGGCCTGCCGCGCCAAAACTGCCAAGCGCACGGCCAATGCGGCTTCATCGGGCGCGGCTTCCTGCGGCGGCTCTTCTGTGACGACAACTGCCGGGGGCAAGTCGTCGGCCAGGGCGCGGTCGATCAATGCGAGCAGATCTCGGTCATCGTCCACGATAAAGAGGCGGTCCGGTTCGCAACCGACCGTCTCGGCCAGGGCAGCGCGGGCGGCTCTGTCATCCACAAGGCCCAGGTCGGCATAGGGTAGCCGGTCGGCCAGGGCGGGATCGGCGTCGGCCCGCAGATCTAGGATGACCAGGCCCTGTTCCAGGCGGCGCAGGTTCTCGCTATCCCGGCTCAGGAGGTAGAGATCGGCATCCAGGGGCAGCGGCTCGCCAAAGGACACCCGATCGCCCCGCTCTCGGAACAGAGGGGCCAGCGACTCTGTTCCCCACAGATGAACTCTCATGCTCGCTTCTCCTCTTGCCAAAGCAGTACAGAGTGCAGCAGCTGCAAGAAGTGTGGAGTTGCACGTTCTACTTTCTTGTCACGACTTGGCTTTACGCCGAGATCGAGACAACCGTACCTGCATGGCAAACAGCCGTCCCGCTTGCCGAACCTGGGTTTCGAAACGCTCGGCAAGGTATTGGTACAGTTGCATGTCTAGCCGATTCGCTTCCAAGATCACGTCCAGGGTTTCGGGCAACAGGTCCTGCTTCCGAGGACGGCTCTTGGCTACATTTTGGGGAGTGTATAACACATTGCCCCACCCAAAAGTTTTCTTGAGGAAAAGAAGGCTCTCGTCAAACCTTTCCACCAAGCCTGCGACGGCAAAGTGTCTCTGGATATTGCGTTTGGCGACCTCCACAGACTCCTCGGTGCAATGATCGTGCCATTGTCCTCCCGCCAGCACTTTAGTTTGACCGTTTATCAGCAGGTGATCTACCTGATTCACAATGGCTTCTTTTAGAGTCATGTTGTGGGACACGATAGAATTATGAGCATAATGGCCTGGCGTGCGACGGATGAAATAATAATATGAAATTACACGTTCGACCGGATCGCGCACAAGAGTAAAATAGACAGAAGGAGATGGTAGAAGTTCATGAATCCCATAAACAAGATGTCCCCGGAGTACACGAATGCGAAGCTTTTCCTCCAAGCTCAAGTTAGCAAGGTGTTCAAAGTCGCGTCCTTCCGTACCTATCCAATACATCTCTTCCGGCCGGTACTGCCGTTCGATAATCCGATGCAAAGTAGTGCCCGCCGTCTTGACGATATGAAGAAAAATGACAGTTTGTGGATTCTTTTTCTCCTGCCGCCATCCTCTCATATTCCTACCCCTCCATTTTCGGCAAGTGAACCTTCACGCTTTTCTTTCTTGGCGCCCCCGGCGGCGCAGGACGCGGAGATAGATACCCTCCACCCGGTCGGCAATGCGGGGTACGGTGTAACGGCGCAGAACCTTCTCTCGGCCCCGGCGGCCCATGCGCTGCGCCTGCTCCGGGTCATCGGCCAGGCGGGCAATGGCGGCGGCCAGGTCGGCGGCGTCGCCGGGGGCGGCCAGCAGGCCGTCTCGGCCCTCGCCGATGACCGAAGCGACGGCCCGCGTCCGCGCGCCGATGACCGGTCGGTCCATGAGCCAGGCTTCCAAAAAGACGATGCCAAAGGCTTCGCCTGCCGAAGGCAGGGCCAAACAGTCGCAGGCGCGGAGGGCGGCCAATTTGTCCTCGTGGGAAACCGCGCCCCGCACGTGCAGCCCGTCCAAATCCCGGTAACGGGACCACAGAGCCTGAGAGTAATCGGTCTCCGGGCCGACGGCCAGCAACGACAGGTCCGGCCATTGCGGGCGGAGGGCGATCAGAGCCTCTAGGAGCAGGTCCAGCCCTTTGTAGGCCGATTTGCGGCCCAAGAAGAGAACAAGAAAGCCCTTTTCGGGCAGCCCCAGATGGCGGCGGGCGGTCGCCCGATCCCACCGACGGCCTGCTTCATACTCCCGGACGTTCAAACCGGTGCCGCCGACGCTCACCCGCCAGGGATCGAGGCCCATTTGCAGGAACATCTCTCGTTCGGCTTGGGTGTCCGCAATGACGTGATCGGCGCCGCGCACCACCCGCTGCTGGTAGCCGATGTTGTAGCTTTCCTCCTGGGAGGCGTGGGCGTGGGGCGTGACCACGACCGGCACGCCCAGCCGTCGGGCGATCCAATAGCCGTAGGCAACATGGCTGTATACCAGACAATTGAGATGGATCAGGTCGTACTCCCGTCCTCGGCGCAGCATGGCCCAGGCCATACCGGGCGAAAGGGGGCCGCCCCCGAAAAAGATGAACGGCTCATAACGGCGGGCGCGGGTGCGCCAGTAGTGGCGCAGGCCAAAATGCAACACCTGCCACACCCACTTCCGCCGTTGCATGGAGCGGAAGCGGTACACGTCCACACCGTTTAAACGCTCAAAGGGCGGCAGCTCGTTCTTCCAGGTGTGAAAATCAAGGGCGCGGCTGGTAAACACATCCACCTGATGTCCACGCCGCACCAACTCCTCCGAGAGATCGGCGATATATTTTTCCGCCCCGCCGATGGCCGGCGGGTAGCGTTGGGTGACGTGCAGTAGGCGCACAATGACTTTCCCGGAATACATTTCCCCTGCTCGACGCAGGTCACAGCGGTTGAGATCGCACTTTGCGGGCCGCCGGCCGCCCACCCACAAGTCTGGCAAGGACGACTTCAGATCATACAGCTGCAGCCCGTGTCCCCTTGCACCGGGTTGTGTGGCGCAAGTCTCCCGGCTTGCGCTACCACCAGGCGCGACCCCAGAAAGGATGGTTTGAATCGCCGCTACCCTGCATCCCCCTCCAAGATCGCTTCGGCAAAGTCCAGGTATCGTTGGGCGCACAAGGGCCAGGTCTTGTCCTTGCTGTAGGCATAGGCCGCTTGCGACGCACGATTGTAAAACGATCTATCATCTACGAGGGCCAACATGTGACGAACCAGGACGTTTTCCTCCTCCTCACCGATGGGTGTCTTGGGGCAGCAGGCATCGGGGTACTCGGTAAAGGTTCCGACATCGGAGACGATGGTGGGTTTGCCCTGTCCCAGGAGCGTGTGCAGCGTCCACGAAGTCTCGCCTGCGGTCGGGTAACGCAGGTTGAGGCCCGCGTCCACGGCCTGTACGTTCAGCAGCATAGGGCCGAATCCGGCTTCGTTGCCGCGGATATACACTCCCTGCGCCCGAGACCACAAAGGGTCTTGCAGAAAAGGGCCGAGATCGTTGAGCACGGTGGGGTCCAGCAGCCCCGCGAGCAGGAGCACTGCATGGGGTCTCCGACGGCGCACGCGGGAGAACGCCCGCAGGATGATTGAGATCCGCTTGGTGTGGTGCAGCTTGCCGAATGTGCCAAAGATAAACGCATCAGAGGGTAAGCCGAGCATCCTGCGAACCAGCCGACCAAAACGACCGTTGTCATTTTCCCATACTACAGTACCCATCGGGATCACGCGGACCGGTGGAGCATCCGTCACGTCCCGGACGCGACGCATGGCCCACTTGCTATGGACGACGATCCCCCGGCTGGCCCGGACCAAGCGTTTGTTGAGGAGCAGGCGGTATGGATCCAAAGTGCCCTGCTTGTACATCCGCCGTGCCCACCGGGCCACCTCCGGCCCTTCCGAGTAGGCCACCTCTTGCCAGAATCGGCCGGCATTGCCGGACTGCATCAGAGCGGCATGGACCAGATGATACACGCACAAATCGTGCAGTGTGACCAGGCCGGGACGCGCGAGTGCTGCTTCGTACATGTAAAGGTGCAAAGGATTGTTGCCTATTTGATAGATGTTGAGGTCATAAGGGAAGCGTCTGTTCAGGTAAGGGAAGGCTTTGGCGTCAAAGATCGGGAAAGAGTCGAACATTGCTTGATCGGAAGGCCGATACCCGTCTATGAAAACGTCCACATCGGCCTCCTTGCCCAACTCGGTCACCAGGAACAAACTGTATTCCGAGATCCCAGAAGGTTGAGGATTCAACGGAGTCCAGAAGGCCAGCCGTAGGCGACGGTGGCGGCGTGGAGCGTATGTAGGAAAGGCCCGCCTCGACGAGTAGCGTGGCTCATGGGAGGCCAGCCGTAGGGATCGCAACACCGCCTCGGCAGTCCGTGCCCACGTCCGTCCGGCGGTTTGTGCCAGCCCGCGATGGCGCATCTGTTGCCGCCGGGATGCGCTTTCCAGCACGCGCTTCAGGCCGCGGGCGATGCCCGACGGCGAATCGGAGGGCACGAACTCGGCACCTTCTCCGGCCAATTCCGTCAAGGGGGCCACGTCGGCGGCGACGACCGGCGTTCCGCAGCGCATCGCCTCCAAGAGCGGCAGGGCCAGATCGTCATGCCGAGGGATGTAGACTAGGAGCACTGCGCCGTTGTACAACGCCACCCGCCTTTCTCGGTCGGCCCGATCCAGCACCACGATCCGATCTTGCAATCCCAACATTGCAATGTGACGATGCAGGGCGACTTTCCAGGAGGGATCGGTTACTTCCAGCACCAGCCTGAACCGACGCTGCCATCGGTTGCCGAGGTGGGAATAGGCGTGCAGCAGGTGAAGGGCGTTCATGGCCGATTGCGGGTTGAGGATTCCCAACAAGTACGGTTCGTCGAGACCCAGGGCTGCCAGCCGATGCCATGTATCGGCTTCCGGTAGGGGCTTGTAAGCCGAGTCCACCCCCATCGGCACGCAATCAATCCGTTCCGGCGCGACGGCTGCAATTTGACAAAGGGCCGATTTGAGCGTTTCGGTCGGGGTTTGCACCCTTTGGGCATAGACCACGGCGCCCAACCGTCGGACCGGGTGCTCCTGCCAGGAACGCTTCTGTCCCGGCACGGGATGTCGGAGAAACGCCAAGTCCGAGAATGAGATCACCCAACGAGTGCGAAAAATCCTACGCCCGGTGGGCAGTCCGTCCGAGTCATAGGTCAGGAATAGGTCAAACTCGTGTTCCAGCAGGAACGACTCCAGGGCCGAATCGAAGACCATTGCCCCGTCCGAATGCGCGGCTTGGGAGGTGTTGTGCGAGAAGGGGAGGGACAGGGGACACCATTGCCATTTGGGAGACGAAAGGGGCAGATCTGGCTTGGGGTGTCCGGGGTCATGGAGCAACCAGAATGAGAACGGTGTATCCTGCTCCTGCACGGCTTGGATCCAACCCTGCAGGTACTCTCGCTTGCTATCCCAGAGGGTCGTTCGTTGGAGGAGTCGTCCATCTACGGCAATGCGCATGGTTTCCGCTACTCCTGCCTCACCGTAGGGGGAGACTCTGCCCGATCTTGCTTGCTGCTCACCGTCCGCGTCAGCGATTCCAGGATCGTGAGCATCTCGTTCAGGGCCTGGACAACGGCTCGGTTGAATTCATTTTGCTGCTGGATCAGCGGCAACACATACCAACGGGTGGACATCCAGTTCCACAGGGTACGGATTCGGACGATCAGCGGCCCGAAGAGGGGAACGTGGGATGTAAAAGGACGCTCCCGGAGGACCATTTTGCGCTCTAGGTCGTTCAGACACCCGCGAAGGCGATTCTGTTGGAAAAGGTACAAGGCGAGCAGGGCGTATGCGGCGTCCGAATCTTCGGCTTCGGCGGCCAGCACCGCTTCTCGGATGTATTGCATCTGTTCCGCCGGTGTCAGCGGGATCCGATTCTGTTTCGGCATTTGTTCCTTTCCGGTCACCGTGTCACCCCCTGCGCAAAGTCGGAGCCACTGTCTTTGGGGAACCGTCGGATGGTCATCATTTCCCATCCACACCGGATAGCCGTTCGGCCAGGGCCGTCAACTCACGGATGTTTTCGGCCACGTCGTGGGCCTGCCCGGCCAGAATCTCCTCCTGCCTATCCACCCGGCGGCTGACCCAGCCGATCAGGCTGCCATGTTGGGATAGGGCTTGACCGTGTCGGGATAGGGCTTGGCCGTGTTGGGACAGGGTTTGGTCGTGTTGTCGGACGTGGTTGACCAGGTCGGGCAGCACGTCCAGGTAGCGTAACCCGGTCCACAGGCGACGCAGTTTCGCCCTCATTCCCCCTTTTTGCCCTTCCGGCGCAGGAGGGGCCGGGGCCGTCGGTGGCCGGGGTTCCTCCGCCTGCGTCGCCTCCCGCTCCGGCGGTGGGGATGGAGCGGACTGCGTCGCTTCTAGGCCGGTCAAAGCCGCGGCCCGCAGATCCAGGAGCAGGCCCAGCAAGGCTTCCGCTTCCTCCAGAGGACCGGCGCGAAAGGCCAGGATGTCGGACAGCCCCAAGATGGCATTGAAATAGGCGCGACGGGCGGCCATCAGCTCCACGCTGCGGGCCATGCTGACCAGCCACGATTGCTCGGCGGGACCGAATTCATCCAGCAGTCGCTCCAACGACCAATGCTTGAGCAGGAAGCGAACCCGCCCGTTGTTCAGGGCCAGCTTATGATGGTAGCTGGCCGGTTCGGCTGCTGCCGACTCGTAGTGGGTGATAACCGCTTGCGGGATGTAGACGACGCGGAACCCGGCCCGGCGCGCCCGATAGCACCAGTCGGTGTCCTCGTAGTAAGCGGGGGTAAAGCCTTCATCCAGGGGACCGATCCGATCCACCACGCTGCGTCGGATGGCTAACGCCGCACCGGTGACGAAATCAACGTCGGTCGGCTCGTTGAAGCGAGGGTCATCGGCTGCCCTGCGGCGTCCCCGGTGCTCCGATTCACCGCGCGGGCCGTAAAGGTAACCCCCGGCGTGCTGGATGGTTCCGTCGGGGTAGAGGAGTTTGCACCCGGCGATGCCCACGTCAGGATCGTGGAAAGCCTCTGCCAGGGCCGTCAGCCAGCCGGGATGGACTTGGGTATCTTGGTTGAGCAGCACCAACAGGTCGCCCGTAGCGGCCCGTAGGCCCACGTTGTTCCCGGCGGCAAAGCCCAGGTTGCGCCTGTTGCGGATGAGACGCACCTGGGGGAACAGTTCGGCTACCAGATCGGGTGTGCCGTCGGTGGAGCCGTTGTCCACCACCAAGACCTCCAAATCGGGATACTCCTGGGCCAGCACCGCCTCCAGGCAATCCCGGATCACTTGGTTGCCGTTCCATGTCAAAACGATTACCGAGATTTTGTGCATCAGACCATCTACCTGAAGATCACCTCTGGTCGCTGCCCGGCGCAGCCTCGGTTTGCCCGTTCAACAGGGCAATGTGACCCGGATGCGGGTCCCTCGGTTGGGGCCGGTGATAATGCTGAACTCCCCGCCCAGGCTCTGCGCCCGCTCGCGCATGGTCGCCAGCCCCAAACGGCCCCGACCCCGCGGCAAGTCGGCATCAAACCCACGCCCATCGTCGGCGACCGTCAGGGTGACGTGACCGGCATCCGGCGTTCCGCGTAGCCCGATCTCTACGTGTCGGGCCTGGGCGTGTTTGCGCACGTTGGTCAACGCTTCCTGGGCGATGCGCAGCAATTGTAACTCTGCCGAAGCCGTCAGGCAAGGTAGGTCGGGAGTCAGGTTGAGGGTCACGGCCACGCCGCTGCGCCGTTCAAAGTCGGCGGCGTATTCCGCCAGTGCCGTCGCCAATCCTCCTGCCTGTTCTATATCCAGCCGCAAGTCGTCGATGGCTTCCCGCACATCGGCATAGGCTTCGCGGACCATGCGCCGCCCTTGCTCCAGCTCGGCGGTGGCTTCCTCCAGACGGCCCTCGTCCAGCATCTGTTTGATGCGATCTATCTGCCAGCCGAGGGCGCCCAGGGTTTGGGCCAGGCCGTCGTGGATCTCCCGCGAGAGACGGTATCGCTCTTCCACCACGGCCATTCGCTGTACTTGGGCGTGGAGCTGGGCGTTGCGGATGGACAGGGCCGCGTGGCGGCTCAGGGCCAGCATCAACGGTTCATGGCGCGGTTCAAAGTGATCGGCCCTCGTGGCAACCATCACCAGCACTCCCAGGAATTCGTTGCCGGTGGTCAAAGGGGTTGCCGCCGCCGAGCGCATCTCCGGTCCTGCCGCCTGTGACCAGGGAGAGCGATGGATGTCGGCGATCAGCAGGAGGGACCGCTCCCGGCGTACCTCCTCGGCCAGTAGATGGGCCAGCTCGGAGGGGGATTTTCCATCGGCAAGGATGCCGCGTTGTACTTCCCGGGACCAATTGTGGGCGGCCTCGTCGTAGAGCAACAGGGCACCGCCCTGTGCCCGCCAGCCGGTCAGGGTTGTATCCAGCACCTGGGTTAGCAGGTCTTCCAGGTTTGGCCCATCGGGTAGGTTCTCTACGGCGTAGAGGCTGGCCATTTGGCTGGCACGGAGGCGGACGCTGTCCAACGCGGCTGCGATTTCGGTGGCGACGATGTTGAGTAGCCGAACCTGCTCCTCCGGCGGGCCATGGGGTGAGGGGAAATAGGCACTGATGATGCCTTCGCGCTTCCGCTCGACGCTGATGGGCAGGCAGATGAGCGATTGAATGCCCTCTTTGCGGGCCAGCTCCTGCATTCCGATAAACAAGGGGCAATCGCTGGAAACGTGGGCGGTGAGATGCTCGCAGCGCAGACACCGTCCTGCCGAAATTCCTTCGGCCATCCGCCGCCGAAGCCCTGCCAGGTACGTATCGCTCAATCCCCAGGCCATATCCAATTTGAGTCTTTCCCCGCCGTCGGATGTCTCGTCAAAGGTGACGACCGCTGCGCCGATGGCGCCGGTCAGCTGCACGGGGGCGCGGGCGGCCACCTCCAACACGTGCTGGATGTCCTCGGCAGATGCGATCTCGCGCCCGATGTCGTGGACGGCCAGCAATTGGCGGTGGGTTTCGGCCAGGCTCTCGTAAGCAGCCCGCAGTTCGGCCTCGGTTTGTTCCTGTCGGGCGGCGTTCCGGGCCAGCCAGCCCAGGGCCAGCCAGATGATTATCGTGCCCAACAAACCGTGCAACAGCACCCCGATCCAAAAGAGGGTTCCTTCCGGCACGGAGGGGTGCAACCGGCCCAGCACCCATTGCAGAAGGGCTGCCACGGCCAAAGGAACCACCGGGGCCAACCAACGCAACCGCCACACTTGGCGGCGGAACGACGGTCGCCGGAGAGATCTGTGCTCTGTTGCCATCTCACCTGCTTTGGTCATGGCCTTCGCGGGATTCCGGCGGTTGAAACCGCCCCCGGCGGGCCGTTGGCCGACCGCCCGCGCAGGCGGGCGGAAGCTCGGCCCCAGGCCCGAAAGGAGCGACTTGAGTCGCCCCCCGGCGCGAGCCGCCGAGGATCTTCATCCTTGGCGGTGAGCCGGGGATCGGTTAATTTCCTCCAATATCTCCTCTGCCCGATCCAAGCGGATCGCTTTTTCCCGGACCAGCCGGGCGGCCACAAGGGAGACCTGATCGCCCCGTGCGCCGGCGGCGATGGCGACCTGCCGCGCGTGGAGGGTCATGTGCCCTCGTTGGATGCCTTCCGTAGCCAATGCCCGCAGGGCGCCCAGGTTTTGGGCCAGGCCCACGGCGACCATCACTTCGGCCAGTTCGCGGGCGGTGCGGACACCCAGGATTTTGAGGGCGGTTCTGGCCCCCGGATGCACCCGCGTCGCCCCGCCGATGGTCCCCACCGCCAGGGGCATTTCCAGCGTGCCGACCAGGTTGCCTTCCCGGTCCAGTGTCCAGGTGGAGAGGGAGGTGTAATGCCCCAGCCGGGCGGCGTAGGCGTGTGCTCCCGCCTCAATGGCCCGCCAATCCTGTCCGCACGCTACGGCTACGGCATCCACGCCGTTCATGATGCCCTTGTTGTGGGTCGCCGCCCGGTAAGGGTCGGCGGCGGCGAAGGCAAAGGCTTCCATGATGCCCTGGGCCACCCGCTCGCCGTCATATTCGCCGAAGGCCAGCAGGTCCGGAGGGATGATGCATTTGGCCCGCGCCAGCCGTCGGTCGGCCAGGTTGGAAAGGATGCGCAGGTGAACCCGTCCTCCGCTGATCTCTTCCACCACAGGGGCCAATGCCTCGGCGGCGGTGTTGACGGTGTTGGCCCCCATGGCGTCGCGGGTGTCATAGAGCAGGTGAAGCACCACCATCGGCCCGACGGCGGTATGGGGCAGGACTCGGACCTCAATGTCCTTTGCCCCGCCTCCCAAAGAAACGACCACCGGATCGGTCTGATTGGCCAGCTCTAGGAGACGTGCCTTTTGGGCCAGCAGGTTGAAGCGGGCGGCCCACGGATCGGTCACATCCAAAATCTGCATTTGGCCGATCATCACCGGTTCGGTGCTGTGGGCCGCAAATCCCCCGGCCTGACGCACGATCTTGGCCATGTAGCTGGCGGCGGCCACGACCGACGGCTCTTCAATGGCCATCGGAACCAAGTAATCGCGGCCGTTGATCAAAAAGTTGGCGGCTATGCCCAGGGGGAGGGCGTGGCTGCCGACCACGTTTTCAATCATTTGATCGGCCAGCTCAACGGAAAGCCCGGGACCGGTCAACGCTGCCCGCTCTTCCTTTTCCAAGTCCGCCCAGGCTGCCACCTGGGCTGCCCGCTCCTCGGCAGGCAGGTTATAAAATCCCGGCAAGCGTGAACTCTTCATGCGATCCCTCCTCTTATGGGGAATGGTCCGGCGTGATGCGCCAGGGGTGGGTGTAGATGTTCACCGTTTTGCCCCGCAGGTAGCCCAGCAGGGTACAATTCAGGGCTTGGGCCAGCTCTACGGCCCGGGAAGTAGGCGATGAGATGGATGCGATCAAAGGAACACCCAACCGCGCTCCTTTGATGACCATGTCGTAGCTGGCCCGTCCGGTGCTGAGCAGAATCTTGTCGTCCAGAGGAATGCCCCGCAACAGGCAGAAGCCCAGGGCCTTGTCCACGGCATTGTGCCGCCCTACGTCCTCACAGACGGCGATGACCTGCCCTGTCCTGTCAAAGAGGGCGGCAGCGTGGATGCCGCCCGCCGCCCGGTATGCTACTTGTCGGCGTGCTACCTGGGCAGGCAGGCGGGCGAGCGTCTTTTGCCCAATGCGGACTCCTTCCCCTACCGGTCGGATGTTCTCAATGAACATTTCTACCCCGATCCGCCCGCAGCCGGAGCGGATCGGCGGCGCAGCCTCCGGCCTCTGGAGGGGAGCCGCGTCGGGCATGAGGCGCACTTCAACCCGATTGCGCGAGACATCCAAAGGGTCTGTCTCCGCCTCTTCCTCGGCGACGGTTCGCCCACAGTGCCGGATCAAGGCCACATCTGCCATGCCGGCGACCAACCCTTCCCCCAAACAGAACCCGGCGGCCAGTTCCTTCTCCATCCCCGGGGTGCGCATCAAGACCGCGACCGTCCGGCCGTCGACCTGTATCTCCAGCGGTTCTTCAATGACCACGCCACCGTCCAGTATTTGTGCCCCTTTTGCGGTCAGGCGGTGGATGGGCCAGGGCATGATGCCCTTTTGGGGATGATTCCGTTGGGTAGGATGGTCAAAACGCCTCACAGCTCCTCTAGCAAGATAACATAAACC
Source organism: uncultured Anaerolineaceae bacterium (assembly GCA_964593865.1). GTDB lineage: Bacteria > Chloroflexota > Anaerolineae > JAAYZQ01 > JAAYZQ01 > CAZQKE01. The sequence continues at coordinate 13,992 of CAZQKE010000112.1, read as the reverse complement.
TGACCGGTCGGGGTGCTGGCCGGTCAGGTTTATGGCCGAATCCTTTGGGGACCGGGCGTCTATGGAACCAAGAGTAGCGCATCTTGCCCGACGATGACGCGAATGTCAATCTGGTTGCGAAGGTTGGTGCTGGTGCGCACATTTTCCGGCGCGACTTGGAAGAGTTCAATCAGACGGTTCAGGGTGTAGCTCTTGCCGGTATAGTCTACGATGACCGTGTTGGTATAGTCTACCCGGTCGGCATCACCGAATTCAACGACCTGGTAACCTTGTGCCATCAACATCGCTGCGACGCGGGCGGCGAAATTGGGTTCGGTGGTCCCGTTCTGAACGGCGATGCGTGCGCCTTCTTGGGCCAGTTTCTCCAGTTCTTCGATTTGGATGGGAGCCAGGGTCGGGGTGGGCGTGGGCGGCGCAGGGGTGGGCGTCGGAGCCGTGACCAGGGGAGTGGAGAACAGGTCCTCAATCACGGGGTTGATCAGCTCCCACTTGGGCAACTGCACGGCGGCTCCCTTTTCCGTCTTGTAGCCGTAGACCATCGGTTTTTTGATGACCACCCGCTTGATGTTGTTCATGTCAATCTGCGGGGCCAGGCGGGCCAGTTCAATCATTTCATCCAAGGACATGTCGGTCTTGACCATGTTGCCCATGGTAGCAAAGAGGGAGGGCAGTTTGGGGATAAGGTCCAGGCTCATGGCTTTGTCGCGGATGGCCAAAAGGATGCGCTGCTGGCGGTCCGCCCGGTCAAAGTCGCTGGTGCTCATCCGGGAACGGGCGTATTCCAACGCCCGTTTGCCGTCCATGTGCTGCCAGCCGGGGTCAAAGTGTACGGTTTTCATGCCGTAGGGATCGCCCGGTTTTGGGTCGGGGTATCTGGTATCGTGCAGGGTGCGGGGCACATTGACGTCAATGCCACCCAGGGTGTCTACGATCTGCTCAAAGCCTTTGAAATCCACCATGATGTAGTAATCGATGGGGATGCCAAAGTTGTACTCAATGGTCCGCTTGAGGAGGGCCGGACCGCCGCCGGGGTATTTGCACCGGTTGTAGCCGTATACGTTGGCCGTGTTGATCCGATCCTCTTTGCAGCCGGGGATCTCCAAATAGAGGTCGCGGGGGATAGATAGCATCCCGGCCGTGCCGTTCACCGGATCCACGGTGACGATGATGATCGTGTCGGTCCGATAACCCCACCCTTTGTTGCCCCGCCGGTCAATGCCCAGCAAGAGGATGTTGATCCGTTCGCCCTCGGCGGTGGGGGGAGCAGGGGGTGGTGCGAACGATACTCCGCCTACTCCGGCTATGGGGGTCATATCCGGCATTTGGGGGACCGGCTCGGCAACGCCCCCCTCGACGGCAGCCTGGGGCAAGTTCAGGGCCGGGAGTTGGACGACGGGCAAAGCAGGTAGGTCGGTCTGGGCGACGATGGCCCGGACCGTGGCATAGAACAGGTAGCCGGAATACAACCCGCCCATCAAAAAGATGACCAGAAAGAAGCCGATGAACATGCGCAACCAGAGGGGTGGACGGCTACGCTGTTGTCGGGTTCTGCTCGGTTGTTGTGCAACAGAAATACTCAAGATTCCTCCACGCGCCGTTGAACGGGATCGACCGTTCGTTGTATTAGGCGAGCGTCAAAGCAATTATACCACATCTTGGCCGTCAGGCAAAATGGCAGGATGAAATTGAGGGGATGGGGTTTTGCCGATCTCTTGCATTTCGCTGTACGCTCGGCGGTATTTGTGAGATGCACCCGCGATGCTTTGGCCGACCGACGGAGCCTGCCCGATTTTTGGCGTTGTCTGCCACTTGTGGTATACTTTTGCCGATGCGCCTGTAGCTCAATGGATAGAGCGCCTGACTTCGAATCAGTAGGTTGGGGGTTCGAGTCCCTCCAGGCGCGCTCGGCTTTCCGGGGGCTGTGGTGCTCCCGGAATTTTCTTTTCTGTGGCCCGCGCCGAGCGGTGTAGCGCAAGGAGTAGGTCTATGTGCCGACGGACCGTCTTGCTTTTGTCGTTGGGAATGCTCATCCTGGCCGCCTGCACTCCATCCGGCCCCACGCCGACGCCCACGCCGCCCGTCGAATACGCCGTGACGCCCATCCCCCTGGGCGGGCCGCTCGCCGGCCGCCGGGCCGAGGTCTCCGGCCTGGCCTGGCACGGCGACGACCTGATCCTCTTGCCCCAGTACCCCACCTTTTCCGCCCCCGGCGAGGGAGCGGTCTATAGCCTGCCCAAAGCCGCCATCTTGGATTTTTTGGAAGGCCGCACTGCCGGGCCGTTGGAGCCGACGCCCATCCCCCTGACGGCGGGTGGGCTGGCGGCCCGTGTGCGCGGCTTTGAGGGCTATGAGGCCATCGCCTTTCACGGCGACCGGGCTTTTCTCACCGTGGAAGCCTCGCCCGGCGGGGGGATGATGGGCTACCTGGTGGCCGGTCGGCTGGCCCCCGACCTGAGCGCGTTGACCCTGGACCCCGACACCCTGCTTGAGATCCCGCCCCAGGCCGACCTGAGCAACCTCTCCGATGAGACGTTGGTGGTGGTCGGCGACCGGCTGTTGACCATCTATGAGGCCAACGGCGCGGCGGTCAACCCTTCCCCGGTGGCCCACCTTTTCACCCTGGACCCGGCCCCCGCCGGGACCGTGCCTTTGCCCTCCGTTGAGTACCGCCTGACCGACGCTACCGCCCCCGATGCCCAGGGCCGCTTCTGGGCCATCAACTACTTTTATCCCGGCGACGCCGACCTGCGGCCCGCCCGTGATCCCCTGGCCGAACGCTACGGTCGGGGACCGACCCATGCCCGGTCGGAAGCGGTGGAACGGCTGATTGAATTTCGGTACGAGGCCGAGGAGATCGTGCTGGTGGACCGCCCGCCCCTCCAGTTGGAGCTGCTGCCGGAGGGAAAGGCCCGCAACTGGGAGGGCCTGGTCCGCTTGGATGGCCGGGGGTTCCTGCTCGTCACCGATAAATTCCCGGCGACGATCCTGGGCTTTATCGCCACTCCTGACGCAGCAGCCGCTGGACCGCCTGGCGCAGCGGTCCTTGCTGCTCATAGCCCCGTTCGTTCAACTCGCTGAAGGCCAGGTAGACGCGGCGGCGGCAGCGGCGCGTCAGCCCCAGGATGAGGCGGTCCAGGGCTTCGCGGCGCACCCGCACTTCGTCCTCATCGGTCCAGGGCCGTTCCCCTTCCCACTCGCGGCGCAGGACGTAAGGCTGGGTCAGCGGCTGGTAGATGCGCTCGAACCAGGCCCGGCTCCCGGCGTCAAGCCAGAACTGGATCGTGACCGGGCGGTTCATCATCAAAAAGGTGTAGGCCGGCAGCAGCAAGACCGCTTCCTGGGGCCGGGTGCGCCAGCCGGTCAGATACTGGGCCGCGATGACGCCCCCTTCCACCATCTCCACATACTCCCGGTCCAGGTCCCGCTCCTCCTCGTCCGGGGAAGCCAGGGCCTGACGGAATTTCCGGACCGATTCAATGAGGCCGGCCGCCGTCGCCCCGGCGTCAAAATCGTGGTGGAAGCCAAAGCCGGGCCGGGAGAGCACTTCAAAGAGTCGGCTCAAAAAGTAGGCCAGGTTGGACGGGCCGTCGGCTTGCCCGGCGGTTTCCAGCCACTGCCGCAGCTCATCGTACCGCCTCCCCGGCAGGTCGCCGATCCGCTTCCGCATTTCGGGGCGGATGAGGTGGAAGGGCGTCAGCACCGGTTGGCCGTCGCGGATGCGGTAGACGATGCCGGTCAGCAGGTGGGCGCGGACCGGGTCCATCTCGGCGATGACCAGGCTCAGGGTGTGGGCCACATCCGCGGGCGGCGGAGGCTGCTGCCAGTGGGGGTGGGCCAGTTTGGTCAGGGTCAGCAGGCAGCGGGCCGCCGGTTCTTCCCGCAGCTGACGGGAAGGGCGATGGGTGCGGACCGGCAGGGCGAAGCGGCGCAGCCGTTCGCCCAGGGCAAAGCGTAGGGAATCGCTCACAAAGGGGGCCAGGATGGCGATCTCGCCGGGGGGCAATCCTTCCTCGTGGACCAGGCGCGAAGTTTCATCGGCCACCCAATCGAGCATTTGGGGGTGGTAGCGGAACACCTCAAAGCGCATGGCCCGCCGGGGGTCGGTTTCCGCGCCGGGGCCGCCGCCCCAGGGCCGACCGACCAGTCCCAGTCCCAGGGCCTCCATTTCGGGCGGGGCGACGTGGGAGCGGGTCAAGGTGTAGCGTTCGCGGCAGAGATCGGCCAGGGCCAACGCGCCTTTGGGGTCCGCGCCGAGAAAGACGCGATAGCCGCCGTCGGTGTCATAGACCAGCAGGGCCGATTCGCACAAGGGCAGCCACAGGCGCAGCAGATCGTGGGTCACGGGGACGTTTTCCTCAATGTTGTCGGCGATGAGGTGGCGATAGCCGCTCAAGAGGTAGCGGCGCAGCTGGGGCAAAGGCAGGAGATGTTCCCGAAAGACGGTGATCTGCAACGACCAATCGAGCAGGTTGTGTTCCAGGCAGGCGCGGCGGAAGGCCAAAGCCGCCTCTTGCACCCGGTCGTAGATGGGCAGCCGGGCCGATTCGCCGCTCCAAGCCCCTTTGAGCCGGGCGGCGATCTGCTCCGGCGGGAACCCGACGGCGGCGGCCTTGTCCAGGTTGTCAATGATCTGGCTCACCAGACGGGGGCGGGGGATGGTCACGCCGTCAAAGGCTCCTTCGGCGATGAGCGGCTCCACGATGCGGTTCATGTAGTATTGGGCCGTCTCCAGGGTCAAAAAGCGCGGTGGGCGGTCCGGGTGGGCGAACCCGGCGGGTGCGGCGATCAGGGGCCAAAACAGCTCAATGGTGCGCCGGGCCAGCCCGCCGATGGTGGCCATGTCCACGGTGCTGCCGGCGTGGTCGCGCATTGCCGCTTCATAAGGAGCGGCCAGGGTGCGCTGGGGGACCAGGATCAGAATCTGCTCGGCGGGGATGCCCTGTTTCAGCAGGTAGGCCAGCCGCTGCACGGCCAGCGTCGTTTTGCCCGTCCCCGGCGGCCCCGAAAGAAAGACGGTGTGGTTGCCGCCGGTCGGCCCGGTGATCGGTTCAGCCGTCATACCACGTCCCTTCCGGCCACCAGCGGCGGATGATCTGGGCGGAGCTGCCATACCAGTTGCGGTAGAATTTGCGGGAATGGGCCACGTCGTCCAGCACCAGGTTGTCCACGCCCGTCAGGGATGCGCTTTCCAGGGGGACGACGCCGTCGCCCCAGGAATCGCCCCGACCGCCGAAAAAGCGGTAGGTGCGGTGGGCGCGCTGTTCGGCGTAGCTGCCCTCCCGCCGCCCCTGGAGCCAGCGTCCGATCACGGTGCGATAGCGGATCCGGTCGGCATAGGGTGCGCCGGGGGCCAGGCGGTTGGCCTCGTCGATCAGGAACCAGCCGACCTGCCGCCCGCTGCAATGGGGTGTGCCCAGGGTGATGAGGGCGATGACATGTTCCACCCCGGCGTAGGTGTGGCCCCAGACCGGCCCGTCGTGCAGGTAGAGGCGGCCCAACAGGCCGCCCGCGCTGTGGCCGACCAGGATGAACCGCTCGGCCCGGAATTTGCGCCGCGCCCAGGCGACCGTCTCTTCCACTTTTTGCAGGAGATGGGTCGCATCGCCGGTCCGGCGGGCTTGCCACCAGTGCCAGGTGATGAGCGGTACGCCGACGGCCCGCAGCCCGGTGATGTCTTCCAGGTCGCGGGCCATCTTTAGATAAGCGGCCCAGATGGAGTTGTAGCCGCCGATGATAATGATCGCCGGTTTCATCGTGCCGGATGCGAAAGGTCAGAAGGGTTTTGTCGGCGGCGGAGCCGCCGTATCTGCTGCCGGGCCGGTTCCATGGGCGTATTGCGGTGGCAGAGGAGGATGGTCGGCAGGGAGGGATCGGGGGCGTCGTAGGAGCGGCAGATTTCCGGGACCGGCTCATCCAGCCGGTCGGCGGGCAGGAAGCGGACCTCGTGGGCGGCCCACCAGCGGCGGATGCCGGAGCGGGTCCATTCTTCCCGGTCAAAGTAGAGGGCGCGGAGCCGCCAGCGGGGTTTGCGCCCCGGTCGGCGGTCGTAGGCGACCACCATCGCCTGGTCGGTCAGGCGGTCGCGCTCTTGGGGCGGCCCTTCGCCGGGCAGCTCAATGGCAAAAACGTCGTCATACTCGTTGATGGGCGTGCGTGCTTTTTTCGCCATGCCGGGATTATAACACCCTTTCCGGCTTTCGCCAAGTCTGCCAGAAAAGATCCGGTTATGTGCGCCTCCGGCGTTCTATGATGGGGCCGACGCCGGGGACGGTGGGTGTAGTCGCCCGGTCTGCCCGGCGACGCGGGCGGCTTCCATGACCGCCATTAGCGGGACGCCGTGGGCGGCGGCCAGGCGGGCGCAGTCCTCGTATTCCGGGGAAGCGGAGATCTCCTCCCCGTCGAGCAGTTTGACCTTGACCCGCACTTCCCCCCAAGGGGTTTCCACGCGGCGCACCCGCCGGGCGGCCTTGCGCCGGGCCAGGACCTGGCGGCGCACGCCCAGGGTAGGTGTTTCCCGTAGGAGCAAGGCGGTGAGTCGCTCCGCGTCGGCGGGCCGGGCCAGAACCGAGAGCATGGTCGCCGGGCGGTTCTTTTTCATCTGGATCGGGGTGAACCACACATCCAACGCGCCTGCCTCCAACAGTTGTTCCAGGGCATAGCCCAGCACTTCGCCGTCGGCGTCGTCTAGGTTGCAGCGCAATTCGACCACCGAATCGGCCAGATCGCCTGCGACCGTGGGCGATTCCGGGAGGGTGGCTTCCAGGGGATCGCCCAGCCACAGGCGCAGGGCGTTGGGCCAGGCGAACTCTTTGCTGCCAAAGCCGTAGCCCACCGCCCGCAGGTACATGGCCGGGCGGACAAAGGTGGCGAATTCGGTGAGGAGGGCGGCTCCGGTGGGCGTCAGGATTTCGGTTTGGGCCGGACCGGGGACGGTCGGCGCACCGGCTTCGGCCAGCAGGGCCAGGGTGGCCGGGGCGGGGACGGGTAGCCGTCCGTGCATCGTCTCCACCGTGCCGCTGCCCACCGCCAGGGGGGAGCTATAAACCCGCTCTATCCCCAATCGCTCCAGCGCGCAGACAAAGCCGACGATGTCCACCAGGCTGTCCACCGCGCCGATTTCGTGAAAGTGGATCTCTTGGATGCCGACGCCGTGGACGGCGGCTTCGGCGCGGGCCAGGCGTCGGAAGACGGCCAGGCTGCGCTCTTGGATGCGGGGCGGCAGGCCGCTGCCGCCGACGATCTCTTCAACGGCTGCCAGGTTGACGGCGGGGTAGTGGTCAGCTTCGGTCAGGACGCGCAGCTGGGTCCCCGTCAGCCCCCGACGGGTGACGCGTTGCACTTCCAGGCGATAGGGTCCCATCTCCAAGCGGGCGAGATCGGCTTCCAGCTCGGCGAGGGGTAGCCCGGCGTCCAGGAGGCTGCTCAGCAGCATGTCGCCGCCGGCCCCGGAAAAGCAGTCAAAGTAGGCGATGGTCATGAGGGCAAGACCTCAATGGGATCGCCCACGCGGACTATGCCGCCCCGATGGACGCGGGCAAAGATGCCTTCGCGGGGCATGACGCAGTCACCGGCCTGGTGGTAGATGGCACAGCGGTCATGACACACCTTGCCGATCTGGGTCACTTCGACCAGGGCTTCGCCCAGGCGCAGGCGCGTGCCGACCGGCAGGCCGACCAGGTCCAACCCCTCGGTGGTGATGTTTTCGGCGAAGCTGCCTTCGGTCACGTTCAGCCCCAGGGCACGCATTTTCTCAATGCTCTCCCAGGCCAGGAGGCTGACCTGGCGGTGCCAGTTGGCGGCGTGGGCGTCGCCGACGATGCCCCAATCGGGACGCAGCTCGGCCCGGCCTACGTTGCGCTTGCGGATACCTTTTTTCTTGCTGATGCAAACGGCGCGTACTGTACCTTTTGTCATTTTCTCCCGCTCGTGTATCCGGACAAGGGTGTTTATCGTTCCTGCTGCCGGTTTCACCGCAGAGGCGCCGAGGGCGCGGAGAGAAACCGTGAAAAATCAACCGTTCCCCGACAAACCGCCGCTGCGGTGTGGAATTTTGTAAGTGCGCTTGCCTTGTTTGTATATCGCAGATGTTTCCCCGACAGGCCGACGGGGCGGGTCAGCCAAGCCAGTTCTCCACCGTCAGACCGTCTACGAACCGAAAGTGGCGGTCGGCGGAGAGGATGGTCAGGCCGTGCAACCGGGCGATGGCGGCGATCTGGGCGTCGGTGCCGGGAATGGGTCGCCCTTTGGCCTTCAGCTCGGCTTTGATGCGGCCGTATTCCTCTGCGGCGGCCCGGTCAAAATCCAACATGGGAATATGGGCCAGCAGGTTTTCTATGTTGCGCAGGTTGAAAGCCCGGCGGCTGCTGGCATGAGCGGCAAAGTACAATTCGCCCAGCACGATGACGCATGTGAAGAAGAGATCGCCTTTTTGGGCCTGGCGGACGATCAGGTTTTGGATCTGTTCTTCGCTGGCCATGATTTTGGCCGCGTGGTTGGTGTCAAGCAAGTAGGACGTCATCAAATTCTTCCAGTTCCATCAGGCGCGATACCTCAATGTCGTGGAGGATCTCGTCCAACTCGCCTGGGTCGAATTTCCAGCTTCCGGCAAGGGCTAACAGGTCCTCTACGCTCCCCTGGGGCGTGGAAGGTTCGGCGGTCGGTTGCGTAGGACGCGCCAACAGCGAGTCAATAAAGGCCAACACCGCTTCCAGTTTTTCCCGCGGGAGGGTCTCTATCTTGGCGATGGTGGATTGTCGCAGTTCCATCACATCCTGTGCCACAGCCTTTCCTCCTTTCCGGCCCTGATGCTGCCATTATACGCCGAAGGGCGTGGGGTGTCAACCGGCGCGCGGGCCGTCCACGAATTGAGCGCGAATGCACGAATGGGTGAATGCGTCCGGCCCGGTGGCGCAAGAGAATCGCCGTTGAAACCGCCTTTTGCGGGCCGTTGGCCGACCGCCGGCGCAGGCGGGCGGGGTGCGCGTCCGCGCAGGTGGACGCCTGGCCGCAGGCCCGCAAGGAGGGATTTGAGTCGCCGCCTTCTGTTCGATGGCCTCTGTGCCTCCGTGGTGCGAAAGCCGGGGGCTATTTTTGTTCCCAGACGCCGCTTTTGCCGCCGCTTTTGTAGACCAGGCGGATGTCGCCGAGGACCATGCCCCGGTCCACGGCTTTGCCCATGTCGTAGACCGTCAGGGCGGCGACGCTCACGGCGGTCAGGGCCTCCATTTCCACGCCGGTTTTGCCCCTGGTGCGCACCGTGGCCTCAATCTCAATCCACGCTTCTTCCCCTGCCCGGTGCGGCGTCAGTTCAACGGCGATATGGGTCAGCAGCAGGGGGTGGCAGAGGGGGATCAGCTCATGGGTGCGTTTGGCGGCCTGGATCCCGGCGATCTGGGCGACGGTCAGCACGTCGCCCTTTTTCATCGCGCCGCCTTCGATGAGGTCCAGGGTGCCGGGCTGCATGGTGACACGCCCGCGGGCTACGGCTACCCGTTCGCTGTCGGGCTTGGCTCCCACGTCCACCATCCGCGCCCGGCCCTGTTCGTCCAGGTGAGAAAGGGTCAGCATGATGGCTACCCTCCGATCTCGGACATGTTGCGCTGCCGGGGAAGCAGCGTTAGGTCGTCCAGGTGGTGCTCTTTCGGCTTGCGGTGGATGGCCAACGCCAGCCGCTCCTTGATGGCCGTCAGGTCGCCGCCGTTCCGCAGGATGCTCCGCAGGTCAATCTCGGCGTCGCTCAACAGGCAGGGCCGCAGCCGACCGTCGGCGGTCAGGCGCAGGCGGTTGCAGGCGGCGCAAAAGTGCTCGCTGCGGGCGCCGATAAAGCCGATGGTTCCTTTCGCCCCCGGCAGGCGGTAGTAGCGGGCCGGACCGTTGCCCAGCGGTCCGCGCACCGCTTCCAGGGGGGCGATCTCGGCCTCGATGCGGGCGCGGATTTCGGGGATGGGGACGGTGTGGTCATCGGCCCAATCCAGGTTGGCGCCGATGGGCATCAGTTCAATAAAGCGCACGTGCCAGCCGTGGGTGATGGTGCGTCGGGCGAAATCCACCACCTCGTCGTCGTTCATCCCCCGCACGACGACCATGTTGAGTTTGATGGGCGTCAGCCCGGCGGCTTGAGCCGCGGCCATCCCGGCCCACACGTCGTCCAGGCGGCCCCGGCGGGTGATGCGGGTGAAGCGGTCGGCGCGGAGGCTATCCAAACTGATGTTGACCCGGTGCAGCCCGGCGGCGGCCAGGGCGGCGGCGTGGCGGGCCAGCAGTGTACCGTTGGTCGTCATGGAAATATCGTCAATGCCGGGGATGGCGGCGATCATGCCCACAAAGTCGCTCAGCCCCAGGCGGGCCAGCGGTTCGCCGCCGGTGAGCCGCACTTTGCTGATGCCCAATTCGGCGGCGGCGCGGATGATGAGGGCCAGCTCCTCATAGCGCAGGATGTGGTCGTGGGCCTTTTTGGGGATGCCCTGGGCGGGCATACAGTAGACGCACCGCAGGTTGCAGCGGTCCGTGACCGAGACGCGCAGGTAGTTGATGGCCCGGCCAAAATCGTCGTGGTAGGGCAAGGGGGTTAGCCTTTCCAGGGGCGAGGGAAGCAGCCCAGCTGGCAGCGCGAAACCCGCAGGCCCAGGGCCTCCACCGCGCCGGCGGCCTCCAGGCGGGAAAAGCCCAGCTCATCGGCCACCTGCCAGACGGCGGCGCAGGTGATCCCTTGGCCCTCGGCGGCGGCCCGCAGGCGGGTGGCCAATTGCGCCGGGACCTCGTCCATCGGTTGGACGATTTTGTGCTTTCCTTCCGACTTGGGGCCGTAGCCGAACAGCCCCAGCAGGCAGTGGGAGATGCGGATACCGGCCTCGTCGGCGGCGCGGCCCACGGTGAGGGGGTCCACCCCCAGTTTGCGGGCGACGGCGTGCGCCCGACCGCAGGGCAGTTTCCCGTCCAGCAGTTGCTCTTGAATGGCCCGGTGCAAACGTTCGTCCATAGATTGACCTCAGGCGGAAGTGGGTGTATTCTACCGCAGTTGGGTGGGAGCGTCAAATGAACGGAAGCAGAGGGATGGTGGGAATATGTTCGTTTTTGAGCCATCTTGCCGAAAGGTTGCGCGATTCTCTTGAGGATGCTATAATTGGTAAGCAAACCTACCGGTTTGCCCGTGCAGGATCGCCCTTGCGCTACCGGAAAAAATATGGACTATCAGCCACGTATCTTGATCGTAGACGATGAGCCGGCCGTCCGTCTGTTTTTGGGCGAGGAGCTGATCCAGGCCGGGTATCAGGTGGTGACCGCCGCCAGCGGCGAGGAGGCCCTGGCCCGATTACAAGAGATGCCGGTAGATGTGGTCTTGCTCGATCTCAAGCTGCAAGGCATGGATGGGCTGCAGGTGATGGCCGAGATTGAGCGGCTTCCCTGGCCTCCGGTGGTGATCATGTTGACCGCCCATGCCAGCCTGGATTCGGCCATTGAGGCCATGCGTCGGGGCGGGCACGATTACCTGATCAAGCCATGTCGCACCGAGGAATTGCTGACCAGCGTGGAGAAAGGCTTGGCCCGTCGCCGCAAGATAGTGCAACAGCAGGAGTTGTTGCGCCAGATAGAGATCAACGCCCGGCGGTTGCGGGCCGGTCTGGACCCTCCTGCCGTTGAGGTGCAACCCCGCTTTTTAGGGGCGCGGGGCTTGCTTTTGGATCGGGAGAAGAATGCCGTCACGCGGCAAGGAAAGGACATACACCTGACTCCCAGCGAATTCAGACTGCTCCGCTGCCTGATGGAGCGAGCCGACCGGGTCGTGCCTTTCTCTGTATTGGCAGAGGCCCTGCACGGCAGGAGCAACGGAGGGCAGCAAGACCGGCAAGCCATCAGTACCCACCTCTGGAACCTGCGGCGCAAAATCAACCCTGCTCCCGATGGAAAGCCGTATATCGTCAACGTGCGGGGCCGGGGCTACCGCTTTGAGAGCCGGGAGCCTGCCTGAAAGATCGCGCTCCCTTGTGCCGGGCCACGGTCCGGCGCGAGAGGATGGCGGGTTGGCAAAGCCACCCCTTTTGGATCTGGGGCCGGGCGTCTGCGCCGTTGCGCAAACGGTGGCGACTCAGGTCGCTCTTTTGGGGCTTGCGGCCGGGTGTCCGCCTAGGCGGACGCATCCCGCCCTGTGGCGCAGGCCGGTACCCCTTGCGCGGGCGGTCGGCCGACGGCTTGGGAATTGCGCTGTACGATCCGGTGCGGGGGATGGGGACCGTGGCCCCGCACCGTAAGTAGGGTAGTTGAAAAGGAAAAATGGAAGCGTCAGGTCAGATCCTTATCATCGGCGGCGATCAAGGTGCGTCGTCGTCGGAAGCCCGGCTGCTTCGGCAGGCCGGGTATACCGTCCGGGTTGCCGCAGAGGCGGCGGAAGGGTTGCGGTTGGCGACAGAACTCCCCCCCGACTTGATCTTGCTTCATGTGGACCTGCCGGATGCAGATGGGCTGGAGGTATGCCGTCGCCTCAAGGCCGATCCCCAATCGGCGGAAAGTCTCCTCCTTTTAATCGGCCACGAGGGGGGCATATCTGATGAGCGGGCCGACGGCCTGGAAGCAGGAGCCGACGGCTATCTCATCCGGCCGGTTTCGGAACGGGACCTGTTGACCCGTATTGAGATCATGCTTCGCCTCAGGCAGGCGGAAAGACAAACCTCGCATCTCAAACAAGTGTTGCAGGCCGTCCTCAACATCAACCAGATCGTTGTCCGGGAAAAGGACCGGGTGCGCTTGGTCCAACAAGCGTGTGATCATCTCGTGGCCGCGCGGGACTATCATCACGCCTGGATTGTGGTCTTGGATGATGTCCCTCGGCTAATCGGAGCGGCATCCTCCGGAGAAAGTGACATCTCGGATATGCTGCGATTCCTAAACGGCGGAGGGGTGATCCCCTGCCTGGAGATGGCGTTGAAAACGGAGGATGTGCAGGTCATCACCGATCCGGAAACCGTCTGCGCCGATTGCCCCTTGGTGACCGACTGTACCGACCTGATGGGGCTGAGCGTGTCCATGCGGCATAAGGGCGTTGTCCACGGTGTCTTGTCCGTTTCGGTCTCTCCCGCTTTTGGGCAGAGCGAGGAAGAACATGCTTTGCTCAAAGAGATCGCCGGCGATTTGGCTTTGGCCCTGCACAATATTGAAGCCGAGGAACTGCGCCGGCAGGCGGAAGAGGCCCTTCGCCGGAGCGAAGCCCGCTATCGGGCTTTGATCGATCAAAACCCGGCGGGAATCGCCATCCACAGTGAAGGTGTTGTCCGTTACGTGAACGAGACCGCCGTGCGGCTGGCCGGGGCGACCGATCCGGATCAACTCCTGGGCAAACAGGTTCTGGACTTTGTCCATCCCGACGATCAAGCTGCGGCGATGGAGCGCGTTGCGCGGGTCCAGAAGGGCCATCCGGCCGACGCCGAGCGGCAGCGTTTTTTGCGCTTGGATGGAAAAGAGGTCTATGTCGAGACGGCGGCCATTCCCACGACCTATCGGGGCCGCCCGGCCGTTCTGTCCGTCTTTTGGGACGTGACCGAACAGGTAGAGATTGAGGAAGCGTTGCGCCGCTACGCCGAGGAGCAGAGGACGATCCACGTCGTTGCGGCGGCGGCAGCGTCCTCGCTGGATCCCCGGCAGATGCTTACCACCGTGCTGGACACGGTCCTCCCCCTCTTGGATGCCTCGGCAGGGTGGGTGGAGCTGATCGGTCCTACCCTGGACGACCCTCCGCGTCTCATCGCCCACCGCAACCTTACCCCTGCCTTCGTGGAGGCAGAGGAATCGCTGCCCCTGCGCGAGTGTCCTGTTTGTGCCCCCTTGCTGGAAAACGCGGAACCGAGTTTGGAACCGATGCTCTGTGCCGAGTGTCCCCGCCTTCCTGCACAGGTCGTGAAGGGGGCCGGCCTGCACAGTCACGTCGGCATTCCCCTCAGCGCAGGGCCGAGGGTTTTGGGCGTTTTGAACATCGCTTGGGATAGGCCCGTCCGTTACGAC
>CAZQKE010000111.1:0-12102 GCA_964593865.1 uncultured Anaerolineaceae bacterium | reverse complement strand
CCCCTCGGTGGTTTTGCTGCCGTAGAAAAGAATCTGGTCGGCCCCGCCGGCCTGGGCCACAGGGGTTTGCATGCCCCGGTTGACTATACGGTTCATAAATTGGAATAGACTGATGAAGTTGGACTTGCCAGCCCCATTGGCCCCGATGAGCACATTGATCGGGCGTAGAGCGATATCGGCTTGTTCAATGGATTTGTAGCCTTTCAGAACAATGCGCTCTAACATGGCGTCATCCTTTCAACTCCTTCAAACTGGCCTGAATATCCGCCAGTTCCTCGTCCGTCAGGCCCCAGAGACGGGCCGCCGCGCGGTCGATCTCGGCTTCCACCTGTCGCAGTTCGGCTTGCGCTGCCTCGTCGCCGGCGTAGGCCGCCGGCGCTAGGGCATGGGCGCGTTGAGAAAGGGCAGCTAGGCGTTGGTGAATGGACCTGTTCAGATCGTAGCGAGGGATACTGACCCTTTCCAGTACGTGTGTAGAGATTTGTGTACCGACAATGGACGATGCAACCATAAATCTTCCAATCGCACTGTTCAGTGCACTCACAAGGTAGTGCGCTTCGATCTCACTTTCCAAAGGTACGATCATCAAGCGATGGTCGGGGATGACGAGTCTGCTACTTTGTGCATCCTTCCCAATGACCGCTGCCGTCATCTCTGAAGCTATGTATCTCCACACCACCTTCCACGGGGCGAAGGTGTAGTCACCGACGTTGAACATGGAGTAGAACGGCCCGGTCTCGACCACCTGTCCCTTTTGTTTGCGGGTGAAGTAACGCTTGAAGCCGGAACGCTCTCGCAAGGGCTTTTCGAAGCGCTTCAGGTAGGCCCAGGTCTTGGGGTAGCGCTGCTGCATCTCCTTTTCCGGAATGGCGTTCAATCGGTCGCCTTCCCAATGAGTGAGCAAAATGTGGTAGGTTGGTTCAGCCTGCCAGCGGCGCACGTCCCGGCCGCGCAGCAGGGGGTAAATCAGGTCCGGTTCCAATTCCACCGTAACCGCCTCCACTTTGCGTTTGGCCCCCTCGGTTACGTTGCGCGCCACCACCAGCCCGTCCGGGCGTTCGGCCAGGATCTCCAGCCAGTACACCGCGTTGGCCCAGGTGGTCACCCCTGCCCGTGCCCGGTATTCGGATGGCCCCAACACCTTGCGCACGGCATCCAGGGCCTTGCGGCGCGCGGTCAGCCAGGCACTGGTCGGGTCCCTGGCGTCCACCGGCGCGGCCTCAAAGTGCAGCCGTTTGGTTTGCTCCAGCACTTCGTCCAGGGTGCTGTCGTAATCCAACCCCTTGCCACGGGTCGTCTTTTTCCAGTAGGTATAGGGCACGGGGTAGCGGGTGGGTTTTCCCTTTTGCAAGACAAAGACGCTGGTGCGGGTGCTGGCCCCTTCGAAGATCTGCAGGCTGCTCAGGTCGTCCACGTGCAGCACCCGCAGGTGGGGGCCGTTTTGGCCCAGGCGGAAGCGGCGGAAACCTTGCCCGCCCCCGGCGGTTTTCCACACGCTTTGGGTGATGACAAAGGCCAGTTTGCCGCCGTCTTTCAGGAAGCGGTCGGCGGCTACATAGGTCATTAGAGCAGAAATGTCATCCTTTGCCTTGCCCAGAATGGCATCAAAGCCTTTGTGCTGGAACAGACCGTAATCTCTCCACAAGGGAGCAACTTGTTCGCGATAGGCGCGGGGCAAGCTCTCCCAGTTGATCCAGGGCGGGTTGCCGACTACATAGTCGAACGGCTCCAAGAAGAGCGGCATGAAGGCGTTTTTGAGCACCCGCGCCCAGATGCCGTCCAATCCCTGCCGGTGCAGGCTGCGCAGTTTTTCATAGAGTTCGGTCAGCACGGCGTCGGCATGTTCGGCATCGCCGAGATCGGGAATTTCCTTCTTGCAACGTGCCACAAAGGCGTCGGTTGCGAAATCGCCGGTCACGTATTCTTCCAGCAGGGTGGTCAGGCGTTCCATTGTGACGCGGCTGCCGATCACCTCGGGCACGGGCAGCGGCCCGACGGCGGTCTCCAGGATGCGGCGGTTTTGAGTGAAAATGTCTTGGCCGCGGGCCGGGGTAAGGATGCTGTCGGCCAGATAGACCGGGATTTCCACTTCGCCGCGTCGGTAGGGCAGCAGATCGGCGACGGCCAACAAAAAGTTGACGCGGGCGGCCATTACCGCCAGCGGGTTGAGGTCGATGCCGGCCAGGTTGTTCAGCAAAATCTCCAGCGTCTCGGCTTCGGCCAAGCCGGCCCGGAAGCAGTTGGCCTTCAAGGCGCGGGCGGCCAGGATGAGAAAGGTGCCGGAGCCACAGGCCGGGTCGAGCAGCCGCTTGTTGGGTGCGGGAATGCGGGTGCCGGGCCTGGGCATCTGGAAAAGCGGCTCGCCTAGTTGGGTGAGCAATCGTTCGGCCAGCCAGTCGGGGGTGTAAAACTCGCCCAGGTCGTGGCGGATGTCGCGCGGTAGCAGGTAGTGGTAAAGTTTCTTCAGCAGGTCGCGGGCGCTGTGGGGGTCATCCCGCACGGTCACCGGGTTGTAGTCGGCCAGGCGAGCCAATACCTGACGCAAAGCGGTTTCAATTTCGGCGTTCCAGGCGTCCAAGTACCAGGAGAAAAAGTCGCCTTCCAGCAGGTTTTTGATGCCCAGGGTGCGGAATAGACCACCGCTCTCCAGGTTACGCAATTCTCGGCGCAGGGCCTCGCCTTCCAGATTGGCGATGGTGGTCAACGGGGTTGTGCCCAGCCCGCCACCGGCGTATGCTTGTAGCACCAGCCGAGCAATGTTTTTGACGAGGAAGGAGAAATAGGTGTGCAGGGCAAAGAGTAAACGCGGCATGTCCACTTGCGGCCCGCGCAACCCCATGCCACGGGCAAAGGCGTGCAGTTCTTTTTTGTGTTTCAGTGCACCGGCTGCAGCATCGGCGCCGGCGGTTTCGCCAAAAAACAGCTTCCATTGCTCAAAGAGGCGGGCGGTCAGGTCATCGGCGTGGCCGTCCAGCGCGTCATAAAGGGCGCGGGCCACTTGGTGGCTGAGAATGTTCTGATTACCAAAGTCCTCGACCAGGTTTTCGGGGATGAGCGCGCGGCCGGACGAGAGGGAGAAAAGCGAGCGCAGGAAACGCTCACAAGAAGCAGAGGTGACCTCCAACGGCTCCTCCAGCACCCAATGGCCTTCGTGATAGCGCACGAAAATGAAGTAGCGACCGTCAAAGGCTACGCCCAAAAGACGGTCGCGGTCGTGGCGTTCTTCCTTTGCCAAGCCGATGATGTAATCCTTGACCTGTTGTACGGCATGGGCGGTATGGCCGTGGCTCAGGTTGTGGCGCAATGATCCCGGTGGCTCGTATTCAATGATGAAGCGGTTATAGACCGCATCGGCGCGGCCGGTGGCCAAAGTGTACTGCTCACGGAGGAGCAGATCCACACCCAACTGCTTCGCCAGCCGCTCGATTTCGTTGCCTACCCGGCGTTCAAACTCGGCCTCGTTGTGTGCTTGAGCCGCCGCTCGCCGCACAAAGTGTGCAAATTCGGGAGCCAGGTGTCGGATTCTTTCATAAATCTGCCAGGCGTTGCTCGACATTACCTGCCTTTCTCAGGAGATCGTACGGAATTCCCCAAACTGCAAAAATCTTCATCTACCCGCCGTAGATAGATTACGGCCACATGGAACAAGAGCACGGGGGCGACAAACCGACACCGCGCCGGGCACTATCCGGCCTGCTCATCATAACATAAACCGTTGGAAAAGGCAAGCTGCCTTTCCGGGGAATAGATTTTTCGTTCGGCGTGGGCCACGGTCTGCTATTCGTAACGCACTTTGCGAAAGGCAGCCCGCTGTGCTCGGCTCAAGGGGTTGCCCTGGGCATCGGTCCATGGGATGGTGGCATCCAATCCCATCTTGGCCGAGCGTGCTTTGCGCCCCGGTCGCAGTTTGGCGGAAGGGTCTAGGCTGCTGGCCGGCCGATCTTTCCAGATCAGCAGGTCTCGGTCGGCCTGAAAACGGGTGGCGATAGCCCATTCAACCGCTGTCGGATCAAAGGGGTCTACGTCTTCGTCCACGACGACCACATGTTTGAGGGAACCGTGCCCACGGAAGGCGGCCTCCGCCGCCCGCCGTCCGTCGTCGGGGCCGTGCTTGGCGATCTGGACCACGGCGTGGAGCCAGCTCATCCCGCCGGGTGTGATGCTCACGGCCCGGCAGTCGGCAACTTGGTTCACCGCCCGGAAGATGGTCGGCTCGCGGGGTAAGCCCATCAGCAGTTTGTGTTCCAGGCCGCCGGGCAGGAGGGCGTGGTAAATGGGGCGGCGACGATGGGTAAGGCAATCAATGACGACAACCGGTTGCTGCCGGACGATGTCCCACGTTTCGGTCAGGTCAATGAAAGGCCCTTCGTCGGCCAGTTGCCCCGTGATGCGGCCTTCCAAGACGACTTCGCACTCTGCCGGGACCTCCAGATCTACGGTGCGGCAACGGACCAGGGGGGTGGGAGCCAGGGCCTGGGCGATGGCGAGTTCGTCTACTCCCGGTGCAGGACTCATGGAGGCGGCCAGCAGGACATGGATGGGCGCGCCCAGACAGATGGCGACTTCCAGATCGCGGCCCTGGGCGAGGGCTTTGCGCAGGGCGGTGTCCGTGCCCCGTCCTTCGACGATGCGGGCCGTAAACCGCCGGGGGCCGATCTGCATCAACCGATGGAAGCTGGCGTTGCGGCCGTGGTCGGGGTCGCGGATGATGGCGATGGCGGCGGTGATATAGGGGCCGCCGTCGCCGGGCAAATGTTTCAAGATCGGCAGGCGGTTCAGGTCCGGTTCGGGGATGATGACCTGTTGGCACGGGGCCGTTTCCGGCTCTATCAGAGGCGGTGGGAGGGGGTTTTCCAACGCGGCGATCAGGCGAGGGACAATGCCCGGCGGGTCACAGCCCAGCGCCCAGGCAAAGTGTTCGCGGCGGGCGCAAACGCCGGAGACAAGCCTCCAGCCGGGGCGTCGTGGATCGGTAAACAGCAGAGGGTCGCCATCGTGGGCATGGATCAACCGCGCGATCTCCAGGTGGGGGTCGATCGCTTGCTCGACGGTGATCAGGCGACCTTCCGCCTCCGCCCATGCCAGAAAATCTCGCAAATTCATTTTCTCCCTCCCCAACGACGGTACAGGTTGTGGGGCAGCCCCAGTGCGTCCAGGGCTTTGCCCACGAAGAAATCGGTCATATCGTCTACGGTTTGGGGGTGGTGGTAGTAGGCGGCCACCGGCGGGAGGATGATGGCCCCGGCCAGTTTGGCCCGGCGCATATTTTCTATGGCCGGTAGAGAAAGGGGTGTCTCGCGGGGCATCAACACCAGAGGGCGGTTCAGGCGGAGCATGGCGTCGGCGACGCGCCCGATGAGGTCACTGCTGTAGCCTTGGGCGATGGCCGATAGGGTTTTCATGGAGCAGGGAGCGATGACCGCGGCCTGGGGGGCGCGGGAGGAACTGGCGATAGGTGCGGTCAGGTCCTCGGCTGCCCAGCGGTAATCGGCGGGCAGCGGCGGAAGCGAACCGATCTCATGGGCCAACACCTCCTTCGCCCCTGTGGAGATTATCAGGTGGATCCGGTGGATTCCCTGGGCGGCCAGCTCTTCAACAAGGCGAACGCCGATGATGACGCCCGACGCGCCGGTGATGGCAACGGCAATTTCCATACTCGGCCCGTGAAAAAGAAAAAAGGATCACGTCAACGTCGTTGACACGATCCTTCGCAAAAAGGTGCTGCCGAATCAGCCCTCTTCCTCCGGAGGAGATTCCTCCTCCTTGCCTTCGGCGGTCTCGGTGGCCGCCAAAGCAGCGGCGATTGCTCTGGGCACCATCAGGCTCACGACCACAGATTCCGGGTCGGTCAGGATGGTGATCCCTTCCGGGACGGAGAGGTCGCCGACGGTGATAAAATCATCCAGGTCTTTGAGGGTTGAGATGTCCACCGGGATCGAGTCGATCAGGTCTCCGGGCAAGCATTCGATTTCTACGTGGGTCAGGGCGTGGTTCAGGACTGCGCCACTGGTCTTGACCAGGGGCGTCTCGCCGACGATCTCCAAGGGAAGGGTGGTTTTGACTTTGTGGTCCAGACGCACCCGGTAGAAATCCACGTGCAGCAGGCGGTTGCTCAGGACATCGCGTTGCACTTCGCGGATGAGGACGACGTGGGGTTTGTCGGCATCGTCTACAAAGAGGTTGATCAAAGAGGTCGCGCTGGCCCGGTTCAGGGCGCGGTTGAGTACACGTTCTTCGATTTGGATGGGTTGGGAAGGTATATCTGCGCCAAAGAGGACCGCCGGTACCCAGCCCGCGGCCCGTAGCTGCTTGACCTGTTTGCCCCGGACGGTACGGGTTTGTGCTCTCAGTTCAATACGTTCCATTCTGCATCTCCCACCGGTGAAATCGTCAGGCGCAGGCGGGGCTGCGCAAAGCACCTTATTCTAATCCAGAAGCGGGCTTTCGTCAAAAACCGGCAGGGTGTTGGCTTAAGCTCACACGATCTCGGCCCATGCCGGAAGATCGCGGTGCACGGGACGTGGGCGTGATCGTGTGAGGGCCGGGATCGCCCTCGTGGGGCCGCCGCCGGTCGGCCGACGGCCCGTGGGCTTCAACCGTAGTCTTGCACTTGTGCAAGCAGGGGCGGTAGCGGCAGAGCGTCCACCAAATTTGCAGATCGGGCCAAAAGGGGGTATAATCCCTGGCTGCGAATCTGACAGGTGAGGGAGAAATATGCCAAAGCGAACGTGGCAGCCCAAAGTCCGACGGCGCAAACGCGTGCACGGCTTTCGGGCGCGGATGAAAACCAAAGGAGGGCGCAAAGTCCTCAAGGCCCGACGGTTGAAGGGTCGCTACCGCCTGACGGTGTAAACCCCGCCGGGTCACTGGCACGCGATTGACCGCGGGCCGGTTGTGTGATGCGTAGCAAGTACCGCCTCAAGGCGAATGCGGATTTTCAACACCTCCGCCGCCACGGGCATACCCTGCACCATCCCCTATTGGTGATCTCGTTCCTGCCCAACGGTCTGCAACATAGCCGTTTTGGGTTTGTCGTGAGCAAGCGATTGGGCAAAGCCACCGTGCGCAATCGGATCAAGCGGCGGGTGCGCGAAGCGGTGCGCTTGCGGCATCGGCGGGGGGAGATCGCCCAGGGGTGGGATGTAGTGTTCATTGCCCGTCGCCCCATCCGGGAGGCGTCGTTCCGACAAATTGACGGGGCGGTGGGGAGCTTATTGCAGCGGGCGGGCTTGACCAAACCACAGGTGGAGTAGGGATGAAATATCTACTAATGGGGTTGATCCGTCTCTATCAGCTTACCTTTTCCAAGGTGCTGCCGCCGACCTGCCGATTCACGCCTTCCTGTTCCCACTATGGCTACGAAGCCGTCAGCAAGTACGGGGCGATCAAAGGCGGCTGGATGGCGGTCAAACGGATCGCCAGGTGCAACCCCTTCAACCCCGGCGGGTACGATCCCGTACCTTGAGACATCTTGCGAAGGAGGCCATGATTTTGACCCATTGGAGTCGTGTGGCGGCAACCGTGGTGGGGCTGCTCTTGCTGGGTACGGTCCTGGCATCGTGTGGCTCTGCGCCGGTGGCCCAGAACTGGCCCGGCCTGACCGTTGCCGAAGGCAACGTCTATGTCATCAGCGGCATCCCCCAAAAGGTCTTTATCTTGGATGCGGAAACCGGCCGGCAGAAAGGAACCTTTGTCCCGCAGGAGGAGACCAGGGGGGTTGTCTATTGGAGTCCGGTGACGCTGGGCGGCGGTCTGGCCTTCGTGGGCTTTGCCGAGGACGGCAAAGACACGGCGGGGCTTTACGCCTTTGACCCCGAAACCGGTGAGGAGCTGTGGCACGTCCCGGCCGCATCCCTCATCATCGGCGCGCCGGCCTACGCCGAAGGCATGGTCTACTTTGGCTCCTCCGACGGCATCCTCCATGCCGTGGACGTGCAAGCCCGGCGGGAAAGCACCACCTTTTCTTTTCGGAGCGAGGAAGCGATCTGGGCTTCCCCCTTGGTCAGAGAAGGACGGGTGTATGTGGCCGGGATGGACCATTTCGTCTACTGCCTGGATGCGCAGAGTGGACGGGTTTTGTGGAAGACCCAAGTGGGCGGGGCGATGGCTGCGCGTCCTCTGTGGCACGATGGGACTCTCTACGTAGGAGCCTTTGACGGGCAGGTTTATGCCCTGGACGCCGAAACAGGCACACTGTTGGACGGTTTCCACTTCCAGGCGGGCAACTGGATATGGTCGGAGCCGCTCATGGCGGATGGGAGGCTTTACGTCACCTCTCTGGACGGTAAACTGTATGCCCTGGACCCGGCCACGGGGGAGGTGATCCCGCCCTACCCTTACGACAGCCACGAAATTGACGGCAAAAAGAATGTGCTCCGCGCCGGTCCCGTTCAGGCCGGGGGGTATATCATCGTGGCGACCGAATCGGGATATGTAGTTGCCGTTGAAGAAGGGGAGCGACGCTGGACCTGGCCCGGCGGCCTGCCGACGGCAGGGGTCCTGACGACTCCCGTTGTCGCCGGAGACACCCTCTACATCGCCCTCATGAACGGGCAAGTCCAGGCCCTGGAGGCGGAAACCGGCTTGACCTTGCCGGGCTGGCCTTTTGAGCCGCCGTCCGAGTCCAAGTAAGCAGGAGGAATCCTTTGGGCATTACCGACATTTGGACCGTCCTCATCTTGCGGCCCATGATCAACGCCATGCTGGGGCTGTATGCCGTACTGGGGCATCAGTTCTGGTTGGCCATCGTCGTCTTTACGGTCATCATCCGAGGGCTGATGACGCCTCTGATGTTGCCCCAGCAGCGTTCGGCCAAAAAGATGCAGGAACTGCAACCCAAGCTCCAGGAGCTGCAGAAAAAATACGGGAAAGATAAAGAGCGGTTGGCCCAGGAGCAGATGAAGCTCTATCGGGAAGCGGGAGTCAACCCCATGGGCGGATGCTTGCCGATGCTGATCCAGCTCCCCATCTGGCTGGGCCTTTACCAATCCATCATCCAGTCCCTGGGCCACCAACCGCTGCAACTCTTGAACCTTTCGTCAAACATCTACCCCTGGTTGAACGATCTGTTGGGCATCTGGTCGGCGGTCCCCCTGAACCGCTACTTCTTGGGGATGGACTTGGCCCTCACCCCCCAGCAATTGGGTGGGCTGACCTACGCCCTGCCGGTCCTGGTCGCCTTTACCTCCTATCTCCAGTCCAAGATGACCGTTCCCTCTTCCGGCGGCGATGGGCAGGCCGCCTCCATGAACCAGAGCATGACCTTGATGATGCCCCTGATGTTCGGCTTTTTCAGCCTGAACTTTTCCACGGGCCTGTCCTTCTACTTTATCGTCTCCAACATCATCGGCATCGTCACCCAGGGGTTCATCTCCGGTTGGGAAGGGCTGCAATTTTGGAAAGGGATGAGCTTCTCCGGCCTGCTGGGAGGTGGCGGAGCCAAACCGGCTCCCTCCAAGCCGAAACCCCCTACCCAGCAGCCACCCGTCGATTCTCAACCAAGCACCGGTCAGAAGGGAACGCAGAGTGGAAGCAAAAAGCGAAAGAAGAAGCGTCGTCGCAAGCGGTAAAACGGTAGAAGACGCCATCGCCATCGGGCTGCAAATGCTGGGCCTCCGGCGAGACGACGTGGAGATCAACATTCTGAGCGAGGGCAGCCGGGGCGTCCTGGGCTTCGGTGCGGAAAACGCCCGTGTGGAACTCACGGTCAAACCGCAACCCGCTCCGCCTCCGGGACCGGAGGCTCCGGTAGAAGCGGAAACCGCCGCCGGTCCGGAGGCGAACGCGCCGGAGCAGGTGGGACGTGAAGTGCTGACCGACATCCTGCGGCTGATGGGCATCCGCGCATCGGTGGAATCCAAGCTGGGCTACGACCTGGCCGATGAAGGGCAACCTCCCCCCCTGGTGCTGAACATCACCGGGCCGGACCTGGGAATCCTCATCGGTCGCCGGGGCGAAACGCTGCGGGCGTTGCAATATCTCATCCGCCTCATGGTCAGCCATCGCCTCAAACAATGGACCGGCTTGGTAGTGGACGTGGAAAATTACCTGGTCCGCCGCCGCCGAGCGTTGGAAAGCCTGGCCCGACGCATGGCCGAACAGGCCGTGCGAACCGGTCGTACCCAGGTATTGGAACCGATGCCCGCTTACGAACGCCGCTGGGTCCACGTTGCCTTGCGCGACCATCCCCTGGTGACAACACAGAGCATCGGCGAAGGGGAAAAACGCAAAGTCACCGTCATCCCCAAAAAGTAGGCCGGAGGAGAACCCGGCTTGTGGTCGCAGGGGGTGGAGGGCCACCTTTGCCCCCGCGTGCAGGGGACCCCCGCGCCGGGACGGGGACGTTGCATAGAAAGGAAAGGAGAGTTGCGGCGGAACCGGATCGTCTTTTTGCTCTGGTTCGTAGTCGGCGCGGGGGCCATCGGGACAAACCGGGAAATCCTCTACAACCTGTGGTATCTCCTGACCGCCCTCATCCTCTTTTCCTTCCTCTGGGCCTGGAGCGGCGTCCGCCGCATCCGGGTAGAGCGGCAACTGCGCACCCCCCGATCCCAGGTGGGCAAAATGGTCGAAGAACGGATCCTGATCCACAACCGGAGTCGTCTCCCCAAGCTCTGGCTGGAGGTCCGCGATCATTCCACCTTGCCCCATCACCGGGCCAGCCGCGTCATCAGCCCTTTGGGGCCGCGTCGCACCTTTGCCCGCACCATCCAAACCCGCTGTGTGCGGCGGGGGCATTTTACCCTGGGGCCGCTTACCCTGATCAGCGGCGATCCCTTTGGCTTGTTCACCATCACCCGCCCCCTGAGCGAACCGGGCGCGATGGGCGTTATCGTCTATCCTGCCACCGTGGACCTGCCCACCTTCATCCCGCCGACGGGGTTCATGCCCGGCGGCGATGCCATGCACCGCCGGACCCATTACGTCACCACCAACGTCGCCGGTGTGCGCGAATACGCCCCCGGCGATAGCTTCAACCGCATCCACTGGCCCTCTACCGCCCGCACCGGGCGGCTCATCTCCAAAGAGTTTGAACTGGACCCGATAGCCGATGTGTGGCTCTTTTTGGATTTGGAACGCGAGGCCCAGTCGGAGTTGGACCGGGCAGGATGGGATGCGTGGTCCCAACCGCTTCTGCCGTGGCAAAGGCCGCCGACAGATCGGCTGCCGCCCTCCACCGTTGAATACGGCGTCACCATCGCCGCTTCGTTGGCCCGTCACTTTATCGCCCACAACCGGGGCGTGGGCCTCATTGCCTACGGCCGGCACCGCTACGTCATCCCTGCCGACCGGGGGGAACGTCAGCTGACCAAAATTTTGGAAGCATTGGCCGTTGTCCAGGCCGAAGGGCGTGCCCCTTTGGCCGAGGTCCTGGCCGCCGAGGGCCGTCACCTGGCCCGCAATAGCACGGCGGTCATCATCACCCCTACGGACCGGAGCGACTGGATCGCCGTTGCCCGCGACCTGGACCGGCGGGGCGTGCGGATCGTCGCCGTGCTGCTGGATGCGGCCAGCTTCGGCCATCCTTACGGCAACACCGACCTGATGACCCACCTGGCGGCCAACGGCATCCCCACCTACCGGGTGCGGGAGGGCGACGATCTGGCCCAGGCGTTGACCGCGTCTGCCGATGCTGCCTACCGTTTTGCCTAGCTGCGCCCGCCCGCGCCGGACCGGAGGGGGCGTGAGACGATAAGGAGAGACCATATGCTGCGAGGAGAAAAGATCGTCCTCCGCGCCGTTGAGCGCGAGGACTTGCCCAACTATGTCAAATGGCTAAACGATCCCGTGGTTCTGGAGTACTTTGTCCTCTATTCCCCCCTGCCGCTGGCCCGCGAGGAGCAATGGTACGAGGAGATGCTGCGGGACAAGAGCGTCTGCAACTTTGCCATTGAGTTTGAAGGGCGACACATCGGCGGCGCAGGTCTGACCCACATAGACCATCGCAACGCCAACGCCGAGGTGGGCCTCTTTATCGGCGTGCCGGAGCTGTGGGACCGGGGGCTGGGCCGCGACGCCCTGCGCACCCTGGTCAATTACGGCTTTACCCAACTCAACCTGCACCGCATCTACCTGCGCGTTTTTGCCGAAAACAAGCGGGCC
>CAZQKE010000110.1:0-6621 GCA_964593865.1 uncultured Anaerolineaceae bacterium | reverse complement strand
CAAAATCCGAACCGCGAAGGCGCAAAGGGCGCAAAGGAAGGAAGAAAAGACCTTCACGCTCTTGGCGTCTTGGCGGTTCCAAAATCCGAACCGCAAAGGCGCAAGGGGCGCAAAGGAAGGAAGAAAAAACCTTCGCGCTCGCGGCGTCTTGGCGGTTCCGAAAGCGGAGTCAACAAATGCTCGTTCTACTCCTGGCCCTCCTCGTCATGATGGCCGCCTTTTTGCAAAGCTTGGCCGGGTTCGGTTTTGCGGTGATCATCATGCCCCTGTTCACCCTGGCCCTCGGCCTGCGGACCGCCGCACCGACGGTCGCTCTGATCGCCCTGACGGTGTATTGCATCAACGTCCTGCGCTTCCGGCGGTCCCTCAACGTGCGGGCGGTGGTCCGCCTGGGAGGAGCGGCGGCCCTGGGCGTGCCGGTGGGTGTCTGGCTGCTCGGTAATGTAGACGAAGCGTTGGTCACGCGGGGGCTGGGGGGCGTGCTGATCGCCTTTGCCCTTTACAACCTGTTCCGTCCGACTGCCCGCCGCCGACCTTCGCCGTTATGGATCTACCCCGCCGGGTTTCTGGCCGGTTGCCTGGGTGGGGCTTACAACACGCCGGGGCCACCGGCCATCGTCTACGGCTCCCTGCGCCGTTGGCCCCGCGATGAGTTCCGGGCAGCAATGCAAACCCTCTTTCTCATCAGCGGCGCGCTGGTCGTGGCCTCTCACCTGGTGGCGGGCCACCTGACAGACCGGGTGTGGCGCTACTACCTGTGCGCCCTGCCGGGCCTGGCCCTGGGCATCCTGGCCGCCTCGCGGGTGGACCGCCGACTCGGAGGCAAAGAGTTCCGTACCCTGGTGACGGTCATGATCCTGGTACTGGGCCTTTCCCTGGCCCTGGGGCTGTAGGGCCACCAGGCAAGGCGGGAAGAGCCGATACCGACCCGTACCCCCGGTGTTGTGGCGGACGGCGTTTTGACATCTCTCCCAACATGGCCTATAATGCACCTCACCGTTTCGCACCGCAACCGGATGGCACCGGGCGCCGTCCGGTCTAGGATGTGGGCCAGCAGCTCTGCCGACAAAGGATTGATGCCGTGAACCCGGATTCGCTCTCAAAAGCGTGTCCTTATCTGGGATGCCGCCACGATCCCGACAGCCACTTTGCCTATCCTCACGCGGCCAACTATTGCTACGCCCAGGAGCGTGCGAAACCGGTTGAACTGACATTCCAGAGTGAAACATGCTTGAGTGGGAGTTGGACCCATTGTCCGCGTTACAGCAACCCGGTGCGATCCCAACGGATCGCCCCGCCGTCCCTGGTCGCCGCAGCCCAGGCCCGGCGCAGCCGCGAACGCAAGATCGCCTTATCTATCGGCGGTGGCCTGTTGGCCTTGATTGCCTTGATCGCCGCCGCACTTTGGTACTATTGGCCGTTTCCCGGCCCGGCTCCGTCCGCTGCCCCGGCAGCGCGGGCGGTCCCTTCCGCTTCGCCGACGGTCCGGCCGACCTACACGGACACCCCGCTGCCAACGGCTTCCGCCATCCCCGTGCCGCCTACGGCGACCCAGATCCCTGCACCTGCTTCCCCGGTGACCGCCACCCTCCTTTTGACCATCACTCCCTTTCTTCCCCCGACGCCGACCGTCGCCGCCGCACACCCCGTCTCCGCTACGCCCACCGTGGCCCCGACCGTCACCCCCACCGCGATACCGACCGAGACGCCGACCGCGGCCCCGGCGGCGGCCTTGCCCTGGAGCACAGTCCACGTCGTGCAGCCCGGCGACTTTGTTGCCCGCATTGCCCGGCGGTACGGCGCGACGGTAGCCGATATAGTCTCTGCCAACAAACTGGACGATCCCGGCATCGTCTACCGGGGGCAGATACTGCTGGTTCCTTTGTCTTCGGCCCAGAAAGCCCTGGCCGCGACGCCCGCCCTCACCGGCAGCCGGGAAACCGGTCCGGGTGCATTGCCGCTGCCCGCCCCCGTCCCCTCCTCCGAACCCGAACCTGCACCCGATGGAACCATCACCCTGACCTGGCAAAGCGAGCAGCCTTTGGAACCGGGAGACTATTTCGCCCTTTACCTGTGGTGGGAAGAGCAGCGAACGCCCTGCTTTCTCACCCTACTCACGGAACCCACCTACACCCTGGACCTGACGGGGCGGGCGGCAGGAACGTACCGTTGGGCGGTGCAGATCGTCGAGGGGCGACGCGACGGACCGTTGCAGATCCTGCACCGTCCCCGCAGCCCTCTCGGTGGACGGGTTCCGTTCAAATGGCAGACCCGGTAAGTAGCAGGCTTCCCCCGCCGCCAAGACGGGGGGCGCGCGCTTGGAGTTTGGATCTACCGTCTGCCGAAACCTGGAGAGGAGATGCAGAGAGCCGATGCGTGTGGCTTTGATCAACCCCAGATTCCGCCTGCCCATTGACACCCGGACCAGCCCCCACCTGGGACTGGCCTATCTGGCCGCCGTCTCTTTGCGGCGAGGCGACGAGGTGCGCGTCTATGACGCCGACGTGGAGGACCAACCTCTGCGCGAGTTCATTGCCGAATTCAAGCCCGACCTGGTGGGCATCACGGCCAACACCCCCCAGGTCAAGCAGGCATGGCGCACGGCGGCGGCCATCAAAGAGGTGACCGACGTGCCCATCGTCTTGGGCGGTCCCCATGTCAGCGTCGTTTCGGAGGACCTGGATTTTGAGTCGCTCCGTCAACCGGGGGTGGATATGATCGTCCGGGGCGAGGGCGAAGCGACCTGGATTGAGGTGTCGGATCGCCTGGAGGAGTGGAAGCGGGATCAATCGGATCATTCCACGGAGCGGCTTTTCGCCCCGGAGGTCGGCCTGTGGCGCGACGTCCTCGGCATCAGTTACCGTACCGGCGACGGCGAACTACACCGCAACCCGGACCGCCCTCCTATTGCCGACCTGGACTCCTTGCCCTGGCCTGCCTATGACCTGTTCAAGATGGAACGTTACACCAGCTTACAACCGGCTACCGACGCCATCAGTGGGGCGAGATCCTTTTCCATCATGACCAGCCGGGGTTGCCCCTACCGTTGCACCTTCTGTTCCCAATCCATCATGCCGGTCAAATGGCGGGCGCGGTCGGCGGAAAACGTCTTGGAAGAGTGGCGTCATCTCGTTCGTGACCGAGGAGCCGAGGAGATCGGCGTCTTGGACGATTCGGCCAATATCCGGATGGACCGCCTCATGGAGCTTTCGGACCTGCTCATTGCCAACCACCTGAACCATGTGCCCTGGATCTTTGTCAACGGCATCCGGGCCAACTTGGCCACCAAAGAACTGTTGGCCAAGATGAAGGCTGCCGGGTTGAAGCGCGCCGCCTTTGGCGTGGAAACCGGCGATCCGGATATGCTGATCAGCATTAACAAGCGACTCAATCACGACCAGATCCGCCAAGCCTTCCGCAATGCCAAAGAGGTCGGCATTGAAACCATCGGCTTCTTCATCATCGGCCTACCCGGAGACACACGGGAGACGATGCAGCGCACCATTGACTTTGCCATTGAGCTGGACCCTCTCATCGCCAACTTTAGCATGATGACGCCGTATCCCGGAACCCGCGTCTATGAAATCGTCAAAGAAAAAGGCCGCCTGCTCATCCAGGATTGGGAAGATTATGTCTTTTTTGAGCAAAAAGCCCGCTACGAAATGGGCGAAATGACCGCCGAGCTGGTGGAAGAGATGTACCGCCGTGCCTACCGCCAATTCTACCTGCGCCCCGGCCCCATCTGGCGTCGCCTCAAATCACGGGGCTTTTGGCTCAACCTGCCGCGCAACATCCGTATCGCCCTGCGCACCTTCTTCCCAAAGGCGGAAAAGACCGAGCTGCGGCGGGAGATGGAAAAGCAAGAACTGTAAACCGACAAGAGGTCGTTTCCGATGAAAACAACTTTGATCTACCCCGGCATTGCCGGAAGAGGATTCAACAGCCTAAGCCAGGGCATGGATGCCGGGTGGGTGGCCCACGGCTTGGCCTCCATCAGCGCGGCGGCCAAAGCCCAGGGCTTTGAAATAGACCTAATCGATCTCCGTGCCCTGCGCAGCTGGGATCATTTCCGCGAGGAATTTCTCAAACGCGATCCCGACGTGGTCGGGATCGGCATGATGTCGGTGGATTACAACCCCACCCGTCAAGCGTTGCAGATCATCAAAGAGGTCAAGCCGGAGACCGTCACCATCGTGGGGGGGCCGCACGTGACCCTGGCCTTGAACGATGCCCTCAAAATGCCCAACGTGGATTACTTTGTCACCCGCGAAGCCGAGATCACCTTCCCCAAGATGCTGCGGGCCATCGAGGAAGGCCATCCTCCCGAACGGAAGGTCATCGTCGGTGAGCCACCCGATCTGGACGCCATCCCCTTCGCCGACCGGGATCTCTTCCTCAATGAGTGGCGCAAATGGGGATACGATCTAGATAGCCCCGAAGTGCCCTTTGTCAAAGAGTTGCCGCCTCCTTTCCTAACCATCATTGCCGGGCGGGGCTGTGTTTACAACTGTTCCTTTTGCAAACCGGGCGAAGACCTGATCTTTGGCCGGGGGGTACGCCGCCGCTCGGTAGAGAACGTCATCGCCGAGCTGAAGGAGCTGCAGGATAAATACCACTTTGCCAGCTTCATGTTCCACGACGACTGCCTGACCGAGGACCGCCGCTGGGTGGCCGA
The DNA here is from genome assembly GCA_964593865.1 of uncultured Anaerolineaceae bacterium. Taxonomy (GTDB): domain Bacteria; phylum Chloroflexota; class Anaerolineae; order JAAYZQ01; family JAAYZQ01; genus CAZQKE01. The sequence goes on along the minus strand of CAZQKE010000110.1, from coordinate 1,946 downwards.
GTTCTCCCGCCGCTACCGGGAGGAAGGGTTCACCCAACCTTTCTTCTGCCAATCCCGCGCCGACATCATCGCCCTGCACCCCGACATGGTCGAGATGATGGCCAAAGCCGGGCTGAAAGGCTACTTTATCGGCTTTGAGAGCGGCAACGCCCGCGTCCTCAACTTTTTGCGCAAAGGGACCACACCGGAGCGCAACCGGGAAGCAGCCCGCGTCTGCCGCAAGTACGGCCTGACCATCTGGGCCAACTACATGTTGGGCATCCCCACCGAAACCAAAGAGGAAGTCATGGACACCGTCAACATGATCCGCGAAATAGACCCGGATTACTACAGCCCCGCCTTTTTCACCCCCCACCCCGGTACGGACCTGTACGACTATTGCATTGAACATGACCTGAGCCTCATCACCGATTACGATAGCTACCGCCGCAACCCTACCGAGCCGAAGATCAAGGGCCAAGACTACGAATTTCTCAAGTGGGCGCGGGATTACAGCCAGAAACGGCTGTTCAAAAACCGGGTGCGGCGCGGAGTCCGCGCTTTTTGGGAAAAATACACCGACCCGGCCCGCTATGTCCGCAAGGCCCGCAAGATTTTGGGATTGGAACCGACCGCCGGCTAGACGCGATTCGGTGAATGGAGGCTGCAAATAGACCATGGCTCCCTTTCTCACCCATTTGGTCGTCGGCGAGCGGGTGTGGGCCGCCTTGAATGGGCAGCGGTCCCCCACCGACTATGGGACCTTTCTCTTCGGTTGCCTGGCCCCCGACGTGGACAAGTTCTGCGACGGCTTGGAGCAGGGCACGACCCATTTTTTGCCCAAAGACCGCGAGAACGCGCCGCTGCGACGGCACACCGGCTATTTTTTGGAGCACCAGACCGACTTTTTGCGGGCGCCTTTCCACCGTCTCACGCCGGAGGAGAAGGTCTTCGTCCGGGGTTACCTGTGCCACATCGCCACCGACGAGGTCACGGGCCGCCTGGGGCTGACCTTGCGGGAGCGGTTGGCGGCCAGGGGCCAACCCCTGCCCGGCATAGACTCTTTGCTGACGGCCATTGACCCCCGCCTGTGGACTCAAGCTGCCGACCCGGAAGGCATCATCTCTGCCCTGGAAAAAGCCTCCATCCCGGCAGACACCTGGACCTTTGCCCCCGGCAACTGCCTTATCGCCATGCACCGCATCGTCCTGCCCCAGGTGCAGGAAGGCGGTGGCTTGGAACCTTACCTGCGCATGACCCGCCGCCGTTGGTACTGGCTGCGCCACGGCCGGGTGAGCGATACCCCTGACGACCCGGCTCTGGAAGCCGACCTGGTCGCCCACCGCCGCCATGTTGAAGCCGACCTGCCCCTGGCCGAACGGCTCCTGACCGAGATCGGCGTGGATGACCTGGTGGAACAGGCTGCAAGGCACAGCCTGGAAACCATCGCGGCGTTGGAAGATGAGTAGCGCAAACCGAAGGCTTGCGCCTGCGCCACGGGACCGGGCACATTCGCGTATTCGTGCCCATTTCGTGGACGGCTTGCCGTTTCCGAGGAAAATGCAGTGATCCAAGCAAACTATGACTATGACGTGATCATCGTCGGCGCGGGACCGGCGGGCATCTTTGCTGCCTTGACCCTGACCGAAACGGCCCGCCCCCGCGTGCTGATGCTGGATAAAGGGCCATCCCTGGACAAACGCCGCTGCCCTGCCCGCGAGATAGGCCGCTGCGTCGAATGCGCCACCTGCTCCCTGATGACCGGTTGGGGAGGGAGCGGGGCCTTCAGCGATGGAAAACTCACCCTCACAACCCAGGTCGGCGGTCTGTTGGCCGACATCCGGGGACAGGAGGAGGCGGAACGCCTGGTGCAAGAGGTGGACGCCCTGTGGGTGCGCTACGGCGCCGACGGCGAACCGCACAGCGGCGATCTGGACCGCATCGAAGCGGTGGCCCGCAAGGCCGCC
>CAZQKE010000109.1:0-38120 GCA_964593865.1 uncultured Anaerolineaceae bacterium | reverse complement strand
CCTCTTCCAGGGCGAACTCGTCGTAGGGGTTGACCACGTACTGGATCCCCTCCTCGACGACCGCCCCATCCCGGATCTGGATGCGGGTTTCGGTATCCGGGACCTCTTTGAGACAGACGATTGCGTTCATTGTGCCTCCTTTGATCGTTATTCGGTGTGAACCCTTTGTACTACCTTGTTACAGCTGGGGGTACAACCCAATCTCTATGAGAATTGCTCTTTCTTCGACCCGAAGCGGATCGTTCAGGCGCAAGATTTTGACCGTCACCCGGCCCTCAGGTGTGAGAGGCCGGATTACCGGTCCGTCAAGCCGAAAATGATCTGTCCAAACTTGGGTGCGTGGGTTGAAAAAAGGCACAAGCTGGCCGGTCTCGGGATCAAACGAGCCAACGTTGGGACCTTTGTAGCGATTGCAGCGAGTACAGGCCAAGGCCAGATTGTCGGCGGTTGTCCGGCCATCGTGCTGCCTGGGGACAATGTGATCCGGCTCATGGCGAAAGACGACCGCTTCCTGGGGCAACAAGCAGTACTCACAACGCCCCCGCGCGCGGGCAAAAACCAAACGCCGCAGTTCCGCCGAGATGATCTCGGTCATCACGTCGCTTCCACAGATTGCCTTGCCTGAGCTTTGAGCATGATCATAATATGTTCGATCTGCTCAATCTCGTCTAGTTCGGTTTTCTCTTCTTCAGACAACAACCCCGCTTCGTTCAAGGCCAACAGACGACGTAGACGACGCTGCGCCCTTGTCGACACGGTACAGGAAGCCACTTGCTCCGGCGTGGGGTTGGACAGAAGAAAGGCGATGAGTTCAGAAGCGGTCTGCACTGCCCGTGTTCTGAATCCAACCAGGCTCAATTCCAGTATAGCCGGCAACCAGGGCAAGGCCGGTTTCAGCCGCCGGGCCAGCCGCGTGGGTACCTGCAAAGTCAACACATCAGACATATCGGCCCCCATCTTCCGATCTGTTGCACAGCACTCCCGCCGATCTCTCCAAACGGCAGAGTCGCCTTCCCGAAACCGAGACCCGGCGCCGGGATACGTGACCTACCGTCCTCATTTTACCACAATCCCCCAGGCCCGCCAATCTTCAGCTCAACATCGCATCCAACATGGCCAGCGTTTGCTTTTGGGTAAAATGGCCCAGGGTGATGGCCTTTGACGGACAGGCGACCGAGCAGGCGCCACAGCCCTTGCACAGCACCTCGTTGATGGTCATCACGGGGCGCCAGGGGTGCATCCGCAGGGCGCCGTAGGCGCAGGCCGGTTCGCATAGGCCGCAGCCGGAGCAGATCTCGGTGTCTACCGAGCTAACGATGGCCTCCACGCGGGCCTTGCCCAGGGAAAGGGGAATGAGGGCCGAGGACGCAGCGGCTTTGGCGTGGGCCACCGTGTCGGGGATGTCTTTGGGACCCTGGCAGGTCCCGGCCAAAAAGATGCCGTCGCTGGTGGTATCCACAGGGCGCAGCTTGGGGTGGGCTTCGGCCAAAAAGTTGTCGCTACTGCGGGCCAGTTTGAGCATTTGGGCCACACCGTCGCCCGCCCGGCCCGGTTCCAGGCCGACGGCCAGCACGACCAGGTCGGCTTCGACCTCGACGGTGCGGTGCAGGAGGGTATCTTCGGCGCGGACGACCAGTTTTTCGCCCCGCCGATAGATTTCGGAGGGGTTGCCGCGCCGGTAACGCACTCCGCGCGCCCGCGCCCGGTCGTAGAACTCCTCGCCGCCTTTGGTAAAGGTCCGCACGTCCATATAAAAGACGGTGACACGGGCGTCGGGCAGCTGCTCCTTGAGGACGGTGGCTTGCTTGGCGGTGTACATGCAGCACACCCGCGAGCAGTAGGCGTTGCCCAACTGTTTATCCCGCGAGCCGACGCAATGGATGAACACCACCTGCTCCGGCTGCTTGTCTGTGCCGGGGATGACAATGCGCCCGCCCGTAGGCCCATCGGCGGCGGCCAGCCGCTCAAATTCCAGGGAGGTGATAACACCCGGATAACGACCGTAGCCGAATTCGGGCTTGCGGCGGGCGTCAAAGGGGTCGTAGCCGGTGGCGACGATGATGGCCCCAACCTTGATGGTCTCTTCTTCCGGCTGCTGCGTGAAATCCACGGCCCCTTCGGGGCAGGCCAGGGCGCAGGGCGGGCCGTCGTCGCATTTCCCTTCGGTCAGCAACAGGCAATGGGTCGGGTCCACGGTGTAGGTTTCCGGCAAAGAGCGCGGAAAGGGACGGTAAACGGCGGCCCGCTTGCTCAACCCCAGTTGGAATTCATCGTCAATCCGGCCCGATAGGACGCAGGCTTGGGCGCATTTGTCGCAGGCGGTGCAGCGGTCGGCATCCACATAACGGGGCTTGCGGCGGACCGTCACCTGAAAGTTGCCGATATAGCCTTCTACATCTACGACCTCGCTGTAGGTCAGCACCCGGATGTGGGGATGGGCCAACGCCCGTTCCATCTCGGAGCAGACCAGCGCCCCCGCATCCTCCAGGCGGGGAAAGGTGCGGTTGAGCTGGGCCATCCGCCCGCCCAGGCCGGCCTCCCGCTCGACCAGATAGCAGGTAAAACCGGCATCGGCAACATCCAGAGCCGCCTCCAGCCCGGCAATGCCACCGCCGATGACCAACGCCGCCGGGGTGACATCCACCTGCCGTTCCTCCAACGGTTCCAGTAAAGCGGCTTTGGCAACCGCACCGGCGACCAATTCCTTTGCCTTCCGGGTGGCAACATCCCGGTCGGGGTGCACCCAGGAGCACTGCTCGCGGATGTTGGCCATTTCAAAATAGTAGGGGTTGACGCCCGCCTCATGAACGGCAGCCCGGAAGGTAGTCTCGTGCATCCGCGGCGAGCAGGAGGCGACGATCACCCGGTTGAGATGGTAGTCGCGGATGTCCTGTTTGATCATCTCCTGGCCGGGGTCGGAGCACATGTACATATAGTCGCGGGCGACGACCACGTGGGGCAGCGTCCCGGCATATTTCGCTACCTCCTCCACGTCCACCGTCGCCGCGATGTTGATCCCACAGTGGCAAATATACACGCCGATTCTGGATGCCATTTGTACTCCCCTAGGCGACCTTTGGTTTGGCCAATCGCTCTTTGCGCAACCGGTCGGCGATCCACTTCTGGATCAACGCTTGATAAGGGACATGCTCCCGTTCGGCAATACGCTTGACTTCATCCAGAAGATGAGGATAAAACCATAGCGTCACCAAATGTTTGGGCGGACGGGGTAGGTCAACGCGCACATCTTCGACCGGCTCCATCTCGTCCCAATAGTCGGCCACACTATGTGTTTCGAAAAATTCGTAGGCTTCTTGATCGTTCTGAAATTCAGGCAATTTGGGCATTGTCCTCACTCCCGATACACCCGCCGTTCGCGCCGGTCCATATCTCTCGCTGTGATGATCTTGATCCGGCCTGCCGTCAAAGGCCGGAAAGCAATCATAAGGTAGCGCCCGGCGAATGTCCTTCCCAACGCGACATAAGTTCCTCGAACCTTTGGCTACGGCGGATCAAAAGAGGGTCCTCATCGTTCCAAAAGACCTCGTAAATTTCTGCAACAATGATCCCATGCTTGGAAGCGATCTTGTCCTCAACCCATTCGCTGATCACCAGTTCTCGGATGTCCATGCATCACTTCCCAGTTTACCATTCTTATATCGCTTTTGCTACTAACTCCATAATGTCCATAACCTGAATCTGCTCGTCCAGCCCCAGCGTTTTGACCGCGTCCTCCAGGGTCAGCAGGCAGAAGGGACAGGCCACGGCCAACACCTCGGCCCCCAGGTCCACGGCGTCGCGGACGCGCTGGTGGGCCAACCGTTCCTCGACATTGGTTCCTTCGGCCCACATCCGCCCACCGCCCCCTTCGCAGCAGACGCTCCGCTCCCGGCTGCGGTCCAGGTCCTGAAATTCAATGCCGGGGATGCTCTGCAAAATATAGCGCGGCTCGTCATAGATGCCGTTGTGCTTGCCCAGGAAGCAAGGGTCGTGGTAGGTGACCTTTTTGCGGACCTGGTGGGGCAAGGTCAGTTTGCCGTCGTCCAGCAGTTCGGCCAGGAGTTGGGTATAGTGCTGGACCGGCCAGGGCATCTCGCCGTATTCGTTCTTGAAGGCGTTGAAGCAGTGGGGCGAAACGGTGACCATGCGCCGCGCTTTGAATTCCTTGAACATCTCGTGGTACTCTTTGGCCATCTCGTCGGCCCCCTCGGCTTCGCCGATGCGCCGCACTTCGTGGCCGCAGCAGAATTCGTCCACGCCCAGGATGCCGAAATCAAGTTCGGCCCGCCGAAAGACGGTGGCCAGGGCGCGGGAGACCGGCTGAACGCGGGGGTCGTAAGAGGGGGTGCAGCCCACATAGAACCACAGGTCGGTTTCACCCGTGTCCAGGACGTTTTTGACCTCAAAATCCAACCCTTCCAACCACGCTTCGCGGTCCTCGGCGGGGAAGCCCAATGTGTTGCCTCTGGTAAAGACGCTCATCAGGGCATCGCGGACGCGGGGCGGCACGCCTTTGCCTTCGCTGACGATGTACCCCCGCAGTCCGATGATGACATCGGCGGGGTGGATGTCTTTGGGGCAGCGGGTAGTGCAGGTCAGGCAGTTGGTGCAATCCCACAGTACATCCATGCTGCTGGGGTCAATGAAATCCTCAACCAGCACCTCGTAGATGATGCCCCGGATGTTGAGGGCCGTTTTCATCGAGACGGGGCAGCCGCCTGTGCAGCGCCCGCACTGGATGCACTCCAACAGGGTGTATTGTTCTGCGAAATCGTGGGTATTGACTTTCATGGTTCCCCCTTGATCAGCCGCTCATCTAGTCGCCGGCAAAACTCATGTGCCATTAAAAGTTCACCGCAAAGACGCCAAGAGCGCAAAGCATACGCAGAGCATCAATCGCCGCAGCGATTCGCCGTTTCGCTTCTAGCAGCAGCGACCGGAACTCCCGCGCTGCTGACTTGGTAAACCCAATTTCATACTGATGACAACCGCCTGGCACCGCCCCGCGCCGTCCACGAGATATTGGATTCCGTCCGGTGTTCCAACCCGGTAGGCCGTCCGTGCCTTTTCCTATCGCTTTTCGCTCATTCCCGGCTCCCCCGTCATTCCGTACCTGCTGCAGCCTTTACCCGCGCCAACACCCCAATTGCCCCGGCGGCGGCCGCTTTGGCCTGGGCCACCGTATCGGGGATGTCTTTGGGAGCCTGACAGGTCCCGGCCAAAAAGATGCCCGGCTGCCGGGTGTCCACCGGGCGCAGTTCGGGGTGCGCCTCGGCGAAAAAGCCATCCTCGGAGAATTCCAAACCCAGCATGGCCGCGACCCGGTCGGCGTCGGCGCGGGGCTGAACGCCGGTGGCCAGCACCACCAGGTCCGCCGGGACCTCGACCGTCCGGCCCAGGAGCGTGTCCTCGGCGCGGACGATCAGTTTGTCGCCCCGTTTATAGATCTCCGAGGGGTTGCCCCGCCGGTAGATGACGCCCTCGGCCCGCACCCGGTCGTAAAATTCCTCAAAGCCTTTGCCAAAGGCCCGCACGTCCATGTAGAACACCGTGATCTTGGCCCCCGGCACTTTGTCGTGGGCCAGGTGGGCCTGTTTGGCGGTGAACATGCAGCAGATGCGGGAGCAGTATTCGGCCCCTTCCTGCTTGCTCCGCGAGCCGACGCAGTGGATGAACACGATCTCTTTCGGCTCCTTGCCGTTGAGCTTGATCTTGCCTTTGGTCGGCCCCGAAGCCGAAGCCAGCCGCTCAAACTCCAACGCCGAGATGACATTGGGATAGCGACCATAGCCGAATTCCGGCTCCAACCGGGCGTCGAAAGGATCGAACCCGGTGGCGACGACGATGGCCTCCACATCCACTTTGACGATTTCGTCGCGCATGTCGTGGTCAATGGCCCCCGCTTTGCAGGCCACCACGCACTGGCGGCATTCGGAGCAGACGGCGCAGTTGAGGCAGCGCAACGCCTCGGCCACGGCTTGCTCCCGATCAAAGCCCAGCTCCACCTCGGCGAAATCGGCGGTGCGGCTTTCCGCCGGGAGCTTGGGCATGACCGCCCGCGCAGCCCGCTGCGCCCGCCGCAGGTCCACCTCCTCAAAGGGAACGACCGGCAGCCCTTCGCGCGGGCCGACCAATTCCTCCCCTTGCAAATAGCGATGGATGTTCCGCGCCGCTTGCGAACCGGCGGCGATGGCTTCAATGGCCGTCGCCGGGCCGCTGACGGCGTCGCCCCCGGCGAACACCCCCGGCAGCTCGGTGACCAGAGTATCGGGGTGGGCGACCAGTGTCCCCCGGCGGGTGATGCTCAGCTCTCCGCCGGCCACAAACCCCAGATCGGGCATCTGGCCGATGGCGGGGATGATGACATCGGCTTCCAGCGTGAACTCGGAACCGGCGATGGGAATGGGCCGCCGCCGACCGCTGGCATCCGGCTCGCCCAGCTCCATGCGGACGCACTCGACGCCGACAACGCGGCCTTGTTCCCCCAGGATGCGGACCGGGTTGGCCAAAAAGTGGAACTGCACCCCTTCTTCCTCGGCGTCTTCCACCTCCCAGGGGCTGGCGGGCATCTCGGCGCGGGAGCGGCGGTACACAATCGTCACCGACGCAGCCCCCAGCCGCAGCGCAGAGCGGCTGGCGTCAATGGCTACGTTCCCCCCGCCGACAACGACCACCCGCTTGCCTTCCAGCCCTTTGGCCTCCCATTTCCCCAAATTCAACTCCCGCAAAAAGGCCACGCCCGGCATCACCCCATCCAGGTCCTCACCCTCAATGCGGAGCTGCCGCTGCCGGTGTGCTCCCACGGCCACGAACACGGCATCAAATTCACGGCGCAGGTCCTCCAGGGATGGGTTCCCTTCGCCGCCGATGGGTGTGTTCAGCTTGATCTCTACGCCCAGGGCCTCGATGCGGGCGATCTCCCGCTCCAGCACCTCGCGGGGCAAGCGGTAATCGGGAATGCCCACGGCCAGCATCCCCCCCGCCACCGGCAACGCCTCGAACACCGTCACCCGGTAACCCAACAGAGCCAGATCATGGGCAGCAGTCAGTCCCGCCGGCCCCGCGCCGATGATCGCCACCTTTTGGGACTTGGATTGGACAACCGGGGGATCGGCAGGGCCGGTTTCCATCTCCCAATCGGCGACGAAACGTTTGAGGGCACAGATGGCCACCGGCTGATCGTATTCGCCCCGGTTGCAGGCAGCCTCGCAAGGATGGTGGCAGACACGCCCGATAACTCCGGGGAAAGGGATGGTCTGACGGATCAGGTCCAGGGCTTCGGCAAACTTCCCCCGACCGATGAGGGCTACATAGCCTTGCACGTCAATGTGGGCCGGGCAGGCTTCCTTGCAAGGCGGCCAGCCGCGCTTGTCAATGGTGTATTTGTTGGGCACGGCTTGGGGGAAAGGGACATAGACGGCGTGGCGGTCGGCCATTTCCAGGTCAAACTCGTTGGGCACGACCACGGGGCAGACTTTGGCGCAATCGCCGCAGCCGGTGCATTTGTCCAGGTCCACGTAGCGGGCTTTTTTCTTGATGGTGACATGGTAGGTCGGGAGATCGGAAGACCGGCTGCGATCCACCGCCATCACTTCCGAGTATGTCATCAGATTGATGTTGGGGTGTCGGGATACATCCACCATCTTGGGTGTCATGATGCAAGCGGAGCAATCCAACGTGGGGAAGGTCTTGTCCAGTTGTGACATGTGGCCGCCGATGCTCGGTTCCCGCTCCACCAAATGGACTTGGAACCCGGCGTCGGCGATGTCCAGCGCGGCCTGCATCCCGGCGATGCCCGCACCGATGACCAGCGCGGCAGGGTGCTTTCCGTTTTCGCTCATGCGCTACTCCGTGCAGTCAAGTTACAACACTTGGCGCAAAAAGGTTTCGATGAGTTCCGTCACCCGCTCCGGCTGCTCCAGATTACTGATATGCCCCGCCTCGGCGATCACTTCTAGGCGAGCGTTGGGGATCGCTTCCGCCATCTGTTGAGCCTCGTGGGGTGGCCGTGAAAGATCATCGGCGCCGACGATCACCAGCGTAGGTACCTGAATCTCCCCCAGCCGATCCAACACCGATGCCCGGCCAAAAATCCCCCGCCCAATGCCCACGAGGCCGGAGATCCTCTCCGAGGGTATGGAAGCCAAACGCTCCTTGAAGCGATTGACCATCTCCGGATTGTGTTTCATCGTCACCGGTGAGAAGAACAAGGGGATGATTGCCTCGATCAAGGACGGGGGAATCGCACCCGCTTGTTCAACCGTGTCCAACATTTGAAAAAAGCGGGCGCGGGTATCCGCCGGTTCCGGTCCAACGAAGGTATCCATCAGAACCAGTGCCCGGACCGCATCGGGATGGTTCAGGGCCAAATGCAAGCCCCACATCCCCCCAACCGAAAGGCCGATCATGGCAAATCGCTCCAGGCCCAGGGCAACGGCCAGTTCCCAATGGTCTGCCGCCATACTCTCGACAGAATAAGGAACCGAGGGCGGCAGTTCCGAACGGCCATGCGCCCACAAATCGGGCACAATACAGCGGTAGGAAGCCGATAACACCTCCACCTGCGGTTCCCACATCGCCCCATCCCACAGGTAGCTGTGTCCGAACAACAGGGGGAAGCCTACACCCCGTTCCTCATAAAACAGATTCTTTCCTTTGATCGTCTTGTATGGCATAATCTCCCTCCCTTTACCCATAAACAAAACTGCCCGACGAACCAGGCAAGGCCGGTGTGGGCAGTGATGGAGCGGCAAATAAGATTTTCATGGGGAAATACAAAACGCCGACCGGGGCACCCCCCGACCAGGCAAGGCAGCACACCGCCCGGACGATGCTGTTCTTGACCGAACCAGAAACTCCTCAAGCGAGATCTCCCCCTATCGCCTTGGATCCACCATTGACCCTACGACGGTGGGATTATACCACATCTCGCCGTGATTTCAAAATTCTATCGCCGTTCACTGACCGGCAGTCAGTGAATGACCACCGGTCCCCTCAATCACCCCGTTGCCGGATGCTGATGGCGATGCCGACGGCCAACACCAGCACCAACAAGAGGATGATCACGCACTCCCAACCGCCCACGCGCACGAACATTTGAACTCCTCCCAGACCGAGTATACCACATTTTGCATCTGATCCCCAAAAGGGATGTTGACAAGGTCCGGTTTCTTTGTTATACTCTGCGCCGTTGTTCGCGTCCGAAGGGGCACGCGGGAGCCTGTCCGCCACAACAGACAGGCTCCCGTTCACTTTTGGAAGGAGGAAGAATCATGACAACCGGCCAAGACGTAATCCATCGTGCGCAGGAGGACGGTATTGAGTTTATCAACCTACAATTCACCGACATTGTCGGCGTCGTCAAAACCGTCACCATTCCCGTCGCCGAGTTGGATGTCGCTCTAGACCGCGGCATCTGGTTTGACGGTTCCTCTGTGGAGGGGTTCGCCCGCATTGCCGAAAGCGACATGTATCTGGTTCCCGACCCGGAAACCTATGCCGTGATCCCATGGGATAAAGAATCGAACCCGACGGCGAGACTGATCTGCGACGTATACACCCCCGACCGTCGGCCCTTTGAAGGGGACCCCCGCTACATCCTCAAGCGGGCGTTGGCGGAGGCTGCGGAAATGGGCTTCACCTACCACACCGGCCCGGAGCCGGAATTCTTTCTCTTCAGACGCGACGGCGATGGGCAGCTGCTCCCCCGGCCCCACGATCAAGGCGGCTATTTTGACCTTTCCACCGACCGAGGCATCCAGGTACGCAAGGAAATGGTCCTGGCCCTAACCGCCTTTGGGATCCGCGTTGAAGCCAGCCACCATGAAGTGGCCCCCGGCCAGCACGAAATCGACTTTCGCTACACCGACGCGCTGCGGGCCGCCGACAATGTCGGGACCTTCAAACTCACCCTCAAAGAGGTCGCCCGACGGCATGGATTGCACGCGACCTTTATGCCCAAACCCATCGCCGGTATCAACGGCTCCGGAATGCACGTTCACCAGAGCCTGGCCTACCTGGAAACGGGCGCGAACGCTTTCGCCGATGCACAGAACGAATACGGCCTCTCCGATACGGCCCGACACTTTATCGCCGGGCAGTTGGCCCATGCTAGGGGAATGAGCGCAGTGCTGGCCCCCTTGGTCAACTCGTACAAGCGATTGGTTCCCGGCTATGAAGCCCCCGTGTACATCAGTTGGGGGCAGATCAACCGCTCCGCCCTGATCCGTGTGCCCCAAGTCACGCCGGATCGCCCCGAATCCACCCGCCTGGAGCTGCGCTGCCCCGACCCCAGCTGCAATCCCTACCTGGCCTTTGCCGTCATGCTCCGCGCCGGACTGGACGGCATCAAGCAGCAAATGGAACCGCCCCCCATTTCCAACGAGGACCTGTACCACCTGGACGATCAAGGCCGCAAGGCACGGGGCCTGGATATGCTGCCCGGCTCCCTGGGTGAAGCGTTGGAAGAGATGAAAAAGGATACCCTGGTGCGTGATGCCCTGGGTAACCACGTCTTTGAGCGATTCATAGAAGCCAAAACCATAGAGTGGAACGAATACCGGACCCAAGTGAGCGGCTGGGAACTAAACCGCTACCTCCGTTTGTACTGAGGGCCTACTTTTCCTTTTCCCCCACTTGGTGTATAATGGAGGAAACGGACCGATCCCCGGCTCGCCGCCAAGAAAATCTCGGCGGCCCGCGCCGGGGATGGCGGCGACTTTTGGGCCTGGGGCCGGGCGCATTCGCGTCCGCTTTGTGGACGGCCCGCCATTTTTGAGGAAAGGGGAAGGACAGGCAGGACCGATGGCCGATCAAGGGTGGATGGAGCTACCGCTATTCCCCTTGAACACCGTGCTGTTTCCGGGCATGGTCCTGCCCTTGCACATCTTTGAGGACCGCTACAAACTGATGGTCCGCCGCTGCCTGGCCGAAAACCGGTCCTTCGGCGTCGTACTGATCCGCCAGGGCCGGGAAGTCGGCGGCGAGGCCGTACCTTACGATGTGGGCACGATGGCGATCATAGCGGGCATTCAACCCCTGACCGAAGGGCGGATGAACCTGGTCGCCATCGGCTACGAACGGTTCCGCCTGCGGACCGTCCACTACGACCAACCCTACCTGGTAGGCGAAGCCGAACCGTGGCCCCTGACCGAGGCAGAGGGCGAACGGGCAGGGGAACTGGTGGGGCCGATGCGTGCCCTCCTGCGCCAGTACCTCAGCCTGTTGGCCCAAGCCCAGGGGCACAAGATCAACATTGAACAGATTCCCACCGACCCCTACACCCTGGCCCTGCTGATCGCCATCGTTCTGCAACTGCCTCCGGCCCAAAAACAGGACCTGTTGCATCAATCCACCGTCGAGCAACTCCTCATCGCCGAACGACACATCCTGCAACGCGAACAACTGCTCCTGGACTATATCATCCGCACCCAGGGGCAACAATGGGAAGGAGGACACAGCGGCTATCTTGCCAGAAACTAAGAGATGGGTTCGGGCAAACGTTACCTGACCGCCGACCTGCCCGGCATCGGCGGGCGGCTCAAAGAACAGGTCCAAGATTTCATCGTTGAGGAATTGCCCCTCTACGCCCCTGCGGGCGAGGGGGAACACACCTTTTTTGAGATCCAAAAAACCGGCATCTCCACCTTCCAGGCGGTACGGGAGATCGCCCGGGCACTGGGTGTACCTCCACGCCGTATCGGCTACGCCGGGCTGAAGGACGCCCAAGCCATCACCCGCCAGACCCTCTCGGTAGAAGGCGTCCCGCCGTCGGCGGTTCTGGCCCTGGACTTACCGGCCATCCAAATCCTATGGGCCGAACGACACCGCAATAAGCTGAAAATCGGCCACCTGCGCGGCAACCGCTTCACCATCCGTGTACGAGGGGTGGACGAATCGGCCCTGGAAGCCAGCCGCGCCATCATGGACGTGCTGCGTCGGCGGGGCGTCCCCAACCGCTACGGAGAGCAAAGGTTCGGGCAACGGGGCGATTCGGCAGACCTGGGACGGGCGGTAGTCCGCCGCGACCCGGAAGACTTTATCAAGCGGTTCCTGGGCAGACCGCACCCCAACGAGAGCGAACAGGCCCAAGAAGCCCGCACCCGCTTCGAGGCCGGGCAATGGGCCGCTGCCCTGGCGATCTGGCCCGCCAATATGGCCGATGAGCGGCACGCTTTGGAAGCACTGATCCACAGCGGCGGGGACTATGGCCTGGCTTACAATGCGGTTCCCAAGCGGCTCAAAATCTTTTTGCTCTCGGCCTATCAATCCCTACTCTTCAACCGCGTCTTGGACGCCCGCCTACAAACCCTAGACCGCGTCTTTGTCGGCGATCTGGCCATGAAGCATCCAGGCCGCTCCATCTTTCGCGTGGAAGACGCAACACGCGAACAACCCCGCGCCGACCGCTTTGAGATCAGCCCCACAGGGCCGCTCTTTGGCTACCGGATGATGCAAGCAGAAGGGCGACAGGGGGAGCTGGAAAGGGAGATTCTGGCCCAAGAGGGCCTGACATTGGAGGACTTTCGCGTCGGTGGTGGCATCAAAGCCAGGGGAGAGCGACGGGCACTGCGCTTCCCCATCCACGAACCGGAAATATGGTTTGACGAAGGGCTGATGTTCCGTTTCTGGCTCCCCCGCGGCTGCTACGCCACCACCGTCATGGCGGAGATCATCAAATGACTCCGCCGCACAGAGGCCAAAGACTTTTGCCAAAATCGTCAAATTCTAACGGGATATTAACGGCCCCTTTCGGCCTTTTAACAAGCCTCTAACGCAAAAGGAGTATAATGATTAGGTCTATGAAAACACAAGGAGGGAAAAATGGACTGGTTGAGCTTCCTGAAGATTATGGCCATGGAGGAACACGCCGCCAAAGCCAAGTACCAGCTGGCAATGGACCTGGCCGAAGACGACGATCTCAAAGCCTTCTTTGAACGGCTGCGAGATGAAGAGGCGTTCCACGCCCAATTCTTAGAAGGCGAATACGAGAAACTGGAAAAGAAACTGGCCGCCAAGAGCTAAAAGCCACACCCGGCAGGTCCTTTTGCGCCCGACGGGCAACTCGGACCTGCCGGAGATCGCAAACCTTGTTTTCGCACACCGGGTGGGCCACCTCCGCACACCCCGCTGCCGGGTGTGTGGAGAAAGGGCCGTGGAGACTCAAGTCGCTCCTTTCGGGCCTGGGGCCGGGCGTCCGCCTACGCGGACGCTCCCGCTCCCGCCCGCATGGCAGGCGCGCACGCACAGGCGGGCGGTCGGCCGACGGCCCGCCAGGGGCGGTTTCAACCGCTACTTTCGAGGAAAGCCCTTCAACGGGAAGGCTCGTCGTCCGGCAGGAGCGGTTCCGGCCTGCCGGACCACCTAAATCGTCGGGAATTGCGCGGAGAGGGAGTGTTTGACGTGAATGCAACGGAGAGAAACGTTACCAGGATTTTCGGTCGGTTGGCGGAACAGGAGGACATCGGCGAATCG
Source organism: uncultured Anaerolineaceae bacterium (assembly GCA_964593865.1). GTDB lineage: Bacteria > Chloroflexota > Anaerolineae > JAAYZQ01 > JAAYZQ01 > CAZQKE01. The sequence continues at coordinate 24,647 of CAZQKE010000109.1, read as the reverse complement.
CTGATCGTGCGTTCGTATGACGCCGGGGAAACCGTCTGCGAAGCCGACGAAATGGCCCGCTCGCTCTTTCTGGTCGCCAGCGGAAAGGTGCAGCTCTACCGCACCACCCGCGACGGCCGTCGCTTCGTCATCGCCACTCTGGGACAAGGGGCCATGTTCGGCGAAGAATCGCTGCTGGGCGGCCAGGGTCCCGATACCCGCGCCGTCGCCCTGGAACCGTGCACCATCTGGGAAATGCCCAGCCAACGGGCACTGGAGATCTCATCCACCAACCCCTTGTTCAGCTTCGGTCTGATGCAGGCCATGGGGCAACGGGTCATGGAAGCAGAAAACCGCCTGGAACAGATGGCTTACGGGACCATTTCCGGGCGACTGGCGGCCTTGCTCCTGGAACTGGGCCGTGATAGCCCCGACCATGTGATCCACGTCACCCACCAGGAACTGGCCGACATGTTGGGCACTTGGCGCGAAACCATCAGCAAGACTTTGCAAGACTTTCGGCGACGGGGCCTGATCGCCTCCGGTCGCCGCCAGCTGACCTTGTTGGACATTGAAGGCTTGCAACTGGAAGCCGGTGAAATCTGACAAGGCCGATCCTTACAAAAGAGCAAAGGACGCAAGGACCTGCTCGCAGGACCTCTGCGTCCTCGGCATCTTTGAAACCTTTCCGACGAGGAGATAGAAAGGAGTGCCCCGTGAAAGCTTTGAACGAGATCCCCGAAGCCTGGCAACTGGCCCTGCAACGGGAAAGGGATGCCCACGACTTTTATACCCGCATGGCCCAATCGGCCACGGACAAGAGCACCCGTTCCCTTTTTGAAACGCTGGCCGACCAGGAAAAAGAACACTATGCCATCTTGGAAGCCGAATACCGCCGCCTCTTTGAGCCGGACCTGGAATTGGGCAAGGAGCAATTGCCTATCACCTGGTACGAATGGGAAGAGGACACCTTTGAGCTGGCCGCCACCCTGGAACTGCCGGTGATGCTATACATCACCGCGCCCTGGTGTGAACCCTGCCACCTGATGGAAAGGACCACCTTGGCCGATCCCGATGTGGCGGCAGCCATCAACGACGATTTTCTGCCCATCATGCTTGACGCCGACAAGCGTCCCGATGTGGACCGTCGCTACAACAACGGCGGCTGGCCGACGACTGCTTTTCTCACCCCCGACGGCGAGGTGATAGAGAGTCACAACTTCCTCACCGCCCAGGAGATGCTCACCGTCCTACGACGGGTCAAGGAGCGGTTCGCCGGGCGGCAGGCCCCCTCCACACCCACCATTGCCCTCCGGCCCGGTGTACCCATCCCGGCCGAGCTGGAAGACCGCCCGCAGCCCGTAGGTGAACTCAAGCCGGAGTTGGTAGACGACGTCGCCCAGGCGGTAGCGGGCGCCTTTGACAAAGAGCACGGCGGCTTTGGCGACGCCCCCAAATTCCACCACGCCGATATACTTGAATTCGCCCTGGCCCTGGCCCACCGCACCGGCGACGAGACCTGGGAACGCATCGTCCACCGATCTCTGACCGCCATGGCCGAAGGTGAAATCCACGACCGGGTGGGCGGTGGATTTTTCCGCTACGCCGCCGCTGCCGATTGGAGCAACCCCCACTACGAGAAAATGGTCGGCGACCAGGCCCAACTACTGGCCCTCTACTTGCGGGCCTACCAAGCCACAGGTCGCCGTTCCTACCTAGATGTCGCCCAGGACATCTTGAGGTACATGGATGCCACCCTTTGGGACCGAGAGCGGGGCTACTTTTACAGCAGCCAGGAGGCCGACGCCGACTATTACGCCCTCGGTGCAGAGGAACGTGCCCAACGCCCGGCCCCTTACGTGGACAGAACCGCCTACACCGAGCGCAACGCCGTCGCCGCCTCCGCCTATCTGTTGGCCGGAGCGGTACTGGATGAACCGCGCTATGCCGACCTGGCCATCCGCGCCCTGGAATTCACTTGGCAACACAACTACCGGGAAGGTTTGGGAATGCATCACTACTTTGACACCCGCCCCCATCTGCCCGGCTTGCTGGCCGACCAGGCGAGCATAGCATTGGCCTGGTTGGACGCCTTTGAACATTTCGGCCGCGAAATCTATATCCAGCGGGCAGAAACCCTGTTGCGCTTTGCCGACAACGCCCTCCGCGACGATGACGGACGCTACTTTGACACCGTCGCCGCGCCGGAAGCGGTGGGTCGCCTGCGCCGACGGACCAAACCCTTCTGCGAAAACGTCGCCATGGCTTTGGCCCACCTTCGCCTTCACCGCCTGACCGGCCAGGAGGACTACCGCCGGGCCGCCCAACGAACCCTGGAGGCCCTTGCCCCCCTGGCCCCGGAGATGGGCATTGAAGCCGCCGCCTTTGCCCTGACGGTGGACCGCTTCCTGCGACGCCCCCTGCTCATCACCATCGTCGGCGAGAGCGAAGACCCGGCCCGTGCCCGGTTGCTGCGGGCCGCCCGCCGGGCCTATGCACCTAACAAGACCGTCCAGGCCGTGGACCCCCACTGGGAGCCGGACCGCCTGAAGCGGCTGGGGTATCCCGCCGAACCGTCTCCGGCAGCCTATGTCTGCTTGGGCAACCTCTGTGCCCGCCCCACCGCCGATCCCAACGAACTGCTGGCCCAGGCCCAGGCCATGCTCGGTCAAGAGCGGAAGGGCCGCAGTGGAGATTGGACCTACAAGGGCTACACCGTAGACGAAGGCTTCAAATCGGAACCGGGCGACCGCTTCCAATACTTCTGCCGCGTGCTCAAGGATGGTGAGCGTGTCTTCCGCTATTGCATTTGGACCACGCGGGAAGTGGTCACCGCCCGCTGGCCCGATCTGAACCCCGATACCGAGGAGGGCCAAGCAGCCCTGGCCGCCGTCCTCCGCGCCGAGGCCCACAAGCGCATACAGGACAAGATAGACGCCGAAGCCTTTGCGAATTGGCTCTTGGACCTGCGGGCCGACGGCGAAGAAGAGGTCATCTTGGAAGAAAAAGAGGACTAAACCCCTCACATCATGTGCCCACAAAGGGCCCCCCACCGAATCGCCGAGGCCGCCGACCACCCGCGCCGTTCACGGCGGCCTCGGCGGTTCTCGGTAGCGCCGAGGCCGCGGAGAGAAACCGCGTAAAACCAACCGTTCCCCGGCGCATTCTACCTCCGTAGCGCGAAATTACGTAAACTCATCCGCCTTGCCTGCGCCTTATGCCGCATTGCGTTATTCCCCCACCTATGCTATAATCCCCCGGCAAAAGATCGCAGACAATCTTCCGCGCCGCGTGCCTTTCCCGAATGCGCGGCAGAAAGGATGACGAAATGTACGGCTACATGGGCAAACTGCTGGTCGTGGATCTGACCAAAGGCGAACTCAAGGATGAACCCCTCAACCCGGCCTTTGCCCACGATTTCATCGGCGGGGCGGGCTATGCAGCCCGCTATCTCTACGACGAGTTGGGGCCGGAGACCGACCCCCTGGGGCCGGACAATACCCTGATGTTCATGACCGGCCCCCTGGTCGGCACGCGGGCGCCCTCCACCGGACGGCACGAAGTCTGCGCCCTTTCCCCCCTGACCGGAATCTGGGGCGAATCCAATTCCGGCGGCTTTTGGGGCGCAGAGCTGCGCTTTTCCGGCTATGACGGCATCGTGATCCGGGGCAAAGCGGAAAAACCGGTCTGGCTGTCCATCGTGGAAGGGCAACCCCCGGCCTTGCACGACGCCGCCTCCCTCTGGGGCCTGGACACCTACGAAACCCAGCAGCGCATCCGCGAGGAGTTGGACGACCCCAAAGCGCGGGTGGCCTGCATCGGCCCGGCGGGGGAAAACCGGGTGCTCTATGCGGCCATCATGAACGACCACGGGCGGGCGGCAGGCCGGACCGGCATGGGCGCGGTCATGGGTTCCAAAAACCTGAAGGCCATCGCCGTCCGGGGCAAGCAGCGCGTCCCCCTGGCCGATGCCGACACCTTCCGCCGGACGGTCAAAGAAGCCCGTCAGATCATTCACGACGACATCTCGGCCCAGGTCTACAACCAGATGGGCACGGCATCGTTCGTGGATATGAGCATCATGTGGGGCAACATGCCCAACCGCTATTGGACCCAGGCCCGTTTTGAGGAAGCGACCAACCTGAGCGGCGTGACCATGATGGAGACGATCCTGACCCGCGCCGTGGCCTGCTACGGCTGTCCCGTGGCCTGTGGCCGGGAAGTGACCCTCAAGGATACACCCTACGGCGTCGAGGTGGTGGACGGCCCCGAATATGAAACGGTGGCCATGCTCGGCTCCATGCTGTTGGTGGACGACCTGCCGGGGGTGGCCTATGCCGGTCACCTGTGCAACCGCTACGGCCTGGATACCATCAGCGCGGGATCGGCCATCTCCCTGGCCTACCTGCTCTACGAACGGGGCTTTATCACCGCCGAGGACACCGGCGGCCTGCCCCTGCGCTGGGGCGACATTGAGACGGCCCACACCCTGCTGGACCTTATCGCCCGGCGCGAAGGCTTTGGCGACGTGCTGGCCCAGGGCGTCAAACGCATCGCCGCCCGCTACGGAGCCGAGGACCTGGCCGTCCACGTCAACGGCCTTTCCCCCGCGGCCCACGACCCCCGTGCCCTTTCGGGCATGGCCCTGGTCTATGCCACGTCGCCGCGCGGGGCCTGTCACATGCAGGGCGACATGTACGTCGTGGACATGGGCCTGACCATCCCGGAGGTGGGCATCTTCCCCGGCGGACGGTTCAAGACGCGGGGCAAGGCCAAAGTCGTGGTCAAAGTTCAGGATTGGCGCACCCTCTACAACAGCGCCATCATGTGCGTCTTTGTCAACCCCACCGCGCCGTTGTTGGTCAAGATGCTGGCCGAGGCCACCGGCTGGTCGGCGGACATCGTCTGGTGGCAGCGCACCGGCGAGCGGATTTTCAACCTGAAGCGGGCCTTCAACAACCGGCTGGGCATCCGCCGGGGCAACGACCGCATCCCGGAGCGGATGCTGATCCCCATGGCCAACGGCTCGCGGGGGCGGACGCCGCGCATGAACATCCTGCTCCAGGAGTATTACGAGCAGCGCGATTGGGATTGGGAAACGGGCAAACCCTCCCGTGAAAAACTGATCAGCCTGGGCCTGTCCGATATTGCCGAGGACCTGTGGTCATGAGTCCGAAGCGGTTGGGGCTGGCGTTGGGCGGCGGCGGGGCGCGGGGTATGGCCCACGTGGGCGTCCTGCGCGTCCTGGAGCGGGAAGGAATTCAGGTCCACTGCGTCGCCGGGACCAGCGTCGGCTCCCTGGTGGGCGCGGCTTATGCCGCCGGACTGGACGCCGACGCCCTCCTGGAAATGGCCCTCCGCATCCGCTGGCGGGACATCGCCCGCCCGGTCTGGCCCCGGCAGGGGTTCATCTCCTTCGCCCGCTTGGAGACGTACATCGTCAACCTGCTCGGCGACCTGACCTTCGCAGAGCTGCAACGCCCTTACGCCGCCGTAGCCGCCGACCTGATCACCGGCGAGGAAGTCATCCTGCGCCGGGGACGGGTCGCCCCGGCGGTGCGGGCCAGTTGCTCCGTGCCCGGCATCGTCGTCCCCGCCGAGATTGAGGGACGGCTGCTGGTGGACGGCGGCATCGTCAACAACCTGCCCATTTCGGTCGCGCGGGAGCTGGGAGCCGACGTGGTCGTGGCCGTGGGGCTGGGTGCGCCGCCTCCCACGCCCCCCCGTGGGCCGTTGGGCATCGCCGTCGCCGCCATTGACTTTTTGATCCTGCACGCCGCCGACGATCCGGCCACCGCCGATGTGCACATCCCCATCCCCGTCTGGGGCCTGGGCAGCCTGACCCGCATCTCGCGCCGCCATCGCTACGTCTCCCTGGGGCAACAGGCCGCCGAGGCCGCCCTACCGGCCATCCGCGCCGCCCTGGAATCGTCGGCCAAGCGTGGGCCGGACGTTGCCCGAACCCCTTGACGGACCGCGCCCTCTGCGGTATAATGGGACCATGTCCCGACCGATCATTTCGCTGACCACAGACTTTGGGTTGGCCGATGCCTATGTCGGCGTGATGAAGGGCGTCATCCTGGGCATCTGCCCGGAGGCAGCCCTGGTGGACATCTCCCACACCATTGCCCCCCAGTCCATCCAACAAGCGGCTTTTGTGCTTTCCACCGCCGTTCCCTATTTTCCCGTGGGGACGGTCCACTTGGTCGTCGTGGACCCCGGCGTGGGCAGTGACCGCCGTCCCATCGCCGTACGGACGGAACGGGCCTTTTTCGTCGCCCCTGACAACGGCGTCCTCGGCCTGGCCCTGGCCCCGGACCCGCCTCGGCAGGTCGTCCGTCTGAGCAACCAGGCGTATCGTTTGCCCTCCGTCAGCGCGACCTTCCACGGGCGGGATATTTTCGCCCCCGCTGCCGCCCACCTGGCCTGCGGCTTGGACCTGCTCCGCTTGGGCGAACCCATCCCTCCGGCGGATCTGGTCGCCTTGCCCCATGCCGAACCGCAGCGCGAAGGCGAAGGGATTTGGCGGGGATTGGTCCTCCACGTGGACCATTTCGGCAACCTGATCACCAACTTCCGGGCAGAGCACCTGCCGCCGGGGCCGCTGCGCCTGGCCGTCGGCGCAGAGACGATTGCCGGACTGCACCAGACCTTTGCCGACGTCGCCCCCGGCGATCTGGTCGCCTACCTGGGCAGCAGCGGCTATGTGGAGATCGCCGAGCGCAACGGCAACGCCGCCCGGCGGCTGGCCGCCGGCGTGGGATCGCCCGTGTACATTTCGCAGAGGAGGTGAGACTTGGAGAAATTCGTCATCCACGGAGGAACTCCGGTCGGCGGTGTCGTTGTTCCCAGCGGCAACAAAAACGCTGCCTTGCCCCTTCTGGCGGCGACATTGCTGACCGACGAGCCGATCACCTTGCACAACCTGCCCCACATCGGCGACATCCAAACGATGCTTGCCCTGCTGGAATCGCTGGGGGCCGAGGTTTCGCGCCATGACAACCACAGCGTGACCGTCCGGGCCGCCAACCTGCGCACCACCCGGCCCGATCCGCGACTCTTCAGCGAAATCCGAGGCTCCCTGACCCTGTTGGGGCCGATGCTGGCCCGTGCCGGGCGGATCGCCTTGACTTTGCCCGGTGGCGACCGCATCGGGCGGCGACGGATCGACACGCACCTGTTGGCCCTGGGTGCTTTGGGTGCATCGGTCAAACAGAACGACACCTTTGAAATGCACGCCCCGACCTTGCAAGGGGCCGACATCTGGCTGGACGAGGCCAGCGTGACCGGGACCGAGAACGCGGTCATGGCCGCCTGCCTGGCACGGGGCGAAACGGTCATCCGCAACGCCGCCTCGGAGCCACACGTCCAGGAACTATGCCGCTTCCTCAACAAACTGGGAGCGCAGATCACGGGCATCGGGTCCAACGTGCTGCGCATCCAGGGGCAAGAACGGTTGAGCGGCGGCGAATGGACCATCGGCCCCGATTTCATGGAGGTCGGCAGTTTCATCGGCCTGGCCGCGGTGACGGGTGGGGAGATTTTGATCAAAGAGGCCGGTATTGAGCATTTGGGCATGATCCGTATGGTCTTTGAGCGGCTGGGCGTCCGCACCGAAGTGCGGGGGGCGGACCTTTTCGTGCCGGCCGAACAACCCCTGGTGATTGTGGATGACTTGGGCGGGGCCGTACCCAAGATCGACGATGCCCCCTGGCCCGGCTTCCCCACCGACCTGATGAGCATTGCCCTGGTCGTCGCCACCCAGGCCCGGGGAACGGTACTCATTCACGAAAAGATGTTTGACAGCCGACTCTACTTTGTGGACCGCCTGATCGCCATGGGCGCCCGCATCATCCTGTGCGATCCCCACCGAGCCGTCGTCGTGGGGCCGTCGGCCCTGCACGGCGAAACATTACACAGCCCCGACATCCGGGCCGGGATGGCCTTGCTCATCGCCGCTCTCTGTGCGCAGGGGGAAAGCGTCATCCACAACATCCATCAGATTGACCGGGGGTACGAGCGCATTGAGGTCAAATTGCGGGGGCTGGGTGCGCGCATTGAACGGGTGGAGGATTGACATCCGCCGAGAGCCTTCCGCCGGATAGGGATAGAAGGCCCTTTGCGGCTTAACCGCCGTACAGCAAGCGGCGGCACACGGGGCAATAGTAAAACCCTTCGCCTCGCTCCACGGCGCGGGCCACACCCGTAGGCACATCTACACCACAGGTCTGGCAAGTGCCCCGACGCAGCACCGTCACCGCCTGGCCGCCGTATCGCGCCCGCAGGTCATCATACTCGGCCAGCTCCGCCGCGCCGATCTGTGCCCGCATCGCTTCCCGTTCCTCCTCCAATTCCCGCAAGCGGGCCTCCAACGCGGCTTGCTCTTCCCGCAGGGCCGCTTGTTCGGCCCGCCACGCCTCCTCTATTTGACGCAGGCGGGCTTGGCGTTCGGCCAGCTCGGCCTCGGCCTCCTCCGCTTGGATCATCAGCTCCAACTGCCGATCCTCCAACTCGGAGCGGCGGCGGCGCAGCGCCGATGCTTCCTCGTGCAGGTTGGCCAACTCTTTGGGGTTCCGCACCTTGCCACTGTAGAGACGGTCTTGATTCTTTTGGAGTTTATCCGTGACGGAGGCCACCTCCATCTCAACGGAGCGGGTCTGGCGGCGCAGCGTCTGCAGCTCCCGTTCCATCTCGTCCACCGCTTGACGGGCGCGGCGCAGGTCGTCGCTTTCCCCCAGCTCGGCCCGCACTTCGGTCAGACGCTGCTCTTTCTCATCCCACTCGCTATCCACGAGTTGCAAGCGGTACAGTTGTTGCAAAACGCCCATGCCCCTCTCCTTGCGATGCCTAGGGGATTCTGCACATCCCCCCTTCTGCACCCAACGGCTCTGATTATAGCAGCCTCCGCCTGCCCTGTCAATTGGTCGGAGTGGGGAGATAGGGCAAGGGCATCTTCCCGACGTCGGCTTTGCCGCGGAACGCCGAAGGCGCGGAGAGAAACGATGCAAGATCGGCCGTTCTTCGGCGGACTCTGCCCCTGCGGTGCGAGATCTTGTAAATGCATTTGCCCTGGCGGGGAGATATGGTATAATGGCCCGGCAACAACCCAGGAGGGGAACGATGACCGCCAACATTCTTGTCGTTGATCGCAACGTAGCCTTTGCGACCATGCTCAAAGAAATGCTGGAACGGGACGGCGGCTACCGGGTAGACCTGGTCCACGAAGGTAGCCGGGCGTTGGAACTGCTCCCCGATGGGGGCTACGATCTCACCATCGTAGATATGGACCTGGACCCCGCCGACATGACCTCCCTGGCCCTCATTGAGCAGGTCCGTACCCACCATCCCCAAATGCGGTTGGTGCTCATCCCTTTGATGGGGGAAGAGGTCCCGGCAGAAGCCCAGGCGTGGGGCATTCAAGGGACGTTATCCAAGCCCTTCTTTGCCGATGACCTGTTGCCCCGCATCGGCGAAGCGTTGAGCAAAGAGGTCGTCCCTCCGGCCCAGCCCACGTCATCGGCAGGCCCGGCAGACCAAGCACCGGGCGACATCCAATCCCTGCTGATGGACCTGGCCCGCGAAACCCAAGCCGAAGCGGTCTTTCTCTTTTCCAAAGAGCCGGGCCGGGAAGGCGTTGTGGCCCACACCAGCACCCTGGACGGCGAACGGTTGGATGCGCTGGCATACATGATCTTTGCCGCCGTCCAAGCAGCCCAGGCCGTAGCCAACTTTTTGGGCCAGCCGGACCGCCCTTTTGAGCACAATATGTTTGAAAACGACAATTTGCGCCTCTACATCATGACTCTACCGCAGAACCTGCAGTTGGTGATCGTTACACCGCTGAGCACTCCGTTAGGGACGGTTCGCCACAACCTGCGTCGCAGCGTTCGGCAGCTCCGGTCATTAGCATTGACGTAAGTTTGCTTAAAATCTGTGGCTCGCCAAATCTTAAGATTCGGCGGCAGGGGAGGGGGTGTAGATACTAAATGTAGTGCCCGGCAACCCTTTCCCCCCTAAATATGGGTTTTGGACGAACAACCAACTCCCTTGCCACCGCCGAAACCCCCTTGCGCAAAGGCCCTGCTTCTGCTAAAATAGCATCCGACCGTTACACAGGCAAAAGGGCAACGGCCTGCCGCAGGCAGGCATCCTCTGCGACAGTCGGGTTGGCGTCAAAACCGTCAATCCTCGCAGACGTCAAACCCTGTCGCCTCGCCTTTGCCTCACCTTCACGGTCAACCGCGTTGCAGGTACTCGCGTATCAGTTGGATAGACGGCGCGGCAGGGGCAATGCTTCTGCGGCGTCCCGGCGCACGGCTACGGGCGTGTTGCTGCGGTTTCGTGCGCCCACAAAACATCGCACCGACCGAGGAGACCTACTTTGGATAAGCAAACCTTTCAAGGAGGAGTGCGCTCCCTGCCCGGCGCACAAAAACTGTGGCAGGCCGTTCTGGGTGAATTGCAACTGCAGATGACGCGGGCGACCTTTGACACCTGGCTACGGGGGACGCGGGCCATTGCCTTTGAGGACAACACCCTAACCGTTTATGTGCACCATGCCTACGCCGTGGATTGGCTGCAAAACCGGCTGATGCCGGTCATCCGCCGCACCCTGCAACGGCACGCCGGTCCCCAAGCACAGGTGGTGTTCACCGCCCGCAAGCCGGAATCAAACGAATACCTGCGCCTGGAGGCCGAGACCGTTGCCCCCGCCGAGCCGACTCCACCGCCTCCCCCACCCAACGGGCGTCCCTCGGCAGCCCTCAACCCCCTCTACACCTTCGAGTCCTTTGTGGTGGGGGCCAACAACCGCCTGGCCCACGCTGCCAGCCTGGCCGTCGTTGAGAACCCGGCCCACGCTTACAACCCCTTGTTCATCTACGGCGGGGTGGGGTTGGGCAAGACGCACCTTCTCCACGCCCTGGGCCATGCAGCCCAAGAGCGGCGGCTGTCGGTCCTGTATGTTTCGGCGGAATGGTTTACCAACGACCTCATCAATGCCATCCGCAGCCAGCGAACCGAGGAATTCCGCCTCAAATACCGCAACACCGACATCTTGCTGGTGGATGACATTCAGTTTATCGCCGGGAAGGAACGAACCCAGGAAGAGTTCTTTCACACCTTCAACACCTTGCACGGTGCGGGCAAGCAGGTCGTCATCACCTGCGACCGCCCCCCTCGTGCCCTGCTGACGCTGGAGGAACGACTCCGTTCGCGGTTTAGCTGGGGGTTGATCGCCGATGTGCAGCCCCCCGACTTTGAAACGCGCGTTGCCATCCTGCGGGCCAAAGCCGAAGGGCACGCAACTCCCGTCCCCGATGAGGTGCTGGACTATATCGCCCGCAAGATCCCCAGCAACATCCGGGAGTTGGAAGGGGCCTTGACCCGCGTCCTGGCCCACGCCAACCTGATGCACGCGCCGCTCAACCTGGAGACGGCCCAGACGGTACTCCAGAGCATCTTTGCCCAAAAGGCCGAGATCACGCCCGAATCCATCGTTTCGGAAGTGGCCCGTTTCTACCGGCTGACGGAAGAGGAGTTGATCGGGCGCAGCCGACGGCGGGCGGTATCGGTCCCCCGCCAATTGTGCATGTACCTCATCCGGGAAGAGACCAACACTTCGCTCCCCAAGATCGGAGAACTGCTGGGCGGGCGGGACCACACCACCATCTTGCACGGATGCGAAAAGATCGCCGCCCAGATTGAAAGTGATGAAAAACTCCGCCGCGACTGGTTGGCCATCAAACAGTCGCTGGCGGAGCAAGATGTCGGGAGATAGGCGGTGGGGCCGTCCCCGCAAGTCGCCAAGTTGGGCACGTGCCTTTATCGTTCCCACCGCAAAGGCAACCGAAAGAGACAAGCGATCACGGCGTCGGCGTCACCTCCGGCGTCGGTGTTGTCGCCGGCGTCGGCGGCAGCTTGAGTAGGTCGCTTCGCTTCTTTTCCACAAAATCCTTGACCACAAACTCGCCGACGCGGACGTAGTAGGGCGATTCGGAGGAGATGATCACGTAGCTACCGTCCTGAGGGTCCCGCGCTCCGACACGGAGGGTATAGGTTTTTTCCTTCCCTTCCTCATCCCTCGTCAGGACGGTGATGAGGGCGTTGGGATCGTCCATGCCGTACTCGGCCTTTTCCTCCTTGCCCAACGGTTCCAGCAGGGTTGTGTAGTATACCTCGCTGACCAGGACGGAGGCCCGCTGCTGGTCCATCTCCTCACCTTCGGCCAGATCGGTCAGCCGCCAGTTGCCGTCTTCTCCCTTTTCCAAGTCAATCACGCCGTTGGCGTTCTCCAGGCGCATGGCGACGATCTGATCCTTCGGAATCTCCAGATAGGTTGTCTCCACCCAAAAACGGGCTTCCGCGCTGGCATCTTGCACCGTCAGGGCAGAAGTGAGATAGACCTCATCCTGCCCCTCGGCGCGGACGTGCGTCGCGTTATAACCCGGCGACGTGCCCAGGTAGAGACGGTGGACCGAGCCGTCGTCCAGCTCCAGTTCTATGAGCCGCCGGTAATCATCCTCGGCCACCCGGAGCCGCCGGTGGCTGTTGGCCGTCCGGGTCACCAGCCGTTCGGCTTTGACCTGGGCGATCTTGTCCAAGAAGGGAGGGACCTTGTTTTCGCGGACGGGGTAATCGTCCGCTTCCGGTATCACCCAGCCTTCGCCGGAGCGGGTCATTTTGACATATCGGCCGCTGCCGTCGCGGATGGTGACGGAGACCACCTTTTCCGGCACAACCCCCGGAAGCAGCGGCCCGCCGCCACCCGAAGTAGAAGGTCGCGGCCAAAAGATGACGGCCACAAGGGCTACTTGCAGGGCCAAAATGATCGCCAGAATCCGGTTGAGCTTATTCATCGGATGCACCTCCCTTCTCCGGCTCCTCCATTGCCGCCGGTGTGGTCTCCCCGACCAATTCCATCGGCTCCTCGCTGCGGCGACGCCAGTACCACACCCCGCCGATGACCAACAGGCTCAGCAACGCCAAGCCGTAATTCACCCCCTCCCACAGGGTTTGATCGGCCCGATCCAGCGGCTTGAGCAGGCGGGCATAGGTCCCCCGCGTGCGGATGCTCAACAGATCCACATCCTCCGCCGACCAATCTACGGCATTTTGCATGAACTGTAGGTTGTTCAGATAGCGGTCCGCCGAGAGGTTGCGGGAAAGACCCAGCACGGCATCGTCAATGAACTCCGCGCTGCCGATGACGACCAGGCGGGCCGAATCGGGCGAAGAGGCGATCACCCCCGGCGTGGTCTCCGTCGTGCCGGTCAGCGGTTGGCTTTGTTCAACGGCAGGTGGCTCCCGGTCCTTGAAGTAGCTCTCAAAGGTCCCCCGGATGGCAACGGCCAAAGGCCACGACTGCTGTTCCCCTTCAACGGCAAAGCCGTAGGGAGGATAGGTATCCGGGTCGGGCTGGACGTCAATGTCGCTGTGCAGCCAAGATTCGTCGGTAGAGCGCAGCAGAATGCTCACCTCCCGCCCGGCGTTCTTTTCCTCGTCCAGGGTGATGGGCGAAACCCAGTGCATCGTCACCGCCGGCAAGTTGGCAACGATGGGGCTTTCCTTGTCCATGCCGTCGCGCCGCACATCCACAAAGGGCGGATAGTCCAGCTGCTGGATCTCAATGACGCTGGCCCCACCGACCATGTGCTGGACGCGGATGGGGAACGGCTCGTTCTGCGGGTCAAAGACCATGGCCTTGGCCACATCTACGCCGTAGGAGGCCAGCATCTCCTGCAAGCCGTCGCTCACCTCCTCCACATACAAAGTACCGGGGAACTGGACCACGGGCAGAACATAGTTGCCCGCCGCCACGACGACGGCCCCGCCGCGCATCAGATACTGGTCAATGGCGAACCGCTCCACGTCACTCATTTTTTGGGGTGCGATGACGACCAGAACATCTACGTCGCCCGGCACGCGCCCCGTGGTCAGATCCACCCGTTTGATGGTATAGTCCTGGCGCAGCTGCTCCCGGAGCATATCCCAACTGGAGACCGGTTGGCTCATGCCGCCCAAGGGGTTGGGTTGGGGCTGCAGGTTGGGCAGCCAAAGGCCCACCGTTTTGAGAAAGCCGGGTGTCGCCCGCTTGAGGGCCGCTTCCAGCTCGCTGCGCAACTCACCCTCGGTCAGGTCCGCCGTCGGGTAGAGCAACTGGGCCTGATCGCCCACCTGGAGCAACAGGTGGAGGTAGTAGAACTGGGGGAGGAAGGGGGACGTGGCAATGGGCTGCAGGCCGTAGGCGTTCAACAGCGTGTCCCGGTCCACGGGGCTGGTCGGATCGTCGGGGTCAATGACCTGGTAGGTGAGCTTGCCCCCCGATTCCTCTTCCATTTGACGGGCCACCGCCTCAATGCGGTCCGGCACCTCCTTCAGCTCCTCCGGCAAGGTCTGGGGCGTGACAAAGAGGGTCAAGGTGATGGGGTCCTCTATGGCGTTGAACACCATACTAATATCCTGGAAGCCGTAGACCACCCGCTTGATGGCCCGCGTCAGGTCGTATTCCAGGTTGCGCAGGCGCACATCCACGCCCCCGTCGGGCAGCGGCTCAACCTCTATCAGGTCGGCAAATCCCAGGACGATGTGCTGATCGCCGTAGCGGATCAGGATGTCAAAATAGGAGTTGATGACCGAAGACTCGTAACGGTCCGAGACGCGGAAGGGGCTGGGGCGGATGCCGTAAACCTCCGCCGCTTCGGCTTCCACTTTTTCATCCTGGCGGGGGTCCACGATCTCTACCTGAATCTGGCCGCCGGAGGCGATCTCGTACTCGCGCAGCATGTCGCGGATGGTGGGGATCAAGGGGGCCAGGAGCGGGTGGGTCTTTTCGCTAAAGTACCCTCGGATCAGGAGCGGCTCCGGCAGGTTGGAGATCAGTTCTTTGGTGACGGGCGAAAGGCTGTACTGATGGTCGGCGGTCAGGTCGGCCCGCAGCCCGCTCAGGGGAAAGAGCCAGACGTTGAGCAAGGTCGCGTTGAGGATGACCAGGATGACGGTCAACAGTGCTTGGCGGCGATAGGGAGCGGTGCGGCTGCCCTTGCTCCACCGCTTGGCGTCCAGGGAAAGGACGTTGAGGGCCAAAAAGGCTACCGTCAAGGAGAGGTAATAGAGCAAGTCGCGCAGGTCCACCACACCCCGCTCAATGCTCTCAAAGCGACTGCCTGTGCCGATGGCCCGCAACACCTCACCCAGGGGGTCACCTACCAGGCCGGTCACGCCGGGGGAACCCAACAGATAGAAAAAGCCACCCAGCAACACGGTGACGATAAGGGATACGATCTGGTTGTCGGTCCGCGAAGAGACAAAGAGGCCCATGGCCGCATAGGCCGCCGCCAGTAGCAGGGCGGCCAGATAACCACCGATCACCGGCCCCCAATCCAGGTTGCCCAGCAGACTGACGGTGATGGGCAAAAAGAGGGTCAAGGCCAGGGCCAGAGCGATCAGGAGCATGACGGCCAGGAATTTGCCCAGTACCAGTTCAATACGCCGCAGGGGCAAGGTGAGGAGCACCTCCAGGGTCCCCACCCGCTGCTCCTCGCTCCACTGGCGCATGGTCAAGGCCGCCACCAAAAAGAGCAACAGGACCGGCATCCAGCGGAAAAGGGGCCGCACGTCGGCGATGTTGCGGGCGAAAAAGGTTTCCACCCAGAAAAAGACGAAGAGGGTGACGACCAAAAAGGCACCGATAAAGATCAACGCCATCGGCGAGCCGAAATATGCGCTCACTTCCTTTTTGGCAATGGCCCAAATGCGCTTCATCCCTCCACCTCCTCTCCGGCGGCAGCGACTAACTCGTTGAACACCATCTCCAGGGTTCGCACGTCGCGCCGCAGTTCCTTGAGGGGCCAACCCTGCCCGGCGGCCAGAGCGTAAACGGCCGGGCGCAGGTCTTGGCCTTCGGCAGCATGGACACGGTAGGTCGGGCCGTCGGGTGTTGTGGTCGCTTCCACGGCCCGGACACCGGCCAGTTGCCGCAGGGCATCGGCCGCACCGGGGACCTCCTCACCCAGCACCAGGATCACGTCGGATGTGGCTCCCAGCTCATCCAGCCGGGCGTCGGCTTTGATCTGGCCGTTCAGGAGGATGATCACCCGGTTGCAGATGGCTTCTACTTCCGAAAGGATGTGGGTTGAAAGAAAGATGGTACTGCTTTGGGCCAACTCACGGATCAGGCCCCGCACTTCCAGGACCTGGGTCGGGTCCAAACCGATGGTCGGCTCATCCAAGATGAGAAGCTTGGGGCGGTGGATGATGGCCTGGGCCAATCCCACCCGTTGTCGCAACCCCTTGCTCAGATGGCCGATGGGCCGTGTCAAATAGTCCTCCATGTGGGTCGCCCGAATCGCCGCCGAGATGCGGGCCGGTTGCTCTTCCTCCGGGATGCGGCGTAGGGTGGCGATCATTTTGAGGTAGCTTTGAACCGACAGTTCGGGGTAAAGGGGAGCCGTTTCCGGCAAGTAGCCGATCCGCTTTTGCACCTCCAACGCCTGGGTGACAACGTCCAGGCCGTCAATGAGGGCCGTGCCGCTGTTGGGTTGGAGGTAGCCGGTCAGGATTTTCATCATCGTCGTCTTGCCCGCGCCGTTCGGCCCCAGCAAGCCGATGATCTCCCCCTCCCGGACTTCAAAAGAGACGCCCCGTAACGCCTGCACGGGGCCATACGATTTATACAAGTCGCTCACCTGAATCATGGTGTTCCACCTCATCCTGAACCGCAAAGGCCGCCAAGATGTTCATGCCTTCGGCATCTTGGCGGTTCTCGGTTCCGTTGTCGTCAGGCCGCAGTCTTGGTCGTTTCCGTCTTTTCGCCCATCAGGCGTTTGTGCCGCTCTTTCCTGTGGCCGTTCCCGTAATCGGTGGTGTAAAAGCCCGATCCTTTGAAGATGATGGACGGTTGAGACAACAGGCGATGGACCCGCCTGTGCCCGTTGGGGCAAGTGGGCGTTGGATCGCCAAAATGCTGCAGCCTGTCAAAATGGGTTCCACATTCCAGGCATTCGTATTCGTAGATCGGCATAATCCATCCCTCCCCTCCGTTTGAGTTTCCGGGCACGCCGCCGCGGAGATGCACTATTCCTCCTCGGCGGCAATGCGCTTGATCTCTTCGCCGCCGATGACCTCCTGCTCCTGCAAGACCTGGGCGATGCGGTGTAGGGCCGATTCGTGCTCGCGCAAGAGTTTCAACGCTTGTTCTTGGGCCTCATCCACCAAGCGGCGGATCTCCTGGTCAATGATCGCTGCCGTCTCCGGGCTGAGCTCCGAACGCAGGGTGGTCACAGGCCCCAGGTAGCTGGCCCCCGCCGGAGCCGCGTAGCGCACCGGTCCCAGCGGTTCGGCCATGCCGAATTCGGTGACCATCCGCCGCGCCAGGTCCGTGGCCCGCTCCAGGTCGTTGGCCGCGCCGGTGGACGGTTCGCCAAAGATGAGCAGCTCCGCGGCCCGCCCCCCCAGCATGACGGCCAATCGCTCCCGCAATTCCTCTTCACTCAGCAGGTACTGATCCTCTTCGGGCATCTGCATCGTATAGCCCAATGCTCCCTTGGCGGTGGGGATGATGCTTACCTTGTGGACGGGATCGGTGTGGGGCAGCAACTGGGCCACCAGGGCATGGCCTCCCTCGTGGTAGGCAATGCGGCGTTTGACCTCCGCTTTGAGTTGCATCTTGCGCTGCAGACCGGCGACCACCCGCTCAATGGCCAGTTCAAAGTCGGCCATCGTCACCCGGTCCCGGTTGTGGCGCACGGCCATCAAAGCAGCTTCGTTGACCACATTTGCCAACTCCGCACCGGAGAAACCGGACGTGATCTGGGCCAAGCGGTCCAGGTCCACATCGTCGGCCAGTTTCACATCCCGCGTGTGGATCGCAAGGATTTCACGCCGCCCGGCCTCGGTGGGCAAGGGGACCTGGATCTGGCGGTCAAAGCGACCCGGTCGCAGCAATGCCTTGTCCAGGATTTCGGGGCGGTTCGTAGCGGCCATGATCACCACGCCCTGGTTCGGTTCAAAACCGTCCATCTCGGCGAGCAGTTGGTTGAGTGTTTGCTCGCGCTCATCGTGGCCGCCTATCGTCGTCACCGTCGTCCGGGCCTGGCCGATGGCATCAATCTCGTCCAAAAAGACGATGCAGGGGGCTTTGGCCTTGGCCTGTTCAAAGAGGTCGCGGACGCGGGCAGCTCCGACGCCCACAAACATTTCGACAAAATCGGAGCCGCTGACATAAAAGAAGGGCACACCGGCCTCCCCTGCCGTGGCCTTGGCCAAGAGCGTCTTGCCCGTTCCCGGCGGACCGACCAACAGCACCCCTTTGGGTAACTTGGCACCGATGCGGGCAAAGCGGTCGGGTTCTTTGAGGAATTCAATGATCTCCCGCAGTTCAACCTCCACCTCCTCCGCACCGCCCACATCGTCAAAGGTGATGCCCGTCATCTCTCCGGTGATCTCACGGGCACGGCTTTTGCCAAAGGCCATCACCCCCGGACCGACTTCGCCCATACGGCGGTAGACGAAATACCAGATCAAGGCCAGGGGGAGAATGGGGATGATCCACCCCAACAGGGCCGTTGTCAGATTGCCGGTAGGAGGGCGGGCGCGGAAGGTGACGCCCGCTGCCAGCAGGTCCTGAGTCAGGTCCGGGTCCTCAACGGGAATGGTGTTGTACACCTGCTCCTCCCCGCCGTCCTCCGCTGCGACCGTGTAAAAGATGCGGTCTTGGCCCAGCGTGACCTCTCGGACTTTACCGTCCTGTAGGTCTTGGCGGAAGCGGTTGTACGGGACCTCGGTCTGACGGACGACCATGGGGCGGAAGATCAAGTCCTGGAAGAACAGGACCGCCAGCAAAGCCACCAATAGGTAGATCAGAGAAAAATTGAGCTGTTTTCGTCTTCGTTCGTCCATGCTTTTTCAGAAATTGACATGCTCCCGGTCTGTTGCCGGGGATGAAATACCCGGCCCGCGCCGATGCTCTCGGTCATTCGCCTTCTTTGCCCATGACAAAGCCCGGCTTGGAGAAAGCCGGGCTATCGCCATACGGCGTGTTACGTCAAACGCTGAGGCCACCCACCCGGCGGAAACCGTTTACCCCAGGCGGAAACTACCCTCTTTTTGGTAGGGGCGGAGCGGCAGCCCCGCCCCCACCTTTATTCCAGACGGTCTAGTATTCCGGCACCGGCGGCGTGGACGCCTTTTCCTCCTCCGGGATGTCGGTGATGAGGGCTTCGGTGGTCAGGATCATGGCCCCGATGCTGGCGGCATTTTCCACCGCGCTGCGCGTCACCTTGACCGGGTCAATGATGCCCTGTTTGAGCATGTTCACATACTCGTTGCGCAGCACATCGTAGCCGACGTTGGGGTCGTTCTGCTCTTTTTGCGCCCGCCGCACATTTTCAACGATAACCGCGCCGTCCATACCGGCGTTGTGGGCCAGCTGGCGCATCGGTTCCTCCAGCGCCCGTCGCACGATGGAAACGCCGGTCTGCTCATCGGGGAATTCCATCTTGATCTCGTCCAGCTTGGGAATGGCGTTGATGAGGGCCACACCGCCACCGGGGACGATGCCTTCTTCCACGGCGGCGCGGGTCGCGCTCAGGGCGTCTTCAACGCGGTGCTTTTTCTCTTTCAGCTCAACTTCGGTCCCGGCCCCGACGCGGATGATGGCCACGCCACCGCTCAACTTCGCCAGCCGCTCCTGCAGTTTCTCCTTATCGTAATCGGAGGTGCTGACCTCAATCTCGGCCTTGATCTGGTTGATGCGGGCCAGGATGTTCTTGCTGATCTGCTCATCCTCCACGCCGACGATGGTCGTTTCCTCCTTGGTGGAGATGACCTTGACCGCCCGACCCAGGTCGGAGATCTGCGCCGTCTCCAGCTTGCGGCCCATCTCCTCGGTGATGACCTGGCCGCCGGTCAGGACGGCAATATCCTGCAGCATGGCCTTACGTCGGTCGCCAAAGCCGGGGGCCTTGACCGCCAAGCAGTTGAACACGCCCCGCAGTTTGTTCAGCACCAGGGTTGCCAGGGCCTCACCGTCCACATCCTCGGCGATGATGACCAGGTTCTTGCGCCCTTGCTGGACCATTTTCTCCAGAATGGGGATAATGTCCTGGGCCGAGGAGATCTTTTTATCGTGGATCAGGATCAACGGCTCCTCAATGACGGCCTCCATCCGTTCCGGATCGGTGACAAAGTAGGGCGAAATGTAGCCCCGGTCAAACTGCATACCCTCCACATACTCGGTTTCAAAGGCCAAGCCCTTGCTTTCCTCAACGGTGATGACGCCGTCTTTGCCCACTTTGTCCATCACTTCGGCGATCAGTT
The DNA here is from genome assembly GCA_964593865.1 of uncultured Anaerolineaceae bacterium. Lineage (GTDB taxonomy): Bacteria > Chloroflexota > Anaerolineae > JAAYZQ01 > JAAYZQ01 > CAZQKE01. The sequence goes on along the minus strand of CAZQKE010000109.1, from coordinate 4,352 downwards.
CGCCGATCTCTTTGTCGTTGGCCGAGATGGCAGCCACGTTGGCGATCTCTTCTTTGGTGTCAATGTCCTCGGCCATATCGTGCAGCGCCTCCACGACAACCTCGGCAGCGCGGGCGATACCGTTTTTGATCAGCATCGGGTTGGCCCCGGCGGCCACGTTCTTCAGCCCCTCGTTGACGATCATCTGGGCCAAGACGGTGGCCGTCGTCGTACCGTCACCGGCTACGTCATTGGTTTTGGTCGCCGCCTCTTTGAGGAGCTGCGCCCCCATGTTCTGGAACGGCTCTTCCAGCTCAATCTCCTTGGCAACCGTCACACCGTCGTGGGTGATGGTCGGCGCGCCCCACTTTTTGTCAATCGCCACATTGCGGCCTTTGGGCCCCAGCGTCACCTTGACCGCGTTCGCCAGGGCATCCACACCCAATTTCAGGTTACGTCGTGCTTCTTCGGAAAAGACCAGTTGTTTTGCCATTTTCCCTCACTCCTTTATCTAGTCATTCTTCACCAGTCTTGGTCGTTCACCATTCGCCATTGGTCATTCAATGATGGCCAAAATATCACTCTCTTTGAGGATCAGATACTTTTTGTCGTTCAATTTAACCTCTGTGCCGGCATACTTGGCGTAAAGGACGTGGTCGCCGACGGCAACATCCATGGGGATCCGCTTCCCCTCCTCATCCTTGCGGCCAGGCCCTGCCGCGATCACCTTGCCTTCTTGGGGTTTTTCTTTGGCCGTCTCCGGCACATAGATACCGGCGGCGGTTACCTCCTCCCGCTCAATGGGTTCTACTACCAGTCGGTCTGCCAATGGTTTGAGTTTGAGAGCCATTTGACCTACCTCCTTACTCTTGTTGTTAGAGCATGACTAGTGCGTTAGCACTCTTGGTGTGTGAGTGCTAACGCGGGGGCAAGTATACCGCAAAACGGAAAACAATGCAAATTTGAGGGTGGCTGTGGATCAACCGGAATGTCGGCCAAGCGTACCGGTCAACGAGTCCGACCGACGTGTTTCTCGCCGTCGGGGGGATGGGCTTGGCACATGGCCTGCAAGACGGCGACCAACACCGTCCGCCAGCGGTCCTCTCCGTCCAGCGGGAGCCACACGGCCCGTCGTGTCACCCGTGCCCGGTCACCCAGCCGCTGTTGGAGTTGCTCCCGATCCATCCTTTCCAGGCCGTCGGCCCGGATGACGATCTGCCCTTCTTCCCGGCCGATGGCCTGGACCCCGGCGGCCAGGGCCAGCAGTTTGATCCGCATCTGGAAAAAGAGGTTCTGGGCTTCCGGGGGCAGCGGCCCAAAGCGGTCCTCCATCTCGCCTTGCAGTTCGTCTACCGCCTGTTGCTCGGTCAGCCCGGCCAGGCGGCGGTAGAGTTGCAGGCGCAGTTCGGCATCGGCGACGTAGGTTTCGGGCAGGTAAGCGTCCAGGGGCAGGTTGATCTGCACCGCCTGCTCCAGCGGCATGGTCAGGGCGGCGGCTTCGGGTTGTTGCCGTGCCCGCGCCTCCTGGACGGCCTGGGCCAACAGCCGGGTGTAGAGGTCAAACCCCACGGCGGCGATATGGCCGTGCTGCCGCGCCCCCAGCAGTTCGCCCGCCCCCCGGATCTCCAGGTCGCGCATGGCGATCCGGAATCCGGCTCCCAACTCGGTGGCTTCGGCGATGGTCTCCAATCGCCGTCGGGCGGCGGCGGTCAGTGTTGCCAGGGGCGGGTGGAGCAGGTAGGCGTAGGCCCGCCGGGCGCCACGCCCCACCCGGCCTCGCAGCTGGTAGAGCTGGGCCAACCCAAAGCGGTCGGCGCGGTTGACGATGAGGGTGTTGGCGTTGGGAATGTCCAGGCCGCTTTCAATGATGCTGGTGCAGACCAGAACATCAATTTCTCCGGCGGCAAAGTCAAGCATGACCCGCTCCAGCTCCCGTTCCGACATCTGGCCGTGGGCCACGGCTACGCGGGCTTCCGGCACCAGCTTGCGCACCCGGTTCGCCATCTGGTAAATGCCCATCACCCGGTTGTGGACGAAATAGACCTGCCCGCCCCGGTCCAACTCGCGCAGGATCGCCTTGCGGATCAGGGTTTCATCGTATTCGCCCACGTGGGTCCGCACCGGCAGCCGCTCCTCCGGCGGGGTGTCAATGCTGCTCATATCGCGCACGCCGGTCAGGGACATGTGCAGGGTGCGGGGGATGGGGGTGGCCGTCAAGGTCAGGACATCCACCGCTCGGCGCATCTGTTTGAGCTTCTCTTTGTGGGCCACGCCAAAACGCTGCTCTTCGTCAATAATGAGCAACCCCAGGTCCTTGAAGGCGACATCTTTGGAGAGCAAACGGTGGGTGCCGATAACAATGTCCACACTGCCCCGGCGCAACCCTTCCACCACCCGCTCCTGCCGACTCCGTGTGAGAAAGCGGGAAAGCATCGCCACGGTCACGGGGAAGGGTTTGAGCCGCTCGGTAAAGGTGCGGTAGTGCTGTTGGGCCAGGACGGTGGTAGGGACCAGCACGGCCACCTGTTTGCCGTCCATCACCGCTTTGAAGGCTGCCCGGATGGCCACTTCGGTCTTGCCATAGCCCACGTCGCCGCAGACCAGGCGGTCCATGGGGCGGGGCTTTTCCATATCGGCCTTGATCTCTTGCAAGGCGCGAAGTTGGGCCTCCGTCTCAATGTAGGGGAAGGAGGCTTCCAGCTCGGCCTGCCACAGGGTATCGGAGCTGAAGGCGTGGCCCCGGACTACTTGGCGGCTGGCATAGAGGTCCAGCAGGTCCTGGGCGATCTCTTCGACGGCTTTTTTGGCCCGTGCCTTGACCTGCGCCCAGGTCGCCGTGCCCAAGCGGTTGATGGGTGGAGTCTGCTCGCCCACACCCACATAGCGGCTCAGGCGGTCGGCCTGATAAACGGGGACGTAGAGTTTATCCCCGGCGGCGTATTCGACCAGCAGGTATTCCCGCTCTGCACCCTCTATGTGCATTTTGGTCAGGCCGCGGAAGATGCCGATGCCGTGCTCCACGTGGACGACGTAGCTCCCCGGTTGTACGTCGGCGAAAAAGGCTTCCGGGGCGATGTGGCGGGGACGGGGGGTGCGGCGGGGGGCCGGTCGCGCCCAACCGAAAATTTCGGCGTCGGTGAGCAGGGTGCAGGCAGAGCGTAGGGTCCAGCCTTCGGCCAGTGTGCCCTGCACCAGGGTTAGGCTGCCCGGCAGGGGCGGGTCGCGCAGTTCCTCCACCGGCGCGATGGGGGTCCCCCGGTCGGTCAGCAGTTCGGCGATGCGTTGGGCCTGGCGGCTGACCAACACCACCCGCTCACCGGGACGGGGGTGGGCGAATTCATCCAGCAGTTTTTTGAGTTGACCGCCGAATCGCTCACCGTGGGCGAAAAGATGGGCGATCTCCGGCAGGGCAAGGTCGCCCCGTCCGACGCCGCCCAACACCAGGGGGCGGGCCGACCGCAGGCCCGCCTCCAATTCGGCCCAGGAGCGATAGGGCACGGCCAGTTCGCCGAAATTTTCGGGCAACTCCCCCGCTTTGACCAGGTCGGCGTGGAGGGCCTGGGCCTGGGCGTCGGCCTCCTCCACGGCGGCGCGGAGGGCATCCCAATCGTCCACGACGCACAGGCCGCCGGGCGGCAAATAGTCCAGCAGGTTGGCCGGGTGGGAGTAGAAAAAGGGCAGGTAGAATTCCATGCCGCGAAAGGCGGTCCCCTGTTCCAGGCGGGCCAGATCCTCCCGGATCTCCATGCGGGCCGGGGGATGGCAGAGGCGCAGGTTCAGGGCGGCGGCGCGGGCGGCGGCAGCGGGAGCCAAGCGGGGCAGGGCTTCGCCGGCAGGGACCAGGGTAAAAGATTTGATCTGCTCGCGGGAACGCTGGCTGGCGGGATCAAAAAGGCGCAGGCTGTCGATTTCGTCGCCAAAGAGTTCAATGCGCACCGGGCGGAGCAGGTTGGGGGGAAAGACGTCTATGATGCCTCCCCGCCGGCTAAAAGTCCCCGGCTCTTCAACTACCGCTTCGGGCCGATAACCGTGCTCCACCCAAAGGGCCAGGGTGCGTTGCAGGTCAATTTCCTGCCCTCGGCGGTATGTGCGGCGACCCAGCAGAAATTCGCGGCGGGGCAAGGTTTTGTGCATCCAGGCCCGGGCCGAGGCGACGACCAGGGGTGGCGATCCGGCTTCCCCCTTCTGGGGGCGTCGGGCGGCGGCCAGGGCATCCAGGGCCGCCAGCCGCTCGCCCACCGTCTCCCGCGACCAGGGGACCCGTTCGTAGGGCAGGGCGTCCGGTTCGGGGAAAGGGTAGACCGCCTCCGGCCCCAGCCAGACGCGCAGCTGCTCGCACCAGCGGTTTACCTGCTCGGCGCGGGCGGTGAGCA
>CAZQKE010000108.1:0-22331 GCA_964593865.1 uncultured Anaerolineaceae bacterium | reverse complement strand
TTGGAACAGTCGAATGGGTACGACATCGGGATCTATGTACAGATCGGTCCAAAAGTTTTGTGGTGGATTCAAGGGAACGTCGCCATCCCCCTGGTTCTTGATGTATACCTGAATGAGGACTTGCTCACCGATCGTGGGATTGGAGGGTTGAATCTCCACCTGCTCAACGATTAGATCCGGCATAGGTGGTATTTGAGGGACGTTAGACGAAGGGGAACCGGGGGCCGGCCCCAAGCCGTCAGGTGTGGGGGAAGGACGCGCTCGACCAGCTGCATCCGCTGTTATCATTCGGTCACTTGCACCGACGAGCAAGGCTGCCATGAAAAAGATGACGGCAAACAGCCACAACGGTAGCGTTCTACGCATCGTTGGTTCTCCTTGTTGTTGCATTAGTGTGAATCTTGCAATCCTTTGATCCGCAGCCAACGGAAGGCGATGAGCAAAGCAGCCAGAGCAAAGCCCCACAAAAAGATCGTGCCCCAGCCGCCGCCGGTCTCCGAGATCTCTTCCTGCGGCGTGGGGGTGGGAGGTGGCGTTGCCGAGGGTGTGCCCGGCCCCGGCGTGTTGGAGGGGGTGGGCGTGACGCTAGGTGTTAGGGTGTTGGTCGGCGTGCCCGGAATGGGGGTGTTGGTCCTCGTCGGCACCGGTGTATTGGTCCGGGCCGGGGGTCTGGTGGGCGGGATGGGAGTGATGGTGACCATGGGCGTTATGGGACGCAAGGTGGGTGTTGGAGATGGGGTGTCTGTCGGGAGGGGAGTGTCTGTCGGCAAGGGTGTATTCGTCGGCACGGGGGTGTCTGTGGGAATAGGGGTATTTGTGGGAGTCGGCGCGATCAGTTGTACGGTGGCTTCGGCAAAGAAGCCATGGTTGTCACCGGCGATGACCTTGTGCAGTCCAGGCGTTGCCATAGCAGCCGGCACGGTGACACTCACTTCCCATGAGCCATCGTCTTGGACGATCCGCTCAGGGCCGAAGAGCCAGTGGTCCCCGTCAAATTGATCCCAGGTCAGTGTGATCCCCGGTTCCGTGTCTGTCCAAAAGTAGCCCCTTACCACCAAAGATACGTCCTGTCCGGCTATCGCTTCGGTTGGACTGACTTCAATGTAAGGTGCGGACGTGGGTGTAGGCCGTGGCGTTGGCTCTTGGCGCAGAGAGGTTCGCGCCTTCACCGGCCAGGTAATAACTATTGCCAAGAGGAGCAAAGTTCCCGCCGTACCTAGCAGCCGTTTTGGGAAAGCGGATTTTCTCATCGTTCCCCCCTACTCTCGTCCCAGGGGACGGGCCTGATGAAGCGTTGGCATGGCACGCGCCCTGTGGTAGCTTGCCGGGGCAAAGGGCCGTGCCATGCCTGCGCCGTTCTTACCGATGTTTCCAGTCAATATGGAACTGTTGCAGGCTGTACGGCCCTTCGCAGCCGCCGCCGCTTTTGAACCAGAACTGTTCGGAGCGGGGTTGCCCGCCTTTGAACACCCGCACGAACCACTGTCCTTCTATGGGTTCCCAGGCAAAGATGGCTTCATAGCGACCGTTGGCATCGGTCCACACGTCGCCGCGCCAGCCGTCGATGCTCCCCACGCGGACCTGGACTCCTGCTTCGCCGATGCCGTCGGCGCTGACCACGTACCCCCATACCCAAGTGCGCTGGCAGTCAGGGCCGGCCTCGGCGATGATGTATTCGTAGGGATAAGGCGTCGGTGTTGCCGTCGGTTTGGGCGGCGGCGGACGGCGGGTGTTGGTCGGCGTGGGGGTGGGGGTGAAGGTATTGGTCGGTGTAGGGGTAGGCGGCAATGGTGTGGGGGTGTTGGTTGCCGTCGGCGTCGGCGTCCAGGTGCTGGTCGGTGTGGGGGTATTGGTTGCCGTCGGTGTGGGGGAAGGTGTCCAGGTCGGTTCAAAAGGCGAGGTCGGTGTTGCCTCTGCCTCTTTGGGTGGCTTGAGGGGATTGAAAAAGACCTGAGGGTTGATAAAGATGGCCAGATAACAGAGGATGACCAGGGCGATGAGCACCACCACGATCACCGTCGCGATTTCTAGGGTGCGGTCGTCAAAGCGATCTAGCATTGCTTGGCTCCTCTAAATATCCAAATCATGCGTCCGTGGTTCCTTTGCGGATGGCCTTTGTTCGGCTTGTCGCTTTATCTCCGGTGTTCTGCGTGCAGGATGTCTTTTTCTGTGCGCCCTTGCGGGAGCAAGGAGGGAGCGGTGTTGGAATACGGTACTCCTCCGCTTCCGTAGGCTTCCGCTGTGTTTAGGAAAAAGCGCAATCCGGCTTGGTCGTCGGTGATTGTGTCTACGTACAGCGGTTCGGCAAACCCGGCGGCGATCAGGTCTTTCGCTGCTTCTTGGATCTTGTCCGCCAGGGATGGGGCGGGATAGTTGGGATACTGCCCCAGCCGCCCGGCCAGTGCTTCTGTGCGGCGAACTTGGTAGCGGCCCGGACCGATCAAGGCTGCGTCGGGCAGACCGGTGATCAGGTCCTCATAGGTGAGCAGCAGGTCTTCATATGCCCCGCTCAGGGCGGCCTGGATTGCCGGTTTTTGTGTTTCCCATTCGGGCACGATAGACAGGCCAAACCCCCGTGCTGCTATTTGGTATTTCAGTGTCAGCCAGCGGATCAGGTGCCAGTCAACGTCAATCCGTCGGCTGAGCTGGGTGGCGGTTCCTAACTCTTGGCGGTAAAGGGCCATTTTGGCTGCATCCTCCGCCCGCAATGCATCGGCCAGGGTGCCGACCAGGTTTTCCGGAGGCTCTCCTCCGTCCTCTGGGATGGCCTGGAGGAGGGCAAAGGCTGCTTGGCGGCGGGCTTCCTCCAGCGCGCCCACCTCTGCCGAAGAGATCGGTTCTCGGCCACCGGGCAGGTCCGGTGGCTTGGGCGGCACGGCAGCCGCCGGTTTGACCGTCTCTCTGTCCAGTTCGTCAATGTGCTCTTGGCAGCGTTGCATTGCTTCGTCGGCCCCTATCTCGCCGTATGTCTCAAGCAGGGCCGTGAATAGGTCCCGTCGCTGTGCGCTCTGCAGATAGGGGCTGTGCAGGGCAATGGTGTAGACCTGGTTGTAGGCCCATTGCGCTTCCCCTTGCTGCTCCAGGGCTGCCCAGCCCCGCCCCGCCGAAAGGAGCGCATCGGCCCGTGCTGCGTCGGTTAGGAAGGGGCTAAGCACGGCTATATCCCCGATCTGTTGGTAGGTCAATGCGGCCCGTTCGCCTTGCCCTGCTTGGGTGAACGCTTCGCCCAAGAGCACCAGTCGCCCGATGCGTTGAGCATCCGATAGACTCATACCAAAGGCCAGAACGGAGTAGGCCGTTTCCAGTTCACCGTTGCCGATGGCGGTGTCGATCGTTTCCGATTCCAGCGCACCGGCCAGGGGAAAGAGGGCCATCTCCGGCGCGATCCCCTCCGGTGCAACGGCGGCTGCCGGGTCTTGCCAAGGCCGTAGCTCGGCTATCGGTTGGCGGTGAAGCAGCAGGTAAGCTGCAACGGCCACTACTGCTGCCAGTAGCAGAATGATGAAGCATACCGGCAAGGCAATCCATAGCAACCGGGTCTGCGATGAGCGCATGTCGCCTCCAATGGGTTATAGTATACCAAAGAAAGGCGGATTTGTCTACTTTGTAACAAAACGCTCTATCACGGCTTTGGCCCGCAAGTCTTCCAACCACTGGTCGAATTTGCTCTGTTTGAGCTGCCAGAGCATATCATCCGGCAGGGGGCGCGCTTCTTCACGTTCCACGACTTGGACGAGGTAGTAGCGATCCCCCAGCGGCAGTGGTTCGCTCACCTGGCCCGGCTGCAAGGCGAATGCGGCGTTTTCCAGGACCGGGTCCACTACGCCGCGTGGAAACCAGCCGAGATCGCCGCCTTCGTCCTGGGTTGCTACATCTAACGACCGTTCGCGGGCTAACGTTGCAAAGTCTTCCCCCTGGTGTATCAGTGCCAGGACCTCTTGTGCTTCCTGCTCACTTTCCAGGGCGATCACCCGCACGTGGACCTGCTCTACCGCCGTGGGCACGTCCGATGTCACTACGTCCCACACCCGTTGGGAAAAGAGGGAGCGGCGCAGCATCTCTTTGTAGTCCTCTTCGGTCTGGCCGGTGGCGGCCAGCCACCGATCAAATGCCGCTTGTCCCCCTCCCGATTCAATATCGGCCTGCAATTGGGCTTCCAGTTCTTCTTCCGAGACGTTTACACCTAAGGCCGCTCCTCCCTGGGCGATGAGGGCTTCGTCGATCATCCCCTCCAAGATGTCCTCACGGGCTTGGGCCAGTCTGGCTTTCCCTTCCTCGCCGGTGAGGTCCACGCCGAAATCCCGCAGGGATTGTTCATATTGGGAGACCTGTTTTTCATAGTCGGCCAAAAAGATGTATTGGCCGTTGACCTGCGCTGCCAATGGGGCGGGCGGCGTAGGGGTGGGGGTGGGCGAGGGGGTGGGGGTGGGGGTAGAAGTGGCCGTCGGCGGCGCGGCCGTTGCCGTTGCAGAGACTGCAGCCTGCCGGGTTGCCGTTGCCGCGATGGCCCGTTCACTTTGCTGTGCCCCCCCGGAGGTGCAGGCGGTCGCCAGCCAGAGGAGCAGTGCCCCGGCCATCAGCATAGCCCTACCCGTGGTATTCTTTTGGACTATGACCACAATATCTTGTACTAGCATGGCTTTATTGTATCACATTCCGTTCTATTGCGCAAATGGGAGATGGGTGTTCCGGGGCCGGGGGGTGTTGCAAATTTTCAAAAAGAAGATCTGCCCATCCCCTCTCCCCAGGCCGGGGGAGAGGGGATGGGGTGTTTTTCTATCCGACGACGGGGGGTAGGTCTGCCAGGGCTTTTTGGATCTCGGCATCGGTCACTTCAAAGTCGGGCAGTTCGTGGCGCAGGTAGCTCTCGTATGCGGCCAGGTCAAAGTGTCCGTGGCCGCTGGCGTTGAAGAGGATGACTTTGGATTCCCCCGCTTCTTTGCAGGCCAGGGCTTCATCATAGGCGGCCCGCACGGCGTGGGCCGTTTCCGGAGCGACGATGATGCCTTCGGAGCGGGCGAAGCTCAGGGCGGCGTCGAAACAGGCGTTTTGGTGATAGGCGCGGGCTTCTACTACCCCCTGTTCCAGCAGGGCGCAAATGCTGGGGGCCATACCGTGGTAACGCAGCCCTCCGGCGTGGACCGGCGCGGGGATGAAGCTGTGGCCGACGGTGTGCATCTTGGCTACGGGGCCGGTCTTGGCCGTGTCTCCCCAGTCGTAGGCATAGAGTCCTCTGGTCATGCTGGGGCAGGCGGTGGATTCGACAAAGATGGCCCGCAAGTTGGGTTTTTCGCCGCTCAGTTTGTCCTTGAGGAAGGGATAGATAAGGCCCGCTGCGTTGCTTCCGCCTCCCGCGCAGCCGATGAGGATGTCGGGGTAGTCTCCTGCCATCTCCATCTGTTTCCGCGCTTCCAAGCCGATGATCGTTTGATGCAGCAGCACAAAGTTGACCACGCTGCCCAGGGAGTATTTGTAGCCGTCGTGGGTCACGGCGTATTCGATGGCTTCGCTGATGGCGATTCCCAAGCTTCCGCTCGTATCGGGGTCTTTTTCCAAGATGGCCCGTCCGGCTTGGGTCTCGGTGCTGGGGCTGGGGACGACCTCTCCCCCCCAGGTTTCCATGGCGATTCGGCGATAGGGTTTTTGCCGGAAGCTGATGGCGACCATGAACACTTTGCATTTGAGGCCGAACAGTGCGGCGGCGAAGCTCAATGCGCTGCCCCATTGTCCTGCGCCGGTTTCGGTGGCAAAGCCTTCCAGTCCCTCTTTTTTGGCGTAGTATGCTTGGGCGACTGCGGTGTTGGGTTTGTGGCTGCCGGGTGGACTGACCCCTTCCCATTTGTAGTAGATCTTGGCCGGGGTGTCCAACGCTTTTTCCCAGCGGTGGGCGCGGTAGAGGGGGCTTGGACGCCACATCTTGAGCACGTCTTGGACCTGGTCGGGAATTTCAATGTACCGCTCTGTACTGCCTTCTTGGGCGATGAGGGCCTCCGGGAAGACGGGAACCAGGTCCTCCGGTTTCATTACTTCCAGTGTGGCCGGGTGGAGATAGGGTGGTGGTGGATTCTCCATGTCGGCAATGATGTTGTACCAATGGGTCGGCATCTCCTTCTCTGTGAGAATGTACTTGTACTGCATTTTGTCCTCCTTTCTTTGTTGAGATCAAAAAAAAACGCTCGTCCTTTGAGGACGAGCGTTGCAATGCCCGCGGTGCCACCTCTTTTAGGCCGGCTGCCAACAAAAAATCCGCCGGTGATGGCGGATTTTAGGGCGTGCCAGCCTCACTCATTGCAGGTACGGCCCACGTCTCCGTGGGCGATACCCTCTGCCTTGATAACGGTGGCGACTCCGGCTCCGACTACTGACGCCGAAAGCATGGTGCGCTTTGGCGCGTTCGGCGGGCAGCTCCCAGGCCCATTCACCCCCTGCGCCGGTATCGGGCTTCCACCTAACCCCGACTCTCTAGACCTCGCTTTGAGGGCTACTCTTCCTGATCGTAGCTTTTGGTTGATGCAATTTTCGGCGGGGAGTATATCACTTTTCCCCCAATGAGTCAAATCGCTACAGGTGCGGCTCCAGGCGGGCCAGGAGTTTCTCTTTGGGCATGTAGCCCACGATGCGCTCAACCGGCTCGCCGTTCTTGAAGAGAATCAAGGTGGGAATGCCCATGACGCCGTATTGCATGGCCAGCCGGTTGTTGTGGTCCACATCCAGTTTGCAGATTTGCAACCGACCTTCGTACTCTTCGGCGATCTCTTCCAGGATGGGGGCGATCATCTTGCACGGGCCACACCATACTGCCCAAAAGTCCACGGCGGTCGGAATCTCGGCTTTGAGCACGACTTCCTCAAAGTTCTGCTCTGTCACTTCAATCGGTTTGGCCATTGTCCCTCCTTGTCTTCCGATGCCAGAACGGCCCTATCTTAGCCGCTTTTGTGCGATTTGTCAAACCCACAGGTTCTGTGCCCCAGGGAAGTGCCTTTACAAAATTCCACACCGCAGGGATGGTGTGCCGAGGAACGGTTGGTTTTATACGGTTTCTCCCCCATTCTTGGGGTCTTGTAGGGCCGGGGGATGATAGATGCACTTGCTCTACGTTGTGCCCTTTTCGTGGGGGTGATGGAGCACGGCCTTTGCTCATTCCGGTTTGAGGATGCGGCGGTGGGGGTTCTCCGGATCGGGGACAAAGGTAAAAGGCCCTTGGGGGATTTGGGTGGAGATCTGCAGGTATCCGGCGTCCATGTATTCCCAGATGACTTGGAAGGGGGCCTTGCCCGCTACCCATTTTTCCACGATGGCCGTTCCGTGGCCGGGCAAAATGGTAAAGACCACTTGGCGGGGGTCTTGGGGGTTGCGTAGGGCTTCCGAGCGGGCAAAGGCTTTTTCAATGCCCTGGGCTTGTCGGTCGGTGGCGCAGGAGACCAGGTAGTGGGCGTAGGCCGGATCCAGCGGGGCGAATTCTACATAACGGGAATCGTAAGCCGCAACGCCTCGGTGTCCGTGCAGTTTGGAGCGTGTAACCGGCACACGCGCCGGTGGGTCCCAAGGTGGTTCCAGCTCAATGTAGGGCAGGTTCCGGTCCATTCCCATCATCTCTACCGATTCGGAGGAGGGAGGGGCGTTTTCCTTGCCCTCCACATGGCGCACCTGCGCACCCCGTCCGTCGGGGCGCACGCCGACGATCACGGCCAGGTCGTTCTCGGTGACATCGTCTTTGTTCAGCGGGCGTGCGCTGCCGGTGACGGTGGCGATGAGGGCGCCCAAGGTGGGATCCCAGGTGGCAAAGCACCCCTCGCTGTATTGTTCGGCGACGGCGTCGCCGATGGAGGGGACGTAAACGATGTCGTTGATACGCACCATCTCGGTAAAGAAATTGCGTGCGCCCAATTGCCGGGCTGCGGTGCGCATGGCCGATGGCGTGGTCAGGCTCTGCCACAGGGAGTAGGGGATGGGATCGCCCACGACCTGGTGGTCGGTCACCTCGTGGCTGCATAGAGTGGTCGTCAGTCGCAAGGCGATATCTTCGTAGAAAGCATCCGGGTCCTCGGCAGGGGTGCGGGGATGCGCGCCGACCAGATCAAAGTGGTAGGCAAAGGAGGGGCGTTCATCACCCACGATGAGGATGATGCGGATGCACTTGGCCTGGGCTTGGATCAATCGCTCCAGGGCCAGGATGGGGCCGCCCCGTCGTCCTTGTTTGACAAGGACGCGGTACGCTTGTGGGGCAAGCCCGGCAAAGGCAAAGTCGGCAGGGTCCGGCGGGTCTTTGGCCAGTGCCTCCCGGAAATGGTCCAGCAAGCGTTGGAATTCGTCGGAAGGGGCGTGGAGGAGGGTGTAGACGGTGGGGGTGTGTTTCAGGCCAAACTGCCGCCGACAGGTCAGAAGCATTGCTTTGCGCCAGCTGAGCGGCTCGCCAAAGGGCGCGGTCGTGAGAATGGCATCGGTCTGCTCGTCGGGGGTCTTTTGCACGGTGTGCCCCTGGGCGCGAAGGCGGTTCAGCAGCGCGTCCGAGACCTCTTCCAGCAAAGGGGTCATGGGGCCGGGCACAAAGGCCACGGTGACGGGGTGTAGGAATGGGTGTAAGGGTTTGTCCGTGGTGATGTTTGGGAGAATCGGCTTCATGGGATTGCCTCACTTGGTCCTTTCCCACCCTTCCAGGCGGAAGGAACGGACGGCCCAATCGCCCAGGCGGGGAGAAAGAGTGTTGAGATAAACCAGCAGTTTTGCCGAGCGAGGGATGATGACTTCGGCTTGGGGACGGTAGATGGCGCGGACGATGGCCCGTGCCACGTGTTCGGGCGGGATTTTGGCCGAAATCCGGGGGACGTCCAGGGTGGCGATCATGGGGGTATCTACCCGTCCGGGCAGGATGGTGGTGACGTCCACGCCGTTGGCTTTTAGCTCCTGGCGCATAACTTCGGCCAGACCGGTCAGGGCGAATTTGGCGGCGACGTAAGGGCCGTCGGGCGGGATGCCCTTCTTGCCGTCCATAGAGGTCACAAAGATCAGGTGGCCGCGGCCCTGGGCCAGCAGGGTGGGTAGGGCGGCCAGGGCCAAGTGGACGCCTCCGTAAAAATTGACCGCTAAAGAGCGTTCTATTTCGGCGACGGTCAATTCCGGCACGGGGCAGCGGATGTATTGCCCGGCGTTGGCTATGACAATGTCCAGCCGCCCCCAGTGGTCCAATGTCCGGCGTACCAGGCGTTCCGTTTCCTCCCGACGGGTGACATCGGTGGGGATCACCAACGCTTCGCCCCCTTGTTCTGCGATCTCGCGGGCGACGACCCGGAGGCGTTCTTCGTGACGGGCGGCCAAGACCGGGCGAACACCTTCGGCGGCCAAGGCCAGTGCCGTTGCCCGCCCGATGCCGCCGGAAGCCCCGCTGATGATGGCAACCTGATGGCGCAGTGATTTACGAGTCATAGTAGCGAGAGACGGTGGGGCCGAAATTGCTCCTGCCGGACTGCCAAATGTGTTCACCCCCACCGCGTCGGTTGCGGTTTATGCGCTCCCTCCCACGCGCCGCTCCGTCCCCTGCAGCAAACGACGGATGTTGGGCCGATGGGCCAGGACGATGATGATCCAGGCGATCAGCCCGTAGCCCACATACATCCAAGAAAGCATCCCCAACGAAGCCAGGACCAGGAGGATGAGGGGCGTCAGGGTGGTGATGATGAGAGACCCCAGCGATGCGTAGCGGGTGATGGCGACAATGATCAGCATGAGGATCACCAGGGCGACCGCTGCAGGCCAATAGATCACGGCCAAGGCCCCCATAGAAGTCCCTACACCGGCTCCCCCTCGGAAGCGAAGAAAGAGCGAGTGGTTGTGGCCCAAGATGACTGCGATACCGGCCAGCACCTCACCCGTCGGCTGACCGGTCAGCTGGCGGGCCAGCCAGACGGCCAGTGCCCCTTTGCCGATGTCTATACCGGCGGTGAGCAGGGCAGGCATGGCCCCTACGGAGCGCAGGACGTTGGTCCCGCCGGTGCGTCCGCTCCCTTGCTCCAGCACGTTGACCCCGTGCAGTCGCCCCAACAGGTAGCCGGTCGGGAAGCTCCCGATGAGGTAAGCCAGTGCGCTCGCTGCCAAAATCATCCACCAATCCATTTCTCTCCCTCGCTGTGATCGTCGGTCTGTGGCCGGGTTTCCCCGGCAGGCACTACGACCTTATGCTTGGTAAAACACAGAGGAAGCGTGGTGGTTACGTCCCGGAGCCGACAATTTGCAATCTCTTTCGGCTCGGTAAAATTCGTGCTTGGCGGCGCAAGGTGCACGCACCCGTGAGGTGCGTCCCGTCTTGTTGTCGTCCGGTGTGTCGCCCGCGGGTTTGGGATACACCCGGCAGGCATAGAACCCAGGTGAAACTTGCTTTTTTAGGTCCGACATGATACAATCTCTCCGGAACGCTGCGGGCCGTCCACGAGTTGGGCACGGATACGCCCGGCCCGGTGGCGTGAAGGAAATCGCGGTTGAAACCGCACCTGGCGGGCCGTTGGCGCGGGCGGGAGCGTCCGCGTAGGCGGATGCCCGGTCGCAGGCCCGGAAGAGGCGACATGAGTCGCCATTGCCCTCGGCGCGAGCCGACCGGAATTTTCACCCGTGACGGTAAGCCGGGGATCGGTCAATTTCCTCAGAAGTGAGGCCGAGATGACACACTCGGACCTGCCCACCGGTCCCGACGTTGATAACCTGGAGAAATTGATCGCCGAACGGACGGCGGCATTGGCCCAAGCGAACGAGCGGTTGCGCCGGGAGGTGCAGCGGCGGAAGGAGGTGGAGGATGCCTTGCGCCAGGCCATTGCCGAGGCGGAAGCGGCCCGACGCAAGGAGCGGGAACGGCGGCGTGAGGCCGAGCACCGACGGCGCATCGCCGAGAACCTGAGCGGCGTGTTGACCGTCCTCAATGCCGGGCGTCCTCTGAACGAGGTGTTGGACTATATCGCCGTGCAGGCGGGTCGCCTGTTGGGAGCGCGGGGAGCGGGGATCTACCGCCTGGAGGAAGACGGTTCCCTGGTCGTGCAGGCGACCCAAGGGGTGCTCCTGGCTTATGTGGACGGCGCAGATCTGCCGGTGGGCAAAGATGCGTTGATGGAGGCCATTGCCCGCCGACAACCGGTTGCCGTGCCCAATCTCCTTACCTCCATCTCCGGGAGCTCCCCCACGGCGGAGGAGCGGTTGCAGGCCGTTGCTTGGTTGGGCATCTACCGGGCAGCTTTGGCCGTGCCCATCATCGTCCGGGGCGATGCTTATGGCGGGATGTTGCTCTACTATGGCCGACCCCGCGACTTTTCCGCGGAGGAAACCGAAGTTGCCTCCATGTTCGGCGCACAGGTGGCTTTGGCTATAGAAAACGCCCGTCTGCGGGAGCAGGTCCGTCGGGCGGCCACCGTTGCCGAACGGGATCGCCTTGCCCGTGAGCTGCACGATGCCGTGACGCAGACCCTCTTTTCGGCCAGCCTCATTGCCGAGGCCCTGCCCCGCATCTGGGAACGGGACCCGGAGCAGGGGCGGCAGGGGCTGGAGGAATTGCGCCGTCTTACCCAGGGTGCAGTGGCCGAGATGCGCACCATGCTATTGGAACTGCGCCCGACGGCGTTGACGGAAAAGCCGCTGACCGAGCTGCTGGGCCATTTGACCGAGGCGATGTCGGGGCGAATGCGCCTGCCCATCTCACTGGAGGCCAAAGGGGACTACCTGCTGGCGCCGGATGTGCAGATCGCCCTTTACCGCATTGCCCAGGAGGCTCTGAACAACGTAGCCCGGCACGCCAAAGCCGGTAGTGTGCGGGTTGAATGGTTCTGTCGCCCGGATCGGGCCAGATTGGTGATCGCCGATGACGGCGATGGATTCCGCCCGGAGTCTGTGCAATCGGACCATTTTGGGATGCGGATCATGCGTGAACGGGCGCAGAGCATCGGGGCTGCGTTGGAGATCAAAGGGAAGCCGGGACGGGGGACGACCGTCATCGTCCGTTGGCCGGAAGGATCGGAAACATGAGCGAAAGGCGCATCCGGGTCATGGTTGTAGACGACCATGTGGTGGTCCGCAACGGCATTGAGTATTCCCTCATGGCCTTTGAGGACATTGAGCTGGTCGGTGCGGCAGGGAACGGAGAGGAAGCGGTGCGCCTTTGCTCTGAATTGAAACCCGACGTGATCCTGATGGATATGCTCATGCCGGGCATGAACGGCGTAGAGGCGACACGCATCATCGTGGAACGGTGTCCCCAAGTGCGGGTTATCGCCCTGACCAGCTTCCAAAAAGGGGAATTGGTCAGGGCTGCGTTGGAGGCCGGGGCCATCAGTTACCTGCTCAAAGATGTGGGAGTGGAAGAATTGGTCGGTGCGATCCGTGCGGCCTATGCCGGTCAGAGTATGCTGGCCCCGGCGGCGGCCAAGGCCCTGCTCCAGGCGACACGCCGTGCTCCCAAAGTTGGCTCCGACCTGACGCCTAGGGAGACCGAAGTCCTGGCCTTGATTGTGGCGGGTAAGAGCAATACCGACATCGCCCGCGAACTGGGGATCAGCCTTTCAACCGCCCGCTTTCATGTCAGCACCATTCTTTCCAAGCTGAGGGCGGCCAACCGAGCCGAGGCGGCGGCCTTGGCGGTAAAGTACCGCCTGGTGGAAGAGCCTGCCTTTGATGCCGAGCCGTTGTCATGAAACCGCCCGGTGGAAGGGCAGGGACTGGACGAATGTCCAGGTTGGGGACTGGACGAACGCCTGATGTATCCTTGCCGTTTTTGTGCTATACTAACCGTATCCCCTTGTGGAGGGATAGAGAGGCAGAAAACGGTGAGCGAAGAAGGGCCGGTACGCATCTTGGTTGCCGATAACGACGCACGAGTCCGTCGGGCACTGCAGACCCTCTTGCGGCAGGAGGGGGGAGGCTTTCAAATCTACGAAAGCGCGGACCTGACCGGCTTGGCCCGCCAGATGCAACGTTTTCGCCCTACCCTGATGCTGCTTGATTGGGAACTGCCGGGGCGTCCGGCGGCGGCTTTGCTCTTTGCCCTGCACTGCCTGGACTACCGTCCCCGGATCATCATTCTCAGCACCCATCCGGAATCCAAAAAAGATGCATTGGCCGTCGGCGCCGATGCTTTTGTCAGTAAAAGCGATCCGCCTCACGTGCTGTTGGAGTCGTTCCGCCGCTTGGTGCGGGAAGTGACTTGCGCCTGAAAAGACAGGAGGGTAGAGAAAAATGGAACAGGAAAGCAAAAGCAACATCATCGTATTGGGTTTTGAAGGCCGAGAAACGGCAGAAAATATGTTGCCTCTCTTTTTGGAGATGCAGGAAAAGGGCATCATCGCCCTGGAGGACGCGGTGATCGCTACGCGGGGCGAAGGGCCGGAGACGGTTGAGATCAAGCAGACTCACAAATTCGCCGGGAAATATGCCCTGCGCGGTAGCGGTATCGGCTTGTTGGTCGGCTTGCTGCTGGGCGGTCCGGTGGGCGGGCTGGTAGGCGGTGCTACCATCGGGGCCATCACCGGCGGGTTGAAAGATTACGGCCTAGATGACGACTTTATCCGCAAGGCCACCGATGCCCTGCGGCCCAACACATCGGCCCTCTTCCTGCTGGGCCATGCCGAGGACCCGGACCGCTTCTTGGAGGAAATCCGGCCCTTCAAAGCGGTAGTGGCCATGACGACACTGCCCCCGGAAAAAGAACGGGCGTTGCGCGACGCCCTGGCCCATGAGGAACTCTGATGGCCCATCTCCTGGTTATCACATTTGACGATGCCGAAGAAGCGGGCAAGGTCCGCGAAACCTTGCGTTCGGTGCAAAAAGGGGGCTACCTCAACCTGGACGATTCCGCCGTGGTGGTCAAGGATGAAGGCGGTCGGATCCACATCCGGGACGAGCTGGACCGGGGCGTCAAAGTCGGCGCGTTGGGCGGCGGGTTCCTCGGTTTGCTCATCGGCGGCATCTTTTTCCCCGTGGCGGGGGCGGTCGTCGGCGCGTTGGCCGGGGGCTTGCTCGGCTCAATGGCCGATGTGGGCATTGACAAGAAATTCATCCGGGAAGTGAGCGAAGACCTAAAGCCCGGCACGTCGGCCCTCTTTCTCATCGTCCGGGATGCGACCCCCGACGTGGCCGTCGCTGCGCTGCGGCCCTACAAGGGTACGGTGCGCTACACCACCCTGGACCCGGAGGCGGAAAAGGAGCTGCGCCACGTCCTGAGCAAACGGATCTAGGAGGTGGTATGTCCCATCTGG
Organism: uncultured Anaerolineaceae bacterium; assembly: GCA_964593865.1. Taxonomy (GTDB): domain Bacteria; phylum Chloroflexota; class Anaerolineae; order JAAYZQ01; family JAAYZQ01; genus CAZQKE01. The sequence continues at coordinate 8,106 of CAZQKE010000108.1, read as the reverse complement.
TCGTCATCACCTTTGACAACATGGAGGAAGCGGATCGCGTGCTGGAAGCCTTGCAGGCGGTCCGCGACGAAAAGCAACTGGAGCTGGACGATGCGGCGGTCGTCGTCAAGGATGCAGAGGGCGCCGTTCGCATCGAGAACCGGGTAGATCGGGGCGTCAAGGTCGGAGCCGTCGGCGGCGGGCTGTTGGGCCTGGCCATCGGCTTCTTGTTGGGCGGCCCTGTCGTCAGCGCGGCCCTGGGCGCGGTGGCCGGGGCCATGGGCGGCGATCTGGCCAACCTGGGGATTGACCAGCGGTTCATCAACGATGTGAGCCAGGCCCTGGAACCGGGGACCTCGGCTCTTTTTGTCATGGTCGGCAGGGCCGATCCCCAGGCCGTGATCGAGGCGTTGCGGCCTTTCCGGGGCAAAGTCTACTACACCGCCTTGCCCGCCGAAACAGAGGCGGAACTGCGCCGTCTCCTGAGCAAACAGGAGGAGGGTTGAGCCGTGGCCGAAGAGCGGAACCGCTTCAGCCTTTGGATTGAGACGAGCGAGTTCTCGGTCGCGCCGGGGGAGAGCCTTTCAACGGCGGTGGTGCTGCGCAACCACGGTTCGGAGGAAGAGATCGTTCAACTGACGGTGCAGGGGTTGCCCGCCGGTTGGGTGACGATCCCCCTGGATGTCTATCGTCTGAAGCCGGGGGAGGAGCAGGTAGCGACTTTTACCATCCGACCGGAAGGTGTGCAGGTGGGACGCTACCCCTTTGTCGTGCGTCTGACGGGGCGCAACCGGCCGGGGGAAGACGCCGTGCGGGAGGCTGCGCTGACGGTGGCCGCCTACCGGACGCCGGGGCGCATCGGCCTGCTGCTCCCGGCGACCGAATACTCGGTCACGCCGGGGGAGGCGTTGACCATTCCCCTGATCCTGCTCAATCGGGGCATTGACGAGGATGCCTTTTCCATTGCGGTAGAGGGCATCCCTACCGCCTGGGTGTCTACGCCGACCCCCACGGTGCGCCTTGCACCGGGGCGGCAGCGGGAAACGACGCTGACCGTCCAACCACCCCTCTCGGCGCAGAGCCGGGCCGGGCGGCACACCTTCCGGCTGCGGGTGCACAGCCATCTGGCCCCCGACCAGGTGGCGGAGGCGACCTGCGTCCTCAACATCGCCGTCTGGAGCAGCTTCGACGCCGACCTACGTCCCCGGCGGGTGGAAGCGGGGCAACCGGCGCGGGTGGCGGTCGAAAACCGGAGCAATATCCGCCAGACCTTTGACCTGACCTGGCAGGGCGACGGCGACGAGCTGATCTTTACCCCGGCTCCGAATCAGGAACTGCGGGTTGCCGCCGGGCAATCGGCCCAGGTTGAATTCCAGGCGATACCGCGCAGTCGCCCTCTCCTGGGCAAAGAGAGGGCATACGGCTACACCGTGCAGGTTCGTTCCGCCGACCAACAGGTTCGCAACCTGCGCGGCGAGGTGGTCGGCAAGGCGTTGCTGCCCGATTGGGTGCTGCCCGCCGTCCTCATCGGTTTTATGGTCCTGGCCTGCCTATGGGCGTTGGTCCTGCTCGTGGATTGGCCGACGCAAAAACCCCCGGTGGAAGCTCCCCCTGCCGAGGCGACCGTTGCCCCTGTGCCTGCCGAACCGACTCCGGCCCCGGCGGAACCGACTCTGCCACCGCCCCCCGAACCGACCCAACCCCCGCCACCACCGGAGCCGACGGAGGGGCCTCCCCCTGCCGAGCCGACATCGTCGCAAGCCGAGATCCAACCGGTCGGGCCGCCTGCTCCCGGTGCTTTGCAATTGCCTTGTACCTCGGCGGCCTTGCCGTCCATCCTGATACCGCTTTTCATCTGGCGAAAAATCTGAAGAAAGGAGGGGAAAACAATGTGTTGTCTGCTCACAACATTGGTTCTGTTGGGGCCGAGGGCGGCCATCCTGATCTGGTGGCTGCTTCAGCCGGGACGATTTGCGCTGGCCTTTAATTCGTTCTGCTTGTCGTTCTTAGGCTTCTTGTTCCTGCCCTGGACCACGTTGGCCTATCTAATGGTCTTTCCTGCGGGCATCGTGGGCTTTGACTGGGTCTGGCTGGGCCTGGGCTTTCTGCTGGATGTAGCCAGCTACGCCGGTGGCGGCTATGGCAACCGCGACCGCTTGCAAGGGAGCTACTAAGGAGGGAGAAAAGATGGAAGATGCAATGACGTTTGAAACCGAACAATTTCCCTGGTGGTTGCTGCTTCTGGGCGGCATTCTGAACATCATCGTCGGTATCCTGTTGCTGACCAGCCCGGCCAAGACGACCATTGTACTGGCCTGGGTGTTGGGTCTTTACTGGCTCATCCAGGGCATCTTTACCCTGGTGGTCATGTTCATAGACCACACCGCCTGGGGATGGAAGCTCTTTATGGGCGTCTTGGGCATCCTGGCCGGGATCGTTGTCATGCGCCAGCCCATCGTCAGCGCGATGGTGTTGCCCATGATCTTTGTCCTGATCTTGGGCATCCAGGGCCTGATCGTCGGCGTGATCTCCTTGATCATGGCCTTCAAAGGCGGCGGCTGGGGGGCGGGCATCATGGGGGCCATCAGCGTCTTTTTCGGCCTCATCCTGGTCCTCAACTGGGCCAACCTGTTCACCGTTGCGGCCTTTATCTGGGCGGTGGCGGTACTGGCCTTGATCGGCGGCGTGCTCCAGATCATTCGCGCCTTCCAGCAGCGGTAGGTGGGTGCCCATGGGCCAGGGTGTGTTGCCCCGCGCCAGGGAACGGTTGCGGACGCCGCGGGCGGCTGCGGTGGCCGGTATCCTCTTTGCCTTGCTGTTGGGGGCGGCCTTTATCCTGATCCGCATCGTCATCCCGCCCGATCCTTTGGACGGCGGCGAGTGGTTGACGACGCGGGCAACCATCGTCTCCTACGGCTTGGGTTTGATCCCGCTGGCCGGAATCGCCTTTCTGTGGTTTATCGGTGTCGTGCGTGACCACCTGGGCGAGCTGGAGGATCGCTTCTTTTCCACCGTCTTTTTGGGCAGCGGCTTGTTATTTCTGGCGATGACCTTTGTCTCGGCGGCCCTGGCCGGGGGCCTGCTTGCCAGCTACAATACGATCCCTTCTCAGCTGGTGAGGAGCGGCCTGTACACCTTTGGCCGGACGGTGATGTACCAGATTACCAATGTGTATGCTATCCGTATGGCGGGTGTCTTTATGCTTTCGTTGGGCACGGTGTGGGTGCGCACCCACACCATGCCCCGCTTGCTGGCGTTCCTGACATACGCTTTGGCCCTGGGGTTGCTGCTCATCGTGGATCATAGCCTATGGGTGACGTTGATCTTTCCGGCGTGGGTGCTTATCGTCAGCACCTACATTCTGATTACAAACTTGCGTCGAGCTGATTGACAAAGAGGGAGGAAAATGGCAACGATTACGGTTCTCAAATTCAAAACCGCCGATGGGGCGGAAAAGACGTTGGACCTCATCAAAAGGCTGGCGAAACAGAAACTCATCAACCTACACGATGCGGCCATCGTCACCTGGCCGGAGGGCAGCAAACGGCCCAAAACCAAGCAACTGGTCAGCCTGGCCGGGGCCGGTGCGCTGGATGGAGCCTTTTGGGGGATGCTGTTCGGCCTGATCTTTTTCATGCCCTTCTTCGGCATGGCTATCGGTGCGGCCATGGGTGCGCTGGCCGGGAAATTCAGCGACTATGGCATTGACGATGATTTCATTGAATCGGTGCGGCAGGAGGTCACAGAAGGGACATCGGCCCTGTTCCTGATGACCAGCGACGCCGTGGTGGACAAGGTCGCGGACGCCTTTGAGGGGATTGAGTTTGAGCTGATCGCCTCCAACCTGACCCGCGAGCAGGAAGAGCAGCTGCGCGAGACCTTTGGCGTGGCCTAGCCGCCGACGGGGCAAGCCGCCCCGGTTTGCAAATTCTGGTAGAGGAGACGAACCTTATGGCAAAGGGAAGTGGTGATGTTCCTGTTCAGGTCATCGTTGCCGCCTTCCAGGGCGAAGACGACGCCGAACAGGTGCTCAAGGAGCTCAAAGCGGTCAAGAGAGAAGGGTTGATCGGCATCAAGAACGCGGCCATTCTCCGCCGTGATGAGAAGAACAAACTCCACATCAAGGAGCTGAAGGACTGGGGCGGCGGCAAGGGTGCAGCCTTTGGCGGCGCGCTGGGTGCGGTCGTCGGCGCGTTGGCCGGGCCGGGGGTGTTGGCCGTGGGGGCCGCCGGTGCCCTCATCGGCGGGCTGGCGGCCAAACTGCGCGATTCCGGCTTTTCCGATGCGCGTTTGCAGGCGGTGGGCGAGTCCCTCAAGCCGGGTACATCGGCCATCGTCGCCGTCGTTGAACACAAGTGGGTAGCCGAACTGCAAAAAGAGATGCAGAAGGCGGCCCTGGATGTCGTTACCATGTCCATCGCCGGTGACGTGGCCCAGCAGCTGGACGCCGGGCGCGAGGTGGCCTACACCGTCCTGAGCGCAGCCGAAGGCACGGCGGCGGGCCGCGTCTCGGTGGGCGATGAAGGAACCGAGATCGGCGGCATCGTCCTCACCGAGGAGGGCCTGGTGGCCGGGAACACCGTCGCCACCGACGAGGGCGTTGCCGGGGAGCGGCTGACGGTGACGGATGAAGGCGCGGTCTATGAGGTCGCCGCCGCCACGGAGGAGGATGCGGCCTATGCCGCCGCCGTAACCGACGGAGAAAATGTAGCCGTCGTCGGCGCGACGACGGAAGATGAAGAATGAAATTCAGAGGTTGAAAGGAGGAATGAACGATGGATTACGGTAAAGTGATCGGCAAAGCCTGGCAGATCAGCAAGCGGTGGAAAGTCTTGTGGTTGCTGGGCTTGCTCTCCGTGCTCAGCTTGGTGTTTGCCCTCAACGTGAGTCCCGGTGGGGGCGTGGGCACCGATGTACAAGAAGCGTTGGCCCGCGCCATCCTCCCGCCGGGGTTTGTCGCCCTGGCGGCGAGCATTAGCTGCGTTGCCGTCTTTCTCGCCATCGCCTTGTGGGTGGTCTCGGTCATTGCGCGGGGCGGCCTCATCGCCGGCGTCAAGCAGATCGTGGAAAAGGGCGAGACCGACTTTGGCAGCGCGTGGGGCGAAGGCGCCAGCCGCTTCTGGTCCCTGTTCGGCATCGGCGTCCTGATGCTGATCGCCTTCTGGCTTGTGGCCCTGGTGATCGCGTTGCTCATCTCCCTGCTCAACATGTTCATGGAGGCCCTGTTCGGCGCCTCGCTGGATGTCTGGTCGAGCATGATCGTCGTGACGTTCATGAGCGTCATCGCCACCACGATCCTGGGCGTCATCCGCATTTATGCCGAGCAAGCAGCCGTTCAGGAAAAAATGAGCTGGACCGGGTCCTTTGGGCGTGGCTGGCAGGTGCTCAAGGAGAACCTGGCCACGACGCTGGTTTTGCTCTTCTTCTTCCTGGGCGTGGGGATCATCATCTGGGTCATCGTCCTGCTGATCGGCGTGGTGCTGGGCGTAGGCGTCGGTGCGGCCTTTTGGAACACCGTGGTTTACGGCTCCGGCGGGCTGATGGGAACGGCGGTGTGCTGCTTTGGCATCGTGGGCTTTATCGTCGCCCTGGTGCTGGAAGGGTTCCTGCAAACTTTTGTCATGTCCACCTGGACACTGGCTTACCGCGAGATGACCGGGTTGGATGAAGCTCCTCAGGAACAAGAGGAAGAAACGACCGAAGAGGAGGCGGCAGAGGAACCGGCAGGGGAACAGGAAGAGGCGTAAGAACGTCTAAAACAAGTGCCCTCCCGCAGGCGGGCGACCGCCGGTTGTCCGGGCCTGCGGGAGGGCTGAAGAGAGGGCGTGGTGAAGGAAAGACCTATCGGCATCGGCATTTTGGCCGTCCTGTACATCATCCTGGCCATCCTTTCGCTCCTGTGGAGCTTGATGGTCTTTGGCGTCGGCGGACTGAGCAGCCTGTTCGGCGGCCTCTTTGGCCTGGAAGACATCGCCGCCTTTGGCGCATCAAGCGGCTGGTCGGGCTTTGTGGGGATCGTTACCGCCGTGATCCAATTCGTAGTCGCCTTTGGCCTGCTGGCGATGAAAAAGTGGGCCTGGGCGTTGGCCCTGATCGGCGTGGGCCTGACGGTGATCCAGGGCGTTATCGGCGTTTTCAGCGGAGGGCTTTTTGCCTTCATGTGCGGCATTCTGGGCTTGGCGATCCCCATCGGCATCCTGATCTACCTGTTGTTGCCTGGTACGCGCCGGGCCTTTGGTATGTGAAATGAGGCTACCCGACATTTCCCAGGTCTGGAAGCGGTTGCAAACGCCGAAACCGGCGGGCGCGTCCGATCCCGGCTCCGCCGCCGAGGCCGCCGGGGGGGTGACCACTTGGGAGAGCATCAACCTGCAAGAAAGACTGTTCTTTTACATCGCTTTTGCGATCCTCATCATTCTGACGTTGATGATGCTCAGCCCCTTTTTCACCGTCCTGGTTGTGAGCCTCATCTCGGTCATCATCCTCAAGCCGGTATACACCTTTTTCCTCAACCGGGATTGGGTCAAGGGGCGCAGGGGGCTGGCGGCCTCGTTGACCCTGACCGCCGTGCTGGTCGTGTTGGTCATCCCCGTCTTTTTGATCGTCTGGGCGACGATCAATCAGCTTTCCGGCCTGTTTGAGCAGCTGGCCACCCTGGACATCGGGGCTTTTGTTCGGGACATTCAAAATTCGCTGGCGGGGTTGCCCCTGGTCGGGCCGGATGGAAGCCTGGAGAGCGGCGCAGAAGACGCCATTCGCCCCCTGATCCAGGCCGGGGCGCAGGCGTTGGCCGATATGGCCGTCGGCGTGGCTTCCTCCATCCCCTCGCTGATCGTCCAGGGGGTCATCTTCATCGTCGTAGTGGCTACCCTGCTGCCGGTGTACGACACCCTGATCCCCAGGCTGGAGGCGATCAGCCCCCTGGGGCCGGAACTGAGCGAACTGTACACCCGCAAGATTACGGCCATGGTCAAATCTCTGGTGTTCGGCGTGTTCCTCATCGCCGTCATCCAGGGCGCGGTCATGGGCATCTTTTTCTGGCTGGCCGGGCTGCCGTATGTGTTTCTGTTCGTCTTGCTGTCCATGTTCCTGGCCCTGATCCCCATGGTGGGGATCAGCTGGCTGGTTATCGCCGTTGCCATCGTCTCCATCCTGACCGGCAATTGGAGCCAAGCCCTCATCGTCCTGATCGGCTTTTACGGCGTGGTCAACTGGATCGACATTCTGCTGCGACCGAGGCTGCTCTCCAAAGAGGCGACCATCAACTTTGCCCTGTTTCTGCTGGCCATCTTTGGCGGGATCGCCTGGGCGGGCATGATGGGCCTCTTTTACGGCCCGGTGATCATGCTGCTGCTGGTCACCACGATTGAGATCTATGCCGAGCGGTATGCCCACCAGGATCGGGACCTGTTGGACGAAGTGTTGGAACGATTGAGCGCGGACGGCGAAGGGGCGGTTGCCGATCAAGAGATCACCCTCGCCACGGAGGACGAGACACCCGCCCTTGCGACATGACTTTAGATTGAAGGAGGTAAAATGACCCAAGAAAACAAAATGGAAGAAGTTGAAATGCAGGATGTGGAAGCGGGAGATGAGGCTCCTGCCCAGAAAACCAACTGGCCGGCGATCATCATCGGCCTCATTGTGGCTTTGCTGATCGCCTGCCTGGTGGCGGCTTGTGTGGCCGCCGGTCTATCGGCCATGATCGGCGGTGAGGAGAGCGTCACCGGCTTTGTCACCTACCGCGAGAGGATTGCCTTGCCCGATGATGCCACCGTCGTCATCCAGATCCGCGATGCTGCCCTGGGCGACGCTCCCGATGCCGTCGTCGGCGAGGAGGTGCTTTACGGTCCCGGTCAGGTTCCCATCCCCTTTGAGGTTGAATATAACGAGCGGGATATTGTCCCTGACCGTTTGTATACCATCTATGCCTACATTGAGGATGGGCGGGGAAAACTCATGTTTGTCACCACGCGCGAGTACCCCGTGATCACCCAGGGCAACCCCACCGAGGATGTGGAAGTTGTCTTGCAGCGGGCCGGTGGCGAGACGGAACCGCCTCCACCGCCGCCCCCGCCGGTGACCGAAGCCTACATTGTGATCTCGGAGCCGATGGAGGGTACAACG